>PZPG01000001.1:65446-92067 GCA_003045995.1 Bacteroidota bacterium
TACACTACGGATGATACGAAGGCTTTGGCTCATTCACCGAAAAAAAGTAGAAACTCTCCCGCTGAAGGTCAAACTTTCGTGCACAGCTGATTCCGCGTTTATGGAGGAAACCCGTATTTTGACGAAAGATGGACCGATAAACATTGAGTTACAAACACGCAAAGTATGAATTGCAGGCACATACGGACAGACCGCATTATTACCGGAGTCAGAGAGGCGCTTCGTGCGATTGGCGGGCCGGAGCCTCAGGCGCTGTTACTGTTTGAATCACAGCATCCGGAGCACCCATCGTCCCGGACAAGTTATCTGGCTGCCTGCCCGAAACGTGAATTGATTATCGATGACTCGTCCATCCGGATTGTACATCAGAGCCCGAATGGCGTACAGACGGAGAAGTATCCAGATTTGTGGAGTGCACTAGAGGTGATGCGCGGGGCCGGTGAGTGGATATTTGGGTACATAGGGTACGATGTCAAAAATCATACTGAGCCCACTCTATTTTCCGGTAATCCGGCGTTGATTGATGCTCCGGATCTGTACATGTTCACACCGGGGCTTCTTCTTGAAATCGGGACAGAGGGTGTTGAGGTGCTTTGTGATGATCTTGGGGTGATGGATGATCTTGGGGTGATGGATGATCTTGGGGTGATGGATGGTCTAAGGGTGATGGATGAACTTGGAGTGATGGATAATCTAGGAACGATGGATGACCTCAAAGTGATGGATAAGCACAGTAGCGAGGTGGAAACCAATCCATTGTTTCGCGTGAGTAATTTGCGCCCTCTCATCAACCCGAAACAATTCCAGGAAGCCATTGCAGCAATTCAGGGGGATATTCGGGAGGGAGAGTATTACGAGTTGAACTATAGTTATCCCATGCAGGCAGATTTTGAAGGGGATGCGTATGCGTTGTACCGAGCGATGCGGAGGCGGAATCCGGTACCGTTTGGAGCATATTTGGAGCGGGGGGATCTGGCGGTTGTCTGTGCAAGTCCTGAGCGTTACTTGCAGTGCGAAGGTGGCCGGCTACTTTCCGAACCGATCAAGGGTACGGCTGCCCGAAAATCAAACCGAACTGAAGATGAACGTGAAAAGTCTACGCTGCTGAACGAGAAAAACAGAGCAGAAAATGTGATGATTGTAGATCTGGTTCGACACGATTTTTCGAGAGTATGCATTGCGGGGAGTGTGCGGGTAGAGGATCTTTTTGAGATACAAAGTTTTGGAACGGTTCATCAGCTGATTTCCAGGGTGACGGGGGAGCTTGCCGCTGGGAATACGGTACAGGACGCGATTCGGGTTAGTTTTCCGATGGGCTCGATGACAGGGGCACCGAAGTTGCGGGTCATGCAGCGGATTGAGGAGCTGGAGATCTATAAGCGTGGGATTTACAGTGGGTCGTTCGGGTATTTTTCTCCGGATGGGAAGGTCGATTTGAATGTTGTGATCCGGACAGCGATGATTCAGAATGGGACCCTTGTTTATCCGGTGGGCGGTGCAATTGTGAGTGATTCGGAGGCGGATGAGGAGTGGGCCGAAACCAAGACGAAAGCGGTACTTCTTACAGATTTGGTTACATCGAGTGACAAACATTGATCATTGCAAAAGGGAGCAATAGTCATTATATTGGAAGTCTATCTTTATTTTTTACCAATTTATCTAGCAAGCGCCATGAAATCAGGTATTCATCCCAATTACAACGAAATTACCGTCATTTTGAGTGACGGATCAGAGATCAAGACCCGTAGCACCATGAGCACCAAAGACGGTGTTTACAAGAGCGAGATCGATTCAAAAAATCATCCGTTTTACAACAAAGACAAGACAATCCAAAAGAAAGCTGGCCAGATCGACCGTTTCAACAAGCGTTACAACAAGAAGTAGCGGTCTATTCTGTTTTCCATAACGTTTCACGGGATGGTGTGCAATGCATATCATCCCTTTTTTTTACCAATTCGAGAGCATTCCACCTATGACCAAGACCACTATTCATTCATTTACCGTGGGTCCGTTTATGGAGAATACCTGGCTGCTGGAAAAAGAGGGTGTTGCACTACTGGTGGATCCCGGGTTTACAACAGACTCCGAGTACGAACGGTTCGAAAAGGCGCTGGCATCCGGCGGGTCTCAGTTGCTTGCGATCATTCTTACCCATGCTCATGTGGATCATGTACTGGGTCTGGAGGCAGTACTTCGTCATCACTCGGTACCCGTCTATCTGAACCCCTCCGACTCCTACTTGTGGGATCACTTTTCGCAACAGGCCGCGCTGTTTGGGTTTCGTCGTTCTGCGTTCTCCATCACCCCGCTGCCACTTGTGGAGGGAGACAGCCCGAATGCGCTCCATCCATTCGAATTTCAGGTGTTATATACGCCCGGTCATGCGCCGGATCACATCGCACTCTATCAGAAGCAGGAGGGATTTGTGATTTCAGGAGATCTGCTGTTTGAATCGAGCGTGGGGCGAACGGACTTGTACAAAGGGGATGCGGCTCTTCTGGAGCGTTCGATTCGGGAAAAACTATACAGGTTGCCGGATTCTGTTCGGGTTCTTCCGGGTCACGGTCCTGAAACAACAATAGGAAGAGAGAAACGGGAGAATGCGTTTGTTCGCGCGGAGTGATGGGTAAGCGCGGATGGGTAAGCGCAGATGGGTACGCGTGAATGGTAAGCGTGTATGGATACGCACGGTTTTGTATGTACGGATGGGCGCCGGCATGGTTCCGGTTATGGATCCGGAACTTGATTCCTGCCAGGGTGCCTGTTACGAATCCTCTTGAGCATTTCGCACCTGCTCGAGAGCAAGAATAGCAGCTTCATATTCCTGTTTCCGTCCAGGTTGCCGGAGGAGCAGTTCCCGGTATAGTTCAATGGCTTTTTCTGTGTGACCCTGGTTCGCGAGAATGTTTGCCAGAGTGGCAGTGGGTGTCGGGTTGATGGAGATGTTTTTGAGACTGACCGAGGCACGATCTGCAGCATCCGACTCCTGATCTTCTGCAGGGTGGAATTTGGCGGGAACCGAAATACGAACCAGGTTGGGATCACTGAGTGTTTCGATGAATTGATCCAGATCTCCTACTGCGTATTCTGAGGAATCGGGAGCTCCAGAGGCAGAGGATGGAAGAGCTGAGGGAAACCGAACACCAGATTCCATCGTGTTCCAAAGATCTACCGCCCGCCGGATCTCCTCTTGGCCGGTCCACATAGGACCATCCCCCGTGGTGGTATTCCCTATGGTGGTATTCCCTGTGGTTGTGTTCTTTATGGTTGTATCTCTTATTGGGGATCCATTATTCGTAGTGGATTCATCCTTCGAGGAGAGCTCTTCACGGTTTTTAGGTACATTATTTTGAGTGCCAATTCCTGCCGATTTTGCTGCCTCCAGGAATCGTTCGATCAGAAAAGGTAGTTGTCGGAATCTTTTACTTCCGGGAGCAAGGATTCCCGCGGTCCATGCGTGATGCACTGCCTGACTTCGATAACCGCTCCATGCACACAATACAGAGAGTACCATGTATCCGGGAGCACCGGAATTTCGTTTTTGAATAGCTGCACCAAGTCGTGCAATGGCTTTCTCCGGGCTTGTGAAAAACTGCTCTGTATATCCCTGGTAGGAGAGGGGCAGATGCTCCATCATGGGGAGATTGGGATTGGAAGAATGTCCGGATCGGGATTTCATGGGATAGGGTTCCTTACCAGTTGCTGACTGCGTCGTTGAATGCGTTGTTAGCGATCTGTTCCAGCGCCAGAGTTGCTGCTTCATTTTCACCATCTACGGGGTTTTCACGCACATTGAACGTTGCGTTTCCCGTGAAGGTCTTGCTATATACCGGTTCGGGATCCTCTCTGTACTGAAACTGAGCCTGCACCGTAATTTGAATTTCATTCAGACTGGCCTGCTGGTCTCCGCTAATGCTGAAAGGGCGGTTTTGATATCGCTGAATGCTTCCTTCCAGGATCGCATCTGCGGTTTCCTTATCGGATGTGAGTGTGAGACGGCTCTGATTGATGAAGCGATCCGTGAGGGCTTCGTTCAGCCGTGAACTTAGATCACCGAGGCCGCTTTGGGACTGGTCCGGGAAGAATCCAATGTAGATTGTTTCCACGTCAGAGGGTATGGATGCTCCTGTAAAACTATAGCGGATACAGCCAGGCAGCATCAGCATCAACCCGAGAAAACCAACAAGAATCCGGATGCGAAATAGGTTTGATGACGGGAAACTGCGGATGCTCATGTCTCGGAATGATTGAATACAGAATTTGATTACTGGATGTCGTATTGATGGAGTTTTCGGTAGAGGGTTCGCTCACTGATGCCAAGAACTTCTGCCACCAAACGCCGGTTGCCTTCGTACTTTTTGAGGGCGTGCTCGATGAGCATTTTTTCCGCTTCCTCGATCGATGGGATATGCGTGGGGTCGAAAAAGAGGCCGGATTCATCCGGTGTGGTCTGTACATCCAGCTGGTTTGCCGATCGTGAAACCACAGAAGGTGACGCGTCTGAACGTGGTGCATCTGAACGTGATGAACTAGGACGTGATGAACCAGGACTTAGTGAACCAGGACGTGATGCACCAGGAGTGGACTGAATCCCCAACTGGTGTTCCCCGTCTTCATCCACGTAAACGGCAATTTGATTTGGATCGATCTCACGTGGGCTGGCCTCCGGGAGTGCTCTTATGTCGCCTGGTTCAAAGGATGGGTAGAGTATTTTTAGCATCATCTTTTTGAGATCGGTGAGGTCGCTGCGCATCTCGATAAGTGCCCGGTAGATTAAATTGGTTTCATCGGAAGTGCGCCGATCCTGAGATTGCCGTTCGCTCTCCCTGCCTGAGTCTTTGTCTGCCTGGCCGGAGACCATCGGCAGATTATCCGCAGATCCCTGATGCTGACGGCCTTTAAGGTATTTCTTGAGGGTTTCTTTGTCTACATTCTGTGATTTTTCCAGAACGACTAGTTGCTCGGCCACATTTTTCAGCTCTCGAATGTTGCCTGGCCATCGATAGGAGATTAGTAGTGCCTCGGCCTCCTCAGTGAACCCGCGAAAGCTGGAGTCGTAGCGTGCGGAGAACTCGTGAACAAACTTCCGAAAAAGCGGTACGATGTCCTCCTGCCGGTCTCGAAGCGGAGGGAGTTTGATTTTTACTGTGTCAAGCCGGTAGTAAAGGTCTTCCCGGAAATTCCCGGCCTGTACCTCGTCCCAGAGATCCTTATTGGTTGCGGCAATAACCCGAACATCGGTTTTGTACATCTTGCTTGAACCAACCCGGAAAAATTCACCGTTTTCCAGAACCCGGAGCAGTTTTACCTGAATGTTTTTGGGGGTATCGGCAATTTCATCGAGGAAAATGGTTCCTTTGTCGGCTTTTTCAAAATAGCCCTGCCGTGCTTCGTGAGCCCCCGTAAAGGCTCCTTTCTCGTGACCAAAAAGTTCGCTTTCGATGATTCCTTCCGGAATTGCACCGCAGTTTACAATCACCAAATTTTCACGGCTTCGGTTGCTCATCCCGTGGATGGCCCTTGCGGTCACGTCCTTTCCTACGCCACTTTCCCCCTGTAGAAGCACGGTAATATCGGTTCCGGCTACCTGTATGATTTTATCTGTTACCTGCCTGATCGCAGCGGAATTACCCATCAGGCCATATTTTTCCTGTAGTGCTTGTCTGTCCATACTTTCTTATTTTGCTACAAATGTACAAAAAGATATGCTACTTGACACGGGACGCTTTTGCTGATGCCGAAAAATATCACCCCTCAAAATAACTCGGAGACCAGCGTAACGTCAACGGCACCATTGCCACCTCTCTTTTCGGAGAAACTAGCCGCTCACTTTCAGTTTCTCTATGGTGCGCAAGTCGCCAACGAGGCGGTGCCCAGACTTAATGCGCTAATTCAAGCTTACTTTCCAGAGAAGGCCGGCGTATTGCAAAAACAACGATATCGGCCGCATCACCCTGAATGGACAGAAAAAGACACACTTCTGATCACCTACGCGGATATGATTCGCCCAAACGGTCCCAAAAAGGGTGCGACTTCCATCCATCATAACTCGCCACTACGTCATCTTCATAAGTTTCTAAGCGAACGATTGACAGATAGGATTAGTACGGTTCATTTGCTGCCGTTTTTTCCAAGCTCTTCGGATGATGGATTTTCGGTGATCGACTATAAGATCATGGACTCGAAAATGGGTCGATGGGAAGACTTAATGCAAATGAGCGAGGATTTTCGAATCATGGGGGATCTCGTCATGAATCATGTATCCCAACATAGCCAATGGTTTCAGGGGTACCTGAGTGGGAATCAACGATACCGCGAGTACTTTTTGGCGATGGATCCCAATACGGACCTATGCAGCGTGGTTCGTCCGCGATCCCATCCACTACTCACCCCATTTAATACGTCAGAGGGGGAATCCTGGATCTGGACCACATTTAGTGAGGATCAGGTGGATGTGAATTATGCTAACCCCGAGGTTCTCTTTGAATACATCGACACGCTCCTGTTTTATCTGTCAAAAGGGGTGACCATGGTGCGTATGGATGCCGTGGCATTTATCTGGAAAGAACCGGGCACGAGCTGCCTGCATCACCCGAAAACACATGAGATTGTGAAGTTGATTCGGACACTGACCGATGCCGTTGCGCCTGGTACTACGCTCATTACTGAAACCAACGTTCCACACGAAGAGAACATAAGCTATTTCGGTGATGGGGATGAGGCACACATGGTGTATCAGTTTAGTCTGGCACCGCTTCTGCTTCATGCATTAAGAACCGGTAGTTCGCGTATACTGCACGGGTGGCTGAAGGGAGTTTCCAATTTACCCGATCATGCGCTGGTTCTCAATTTTACGGCGTCGCACGATGGAATTGGTGTGCGTCCGGTGGAGGGACTGGTTCCCGAAGAGGAGGTAAACCAGCTGATTGCGGACGTAGAACAGTTGGGCGGGTTTTTATCCAGTAAGCGGAACAGTGATGGATCGCTAAGCCCCTATGAACTCAATATCACCTACTTTGATTCACTCGGGGTGATAGGAGAGACGGAGGACGACGACGGATCCTCCGGGCTGCAAACGGTACAAATTGCGAGATTTCTTGGTTCACAAGCGATGGTACTGAGTCTCAGAGGGGTTCCAGCACTCTATTTTCAAAGTCTCATTGCTGGGAAAAATGATCTGGAAGGCGTGAAGCAGACGGGTCGGTATCGTTCGATTAACCGAAAGCGGTGGTCCCCTGAAGAACTCGAAGAGACTCTTTCACATCCGGATCGTGCAGGATCCCGTGTATTCGATGCACTGAGTCATTTGCTGGAAGTTCGGCGGCAAATTCCAGCGTTTCATCCACGAGGGGAGCAGCAAGTAATAACACTTGGGGATGCGTTTGTCTCTTGGGTTCGGACCTCACCCTGTGGACAAAGTCGAATCTGGGTGGTTGCTAATCTTACCGGGCAGAACAGAACTTTCCGATTACCTGAGGCGGAATCGGGCTTCGTTTTGGGCATATCATCTGCAAAAAGTGAGCCCTCAGGAGATGTATCCTCAGAAGAAGCACCTGCACTCATGGACGCAATTTCGGGTGAAGTTCTGTTCGAAAATGGGCAGGGGCGTGCGCATCCATACCAAGTGATGTGGCTGCAGTTACCGACAGACTGTGATAAAACCTGATGATGCTACCTTTTTGTTCGGGCGTTGGATCGATTTAGAATGGATCGATTGGTACTGGATCTATGGAAACAGGAGTTACGTAGACTGGAGTTACGTAGGCAAGATTTCAGGCGGACAGGCACTCGGCAATTTGCATAAGATCGGTGACCACCAAGTCGGGCTCCAAGGTCTTGCAGGTGGGATCATCACGTCGCCAACGTAACGAGCGTTGATCGCCGGCAAACAGCGCTGTCTTGAATCCAAGTGTTTGTGCTGGGAGGATATCTTTTCTCATGTCGTTGCCCACGTACAAAATTTCTTCGGGTTGGAGCGTGGGATGATGACGAACCATTTTCTCCAGAAAGCGTCTGTAAAAGGTGATGCTCGGTTTTTTTAATCCCACTTCGTACGACCAATGTAGCAGTCCGGAGGAAAAGCCAAGATCACGAAGAGTTCTATCGGCGTAGGCCTCTATCATGATAGGAGTATAGAATTGAGAATTGGAGATAATCCCCAAATCGTAAGACTTGGCATGTAGCCTGTCGAGGACATGGGTCATATTGGGCATCGGCCAGGTAGGATTCATCCGGATTTCGAACTCTAAAGACAGGGTTTCAGCGGTTCGGAGAAGGCCATCGAAACGAGAATCGAATTGAATGAGCTTTTGATCTTTCAGTGACTCGAGTACACGGCTCCAAACGTTGCGTATGTCTGGTTCGGGAGTGTGGATACCCTTAGCAATCGCTTCCCGACGCAATTCATTCACGGTTTCATTGTAGAGATCTAAGACTTTTTGTGCATGAATGATATTCGTGCTTGTGCCACCCGTGCCACCAGAATCACCCGTGCCACCAGAATTAATTGTACCCGCCTCGCCCGCCTCATTCACATCAAGTGCCTGTCCCGCCTCATTCACATCAAGTGCCTCGCCCGCCTCGACCCCTTCACCAGCCTCGCCTGCACCCTCAGCCATCCATTGTACCCCACTTTGTTCCAGTGCGTCAAGGATGCGTTCCGGCGCAATCACTCCGTCGTCTACCCCAATATCTCCAACTCCTGAAATAATTAGCGTGCCATACACATCAAAAACCACCGCCCGAATACCGGACAATCGCTTCAGAACCGGAGATTCCCCGGTTGGAATACACTCCAACGGGCTCGCCTGCCGGCGAAATCTCTCTTTCAGCTCTTGATGCATTTCCATCAACCCGACACCTTATTCTTGTGAAATTTCTCCCGGTACTCCGGAATTTCGATCATGGGTGGGCGTTCATCCTCGATAATTTCAATAAGGTTCTGCTCATATTGCGTTTTGGTGACTTGAAACTGTCGCAACAGGGTTTCGTGGCCGGTATGATGAATTTTATCGAGCGCGTCGGTTCGTTTAAGGAAGGTTTGCAGAATCCCGAACGACATTTTGCCCAGATCGACGGTGGGTTTGTTTTCGTGTACCCGTTTGTCGAGATCGGTTTGAGCGAAGGCTTCCATGCCAAATTTGTGGTATACATCGATTAGGTGAGAGGTTTCGACGCCATACCCAACCGGGAAGGCAATCTGCTCGAGGACATCGCGACGCACGGCATATTCGCCGGATAGAGGTTGAATCATCGCCGTAAGTTCCGGGAAAAAGAGCGAAAATAATGGTCGGACCAGGATTTCCGTAACCCGTCCGCCACCGGAAACCCGTACGTTCCCGGAGATCGCCAGTGGCCGGTCGTAAAATGCTTTTACATACTTCACTTCCGGACGGTAGATAAGCGGTGCGATAAGCCCATACACAAAACGCGGGTGGATATTGCTGATGTCCGCATCTACGTACACAATGATGTCTCCCGTGAGTTGGTAGATCGCCTTCCACAGGTTTTCCCCCTTGCCGCGCTTCGGCTCCAGATGAGGGAGGATATCGCTGGAGAGATAGGTGTCGGCCCCATAATTTTTGGCAACTTCGAGTGTCTTATCCTGCGAACCGGAGTCGATAACGGCGATTTCGTCGAGGAGCGGGTAGCGTTTTACCAGTTCCGACTGGAACAAAATGATCTCTTTGCCGATCGTTTTCTCCTCGTTGAGCGTGGGTAAGCACAGCGAAATTTTGAGGTTCTGACGCTCCTTCTCCTCGACAAGTTTTTTCAGATCCCAGAACTGGGAGTGATGGTACGTGTTGTCGTTAATCCAGTTTTGCAGATTCATGTTGGAGGGTTTTGTAGTGTTGATCGAGGCTGATGAGGGTCCCGATGATCTGTGCAAGACCACGGAAAATCGGCTCGATCTGGATCGATTCGAGTTGATTATGTTGCTGTTCGCCGGTTGTGATCCCCAGCGTTAGGGCCGGGATCTGGTGGTCGATAAAGGCCGCCAGTTCGGAGGTGGATGGGGCTAGTCGCGGCTCGATCTCCAGTTGTTCCATGGCATGCCGGGCCTGCGTAACGACCGGGTGTTCGAACGGGATTCCGCCGGCTTTCCGATGCGCAAAAATGTCCAGTTCAATCTGATCGCCAGTCTTGGAGGCCACCTCCGTGGCAATATTCCGAAAGGTAGTTTCAATGGAGGACACCACTTCATCCGATTCCGATCGCACCTCAAAACCGAGTGTAGCCTCCTTGGCTAGTGTATTAAAAGAGGAGCCACCGTCGATTTTTCCCATCACAATACCGGTTCGTGGTCGTCTTGGAATTCGAATATCATTAATTTTATTGATGATTTCATTCAGGGTGAGAACGGCACTGGCCTCTCCAAACCGCGACCAGTCGTACGACTCGGGAACCCTGCATGTGATCTCTCCCCGAAACATACCGATCGACTGATAACTTAAACGCCCCAACTGAATCCCCTCGATGCAGAGCCCTGCAACGATATCAAATGGGCTTTGATCCAGGAAAAATCGAATCCCGTCGAGGTTTCCGCGTCCCAGGCTTTTCACGCCGCCAAGCAGGATCATATCATTGTGAAAACGAATATCCAGTTCCGAAAGAATTTGCGGTAGCGTAGCAAGCACCGCAAAGCCCAGACCATTATCTGCGACACCCGGCCCCGAAATCGTCTCTTTGCCAACCATGAGCGTGTGGTCGGTTTTCTCCGAAAAAACCGTGTCTGCATGAGCATTTATAAGGATGGCACGTCCATTTCCCTGCTCTCCACCTGTGCCTTTGATAATCCCGATTCCATTTCCCGCATCATCCACACTAACCTCCGAAACAGAACTTTCTATGAACCGGTTGATTAGAAACTCTATACGCCGGTGTTCCGAAAAAGTTGGTGCTGGGATCTCTCCGGCCATCACCAGGTTGGCGAGCACAGATTCCTTGTACGTACGAAGCTGATCCCGCAGATCGGTAAGAGAAACGCGGTCTGTAGTTGTTTTCATGACGAAACAGGTAGTTTACGGGTTATTCTATTTCGAGTTACTCTATTTCGAGTTACTCTATTTCGAGTTACTCTATTTCGAGTTACTCTATTTCGGGTTGATGGGTGAACATTCCGAAAAAATGAGTCGCCAGGGTTGCGGGCGGGACGGTGCAAACATACCATTCAAGGGGTCGATGGGTTGGACTCTTGCCCATCATTTTACGATCCATTGCCCATCATTTACCCAACATTATGACTCGAAATTCATACGACACGGGGAATGTGTACTGTACGAAAACGATATCAGGTGCGATCAATAGTACGATGGTTTGTTACGAAACATAGTGGTTAAGCGCCGGCTCCCCCGCAGCCGATCGCTCCGAAAATTCGCGAATCGATGATGTACGGATCGGGGTAGCCTTTAAGGTGGCCGACGTACAATCGGTAATCTCGACCTCCACGTAATCCCCTTTCTGATAGGATTCTCTGTTAATGATGGTCATTTTATTGGTATCGGTACGCCCCGAAAGTTGATCCTCGGAACGCTTACTTGATCCCTCGATCAGAATGAGGTGGCGCTTCCCAATCTCCTTCTGATTGTTGAGCAACTGAATTTGCATCTGCTGTTCAATAATTTCCGTAAGGCGACGCTTTTTCACATCTTCCGGCACATTATCCTCATATTTGCGATGGGCAAAGGTGCGCTCCCGCTCGGAGTAAGCAAACATGTATGCCAGGTCAAATTGTACCTGCTCCATCAGTGAAAGTGTTTGCTGATGCTCCTCTTCGGTTTCATCACAGAATCCGGCAATCATATCGGTGGAGAGTGATACACCCGGAATAATGGCCCGCATCTGACCAATCAAATCGAGATATTGCTCCCGTGTGTATGGACGACGCATCCGCTCCAGCATCGTATTGCTACCAGCCTGAGCCGGAATATGAATGTAATTACACAAGTTTGGCCGCTCCGCAATCAGGTGAAGTAGCGGTTCGGGAAAATCTTTTGGGTGGGGTGATGAGAAACGAAAACGGATCTCGGGGTTTTCCAGGCTCACACGATCCATTAGTGCCGCAAAATCGATCTGTTCAAATCGGTAGGAATTTACATTCTGACCAAGCAATGTAATCTCTTTGTATCCCTGTTCCCGCAGTTGCCGTACTTCACCGAGAATACTCTCCATAGGACGGCTTCGCTCTCGTCCGCGTGTAAACGGAACCACACAAAAGGCACACATATTGTCGCATCCGCGCATAATCGATACAAATGCAGTGACTCCATTGCCATCCGTTCGGACGGGAGCAATATCCGCATAGGTCTCTTCGAGTGACAGAATCACATTGACAGCCTTTCGGCCATCCTCCACTTCACGAATCAGCCCTGGAATGTCCCGGTACGCATCAGGGCCAACGACAATATCCACCAATTGCTCCTGCTCAATAATCTTCTCTTTGATTCGCTCCGCCATGCACCCCATCACCCCGACGGTTAAATCTCTCTTCTCTTTTTTCAGGGAACGAAACTCTTTGAGGCGATTCCACACCCGTGTTTCCGCATTTTCCCGGATCGCACAGGTGTTCACAAAGATCACATCAGCATCCTCTGCTGCTTGCACAGGCTGAAGTCCCTCTTTCATCAGGATTGCGTTCACCACCTCTGTGTCAGCAAAATTCATCTGACAGCCATAAGTCTCGATATAAAAATTCTTTTTATTCATGTTTTTTGATGAGTGTGCGCCTTGCCTGAGAATTTTTTTTCTCAAAATTTAGCCCTTAAAAGGTAGAGAAAAAGTGAAAAATTCACCAATGCAGACACTTTTCCGCGCAAAATAGGTAAAAACCAATGGTATTTGCCTTTAATGGATCAAAAAATCGCTTTTTTGCTTTTTTAAAATTTCGGTTACCTTCATGGAACGCTCAAAAATAATTGTGCGTTTTGCAGTCTGTTAACACTAACTAAACGAGGTTACCTTATGGAACAACTAACCGCAGGACAGTATACTCTTGTATACAATATGCTGTCTTTCGCTATTGCCTCTATGATCTTCTCAGGCGTTTTCTTTGTACTCGCCAGAGATCGTGTGGCTCCTCAGTATCGTATTTCCCTCGTAGTATCTACACTTGTAGTAGGTATTGCGGCATATCACTACTTCCGAATTTTCCAGTCATGGGAAGCTGCTTACACCCTCACCGGTGGTGGGTATGAGGCTTCCGGCAAGCCATTCAACGATGCATATCGTTATGTTGACTGGCTCCTGACCGTGCCACTGCTCGTTGTGGAGCTGGTGCTCGTTCTTGGATTGGCTGCTGAAAAACGAAGTGGCATGATCACCAAATTGGTGGTTGCTGCATTCCTGATGATTCTTCTTGGTTATCCAGGTGAGATTCTCACAGGACAGACAAGCGTGTTCTCTGAAAGAGGACTCTGGGGTCTTCTTAGCTCCATTCCTTTTGTGTACATCGTTTATGTACTCTGGGGCGAGATCGGAAATGCAATTGCAGAGAAAGATGAGAAAACAGGTGTGCTTTTGAGAAATATCCGTTACCTGCTTGTTTTCACCTGGGGTTTTTACCCAATCGTGTACATGGCTCCTTTCATAGGATGGGAAGGCAGTACAGCTACGGTAGCAATCCAGGTTGGATACTCCATTGCAGACGTTCTTGCCAAGGCTGGGTACGGTGTGATGATTTATGCAATCGCACGTTCCAAGTCAGAAGCAGAAGGATATCAGATGGCGGCCTAATAGGTCTGACATTATAGCAAAGCTGATATTTGCATGTTTTGAAAAGCCCTGTTTCTCTGAGAGAGGCAGGGCTTTTTTTTGATAGTACCTGCCTGTGGACTATTCGGCTGTGGACTTTTTAGGGGTTACTAAACTTGAGAGGTAACTTGTGAGCACAGCCAGCCTGTGATCTGGTATTAGACTAGTCCATTTGGTTAGTCCAGTAGCTCGATCAGATCGACTTCAAAGACAAGAACGGCTCCCGGTAAAATTGTAGACGGGGTATTATCTCCATAGCCAATCTCAGATGGGATCCACATTTCGATGGTTCCCCCTTCTCCGATCAATTGTACTCCCTCCCGAAATCCTTGGATCGTGTCGCGCAGCAGAAATGTAGAATTGTTGGCCTGATCAAAAATATAATCGTTTGTGTAAGAGCCTTTGTAATTGATACGCACCCGACTGTTTTCAGTTGGTGTGTCACCAGTTCCCTCTTCGATGATTCTGTACTGAAGTCCACTCTCTGTCTCTGAAACCTCCTCTCTCTGTACATTTTGTGTTAAAAACTGACCAGGTTCGAGCAACCAGGAATCCATCACCATATCGAAGAAATACACACGGCCGTTTTGTGCTGCCTGCTCCGATGGAAGGACAATTTCGTAGCGTGCCCCCGGCGACATAAGAACCAAAATTTCTCCCAAACCCTGGAAAAACTGCATAGAGGTAGGCTGAAAAATCTCGAGGTTATTGCCTGTATCGAACTGATCCTCCCGGTTGATGGAGTATCCAACGTATCGGGTAAAGATATAGCTGCTGTTCCGCGGCCGGTTCCCGTCTCCCTGTTCCAAGATCCGATAAAGAATTCCGCTATCGGTGGCTATGACCCCTTCCTCCTCTGCAAAGTTATTGTAGAATACGATATCCTGAGTATCATCATACCCGGCAGGTTCTACCAAATCCAGGCATCCTGAGAGAAACGGCACGATGAGAATCAACAACAGAGTTTTTACCATCGTGGGTTGATCCTGTGAAGTCGGATTGTTAAATGAACTTATTTTGGCCATGTTTCGGGGGTTTCTCTCCATCGGTTTAATTGTTCCAGATCGGTGGTTGTGATTTTGGATTCTTCAAGAGCAACATCAATGAGTGTGGCATAGTCGGTTAACACGTACAAAGGGATGCCTCTTCGGGCAAAGCGTTCGTTAGCCTGGTCAAAGCCATATGAAAAGATAGCCAGCACCCCGGGAACATCAGCGCCAATAAAGTTCAGTGCGTCCACTACAGAAAGTGCGGAACTTCCTGTGGAGATCAGATCCTCAATCACGACCGTTTTTTCTCCTTTTTTGACACCTCCCTCAATTTGTTTGGCTAAACCGTAGGATTTCGATTTGGCCCGTACGTATGCGAGTGGCAGATCCAGATTTTGTGCCACCCATGCTGCATGAGGAATACCCGATGTGGCCGTGCCTGTGATAACATCGATTTCGGAGAAATGTTTTCGAATGATGGTATTGAATGCAGAAGCGATCTCCTTGCGGATGGATGGATAGCGAAGTGTGAGCCTGTTGTCGCAATAAATTGGAGAATTCCAACCGGACGACCATGTGAATGGTTCCGAGGGTCGAAGCAGAACGGCGTTGATGTTTAGCAGGTGTTTTGCAAGTTTTCGAGAGTACTCCTTGTCGGAGATAATATGTTGATTTGTATGTGTCATTCGAGTTTTTTCTAAATATCGGTAATATGAAGAAGGTATACGATTGCCGGTATTTTGCCGAGTCGAGTCCGGCAGGCTCTCTCATCACCCCGACAATATTTTACCATAATTGGCATTGCCTGAACCATGTTTGGCTACACCTGAACCATGTTTGGCTACACCTGATTTTATGGTCGATGGGCCTGAAAGGTATTCACGATTCTCTTCATTAAAATAACCATCCTGTAAATTTTAGACCTTCCAACACAACCAGAGCGTACACACCGGCGAGCAGGTCGTCGGCTAATATACCAAATTTTCCCGGAAGGTTTTGTAGCTGGTTCACGCCAAGGGGTTTTTTGATATCGAAAAAGCGAAAAAGTAGAAAGCCTGTGGCGAGGATCCAGAGGTCACTTGAGGATGTAAAACTTGCCGAGGTGGCGAAGGAAAAAGAGGTGAATAGAAAAGGAATGGTTTGGCCTGCACATTCATCCATTACAAAGGAACCTGGGTCTTCTCCGTATTTTTGGACACACGCGTCCGATGACCAGAGGGAGAGAGCGATGGTGGTCGCGAGAATAGGCCATAGAATCCAGGCGGGTCCGAAGACGGAGGCGAGGTAGATGACCGGCAGAAAGAGCAGGCTCCCCCATGTGCCGGGTGCTTTGGGTAAGTGTCCTGCACCAAAGAAGGACCCAACGGCAAGTTTGGCGGATCGAATCATGGGTTTGGGTTTGAAAGTACGGGTAAGGGGGATGGCTGATCGTTGGTTTGCCAACTGCGGATCGTGCCTGGCGTGCCGATAGTTCTGAGAGTACCTGGCGTAACCGGCGCACCTGGCTTTCCTAGAGTAAGGGTAGTTAGAGAACCTAACCTTTGGAGGATCGAAGCAGGTCTCGGTTCACGATAATGTACTCGATACCGGTATACACTGTGATCGCAGTTACACCCATCATCAGCCAGAAAAACAGATTTGTAGAGAACAATTGTTCTGTAAAAACTGCGAGTGGCCCTGGGATAAGAACAAACAGCCCAAGAATGAGTGAAACATACAGAAACCCCATTTGAAACGCCGTTTTAATCTTTGCGGATTTTCGAGTGGCGAGCATAATTCCACGCCGGTCGGTGTAGATCCGCAGGAGAGTTATTGCTAGGTCTCGAAATACAATCAGCGAGATGGCCCACAACGGGAATTGTGAAGGATCGAGAAACGCAAGGCAGATAAAGCCGGAAAACGTAAGGAACTTATCGGCAAGCGGGTCCAGGAACACGCCAGAAGGCGACTCTACATTGTATCGACGTGCAACATACCCGTCGAAAAAATCGGTTAGGGCAGCCACCAGAAACACAAATAAACTGAAGGCTCGAATCCAGACATCCTCTTGGATAAAAAGCAGGAAGAAGACGGGAGCCATTAGCAAGCGGAATGTGCTGAGTATGTTCGGTAATTTTTCCACGATGGAAAGGTAAGATACGGAGAACAAAGTTGGAACTATGGATTTTGCAACCGTCTTTCCTTCCGGCCGAGACTGCAGTATATTCTGGTTATGTACACAACCAAAATACTAGCCATAGGCAACGAACTGCTGATCGGAGATACGGTAAATACGAATGCATCCTGGATCGGGCAGTTCCTGTCAGAGCGAGGGTTTCGGATTACCGGTTCGGCTGTGATTCGGGATGATGCAGATACAATTCGGCAGGAAATACGCGAAAGTATGAATTCAAACGATCTCACGGTGGTGACCGGTGGATTGGGTCCGACCCACGATGATGTTACCAAGCATGCGGTAGCAGAACTATTTGGGGTGGGTTACGAAGTGGATGAGGCGGTTTTGAAGCACGTTGCGGAGATTTTTTCGAGGCGGGGGTTTGAGTTATCTGAATTGAACCGTGCGCAGGCGGCGGTTCCTGCGGGCAGCAAGGCGTTGTTTAACAAGATGGGGACGGCGCCGGGGATCTGGTTGGAACAGGATGGGCATTATCTTGCCCTGTTACCTGGGGTACCCTACGAAATGAAATGGATCTTTGAGCATTCGCTTAGTGAACAGCTTGCAACAAGTTTTCGTTGGGTACAGCCCTCGGTGACACGCTACTATCGCACAGCCGGAGTACCGGAGAGTTTTTTGTCGGAGCGCATGGTGGGAGATTTGCAGGAATATCTGCGAGAGGGGACCGAAATCGCTTATTTGCCCGCCCCAGGGGAGGTAACACTTCGGGCTACGGTGTTTGGGGAGAACCGGGAGGAGATTGACCGGCGCCTGAACCGTCTGGAATCATTTTTGGATGAGCGCATTGGAGCGGTGATCTATGCAAGAACTCGGGATGAGCGGCTGGAAGATGTTCTTGTGCGCTTACTACAGGAACGGGGTCATACGGTTTCGACGGCAGAAAGTTGTACGGGCGGGTTACTTTCGGATACTCTCACCAATGTGCCGGGGAGCAGTGCGGTAGTTCTGGGTGGGGTCGTTGCGTACGCCAACGAAGTAAAGGAGAACGTACTGGGGGTTCGGGCCGAGACACTCGCAAAGTATGGAGCAGTGAGCCGTCAGGTGGCGCTGGAAATGGTAGCAGGGGTTGTAAAGTTGACGGGGTCAGATGTTGCGGTTTCAACGACAGGGGTGGCAGGGCCGGGAGGCGGTAGTCCGGAGAAACCAGTGGGAACGGTTTGGATTGGATTCAGCGTGGAGGGCCGGTTGTTCGCAGTGAATCCGGTATTTTCGAAGGACAGGAGACTAAACAAAACGCTTACCGTACAAGTGGCTCTCGAGACACTTCGCAGGGAGCTTACAGGGTATAAGGATCGTTTGCCTTATCAGCTGAAACGGTGGGAGGGGTGATGCATTGGCGGATGCATTGGTGGATACGAGTGCGGATGGGATGGGCGGAGCCTGTTAAAAAGCGTTGTTCTTTTGTTGGTTGTTCCTCTATAGGTTGTTCCTGTATCGTTGCTCTACTGGTTCTATTCGCAACGCCCATGGCGTCCTTAGTGCATGCAACACCCACAATCGTTGTGACGTCTGTATCAACTGCAACCGACTCAGTAGTTTCAGCACCCGAGGCACCCGAGGCACCCGAGGCACCCAAGGCACCCGAGGCACCCGAGGCCCCCATAGCACCAGCTGACACCACCGAAACGCCCTTTTCCAGTTTGGATTATCGATCAGAAGTCACGCCGGAACCTGATAACGTGGTACCTATGCAGACCATCTGGAATGTCCCAGCCCTTCCCGGGTTTCAAACCATCCACACAGACAGCACACTGCGCTGGAGCAGTTACATCAACCCGACAAACCTTTTTGCGCTTGAGCCGGGATTTGTGCCGTACCGAACCGGGATGATCCAGAGAAAGAGTGGCTGGTTTTGGTACACCTACAGCCCGGAGGATCTTCGGTTGCAGCTGAACGGGCTTTCTCTAGCGGATCCGGTGACCGGGCAAGTGGCACTCTATCGCATTCCTTTGCAGCATGTGGCTTCTATACAAACTTCGATGATAGGTTCCCGTCAGGATCTAAGGGTGCAAACGAAGGATCACTACATTGTTAAGCCAAGAACCTATTTGAACTATGACGAAAGTGATTTTTCGTATCGTCACCTGGAGTTTGCATGGCAGCAGCCTTTGGCGGAAGCGACGCATCTGGAGCTGTCATACTGGGACCGCCGGGATGGGACTGGCTATAGTCGTGGGGATAGCAAGGGGCATCAAATTGGGGCTCAGCTAAGGCACAAACTTTCGGCAGAACGGGTGCTTCGGGTGGGGTTATGGCAAAATCGGGCGGAGAGGGAGGAATCCTTTGGTTATGTGACACAGGGTCCGGGTTCATTTGTCTATAATCGTTTTACGGCGCAGCCGAATCAGAGTTCTGCGCGGTCGGAGGAGTTATTCCGGGATCTGTTTTTGCAGGTCCAGGAGGGGGATAGTGTACGGGGTGATGTGAAACGCTCGGTGGGTTTTGCGGTTAAAGGGGCGAGGCGGGATCTGTTTGCACTGGGTGAGGCCGGGCTGGATACGACATCTACCAATGTGCGAACCTGGGAGGTGTTTGCTCGTATGGATTTGGGTGCTCGTGGCGAGTTTGCGAGGGGCACAGGTGGCGCTGCTGGTACTGGTGGTACTGGTGGTGCTGGTGGTTCCGTTGAGATGCGCGGATACTACCATCAAAACCTGGATCAGACACGGCTAGCAGGTAACGGATGGCTGGGGGGTGAGTTACGTGCCCACGCTTCTTACAACCGCAACCTGTTCTCGGTAGTTGGTATGATGCAGGTAGATGCAAGGGATGACGGCCGGACTGGAGGGGAGATTTCGGGCGCGTTGAGATTTCAAATTGCACCTTGGTGGAGCGCCGGGCTGTTTTCTGCAATGGCGCGAAGATCACCGGATTTGCAATCTCTGTACTGGATGGGCAACGAGTATGAAGGTGTGAAAAATGCGCCTCAGGAGTATCATTATTTAATAGGAACAGAGCATTCTGTCGATGCCGGACGGTATTGGCGAGCAGGGTTTAGGGCTGAATGGCGTACAATCAAAGATGAAACCGTTCCAGATCTCTTGACTCAACGGTTTGTAACCCGAAGTCAAACCGAACGTCAATCACTAGCGACATGGATTCGGCACGATGATCAGCGTCGGTGGGAAGGCCAACTCTATGCAGGTTATTTGCGCACGGAGGTAGATCCGTTATCGGGATTTTGGGACGGGACAGAGGAGGTTGTACGGCTTGGGGCAGAGCTATTCGTAAAGGGAGCGGTCTTTCAGCAGGCAGCGTATGTGAAGGCTGGGTTTCGGGGCAGTTTTGTTCCTTATCAAACAGCTCTTGCGATGTACAATCCATGGCTGAACCGATGGCAGATGTCGGGGACGGGCAATGCAGGGCTTAGCTCGTTCCAGTTGGGACAGCCCTATCGACAAACCCAGATGCCGGCGTATGCTCGTCTGGATGCGGAGATTTCGGCCCGGATCCGTTGGTTCATGATGCTTTTTCGATGGGAAAATGCTGCGGATGGCTTAGGGCAAGCGGGAATGATGGAAACCTTTGGCTATCCGATGCCTTCACGGAGGCTGATCTTGTCCTTGAGGATTTTATTTCTGAACTAACGGTGCAAAGTTCCTGTGTTTTACGTTCTATTGTGTTCTTAGTTTCCCGCGGGATGGTCGTTTTCCGTCAGCCCGATTTTCTGTACATTCCCACTTCGTTGCCACCCGGGAAATCTATGACATCCAAAATCCTATACCACCCGGAAGGTCGTACGGTCCTTCATGTGGTTCCATCAACCCGATAACAACCCGATAAAAACCAGATAACCAACCTGAATTTGCCCATGAATCTTGGATATTTGCTGCGTGAAGGGTTTGCAGGTCTTCGAAGAACCCCGCTGGCAGCGCTCACATCGATGTTTTCTCTCTTTCTGGCGGTTTTGCTGATCGGAGTACTCGCACGGGTAGGGTACAATTTGTACGAGGTGGCGGAGTATTTGAAGAGCCGTGTGGAGGTAGAGGTTTTTTTAGAGGATCTGGACCGGCAATCGGAGCGGGATCTTGAGCAAAAGATTGAGAAAGAGGCCTTGGTGGAGTTGGTTCGATACGTTTCAAGGGAGGAAGCTTCGCGGATTTTCCGGCAAGAGTTTGGGATGAGTGGTGAAACAGAGGCGCTTGCGGAGTTGAATTTTTTGCCGGCGTCGCTGAAAGTCGAGCCGGTTCGGCAGGCAACAGTGGCGCAGGTGGATTCTCTTGTCGGGGTGATGAAAGAGCTTCCGGGAGTGGCGGACGTCCGGTTTAATTTGGCATTGTTGGAGACGTTGGAACGGCGGTCGGAACAGTTGGCGCTGGCAGGTGGGCTGCTCGTGTTTTTTGTTTTATTGACGGCCATGATCCTGGTATTTAACACAATTCGGCTAACCATTTACGCGAAGCGGGATTTGATCCGGGCGATGAAACTGGTGGGGGCAACGAACCGGTTTATCCGTGGTCCGTTTGTAGTGGAAGGGATGCTTCAGGGAGCGATAGCGGGGGGGCTGGCTCTTGGTTTGATTGTCGCAGGGTTTGAAGGGGTGCTTCCGAAACTCATCACCCGAACGGATTTGCTGGGTTGGCCGTATGGGGAGTGGTATTATTTGGTAGGAGCGCTGTTTTTCCTGTCGGTTTGGATGGGATGGGCCGGAAGTTTTTGGGCGGCGCGGCGTTTTATCCGGAATGAGCGGATTTGAGGGTGTAGGGGTGTAGGGGTGTAGGGGTGTAGGGGTGTAGGGATGTGAGGATGAGGTATTACAGAGATGTGGTGTTGCGTGGATCTGGATGAAAGCCCTCTCCGATACAAGCCGATGCTATACTTTGTTTGCCTCCATGGCCGCTTTTCTTTCGCACCGGTCCGGATCGATGCACCGTCCAAAGAGGTGGAGCGAGTGGCTGTCGACTTTAAAATCATAGATCTTCTCCATCAGATTCTGAATCTCCATGATTCTTGGGTCACAAAATTCCATCACCGCATTACACTCTTTGCATATCAGGTGATCGTGTTGACGGTACGCATAAGCACGTTCGTATACATACTGGTTTTGCCCGAACTGATGCCGCTGCACGAGTCCACACTCAATGAGAAGATCCAGCGTATTGTACACAGTAGCACGGGAAACACGGGTCCCGGAATTTTTCAGCCTGGAAAAGAGTTCTTCTGCATCCAGGTGTCCTTCTGAACTGTACACCTCTTCCAGCACCATAAACCGTTCTGGAGTTTGTCGCTGGTTTTTTTCTTTCAGGTAGGTTGTGAAGATCGTTTTTACCAGCTGAATTGTATCCTCTTTTTCAGGCAGAGCCATAGTTTTCAGATCGTCAAATTATTTGTCAGTTTGAATCTGTTGGAATATATTTAAAAGCTTGCTACAACGAAAGAATCGTAAAGAATATCGACTTGATTAACGGAGAATCCTATGCCTACCATTGTATCGTTTGATACCATCCCACAGCTATATCTTGAACTTGCCGAAAAATACAAAGGAACGGACAAAACAGCGTTTGCCAGAAAGCCCTCCCCAAGTGATGGATATCACACCATCACCTGGGACACGGTGCGCGAGGATGTAAACGCCGTAGCCTGTTATCTTTTAATGCAGGGGGTGGAAAAGGGTGAAAGGGTAGCAATCCTAAGTGAAAACCGATATGAATGGGCGGTTTTGGATCTTGCCATTCAGTCTGTTGGGGCCATTAACGTATCTCTCTATACCACGTTGCCGGCATCCCAATGCGAATATATCATAAACGACTCCGGATCCAAGTTGTTTTTTGTGTCCACCGGAATTCAGCTCAAAAAAGCAGTTGAAATTTTTGACCGGTGTGAGTCTCTGTCGCGTGTGATTGCTTTTGATGAACCCAAGGCAGCCAAATGGATGGAGAATGAATTTGTAACTCTGTTTGATGAGATTTGTGACATTGGCCGTGGAGCAGATGATGCGCTACATAGAAAATTGGAACTTCGGGCCAGGGATGTTTCCCCTGAGGACATCTCCACCCTAATCTACACCTCTGGAACGACCGGAAATCCAAAAGGAGCGATGCTCACCCACGGGAATATCGTCAGTAATGTGAAGGCTGCCCACAAGTCGATCTCCATTAGTCCGTCAGACAGGTGCCTCTCCTTTCTGCCGCTTTGCCACTCGTTCGAGCGAACCGGTGGATACTACGCAATGATGGCGGGCGGTGCGGAGATCTATTACGCGGAGAGCGTGGACACCGTGGCGAAAAATATGACTGAAATGAACCCCACGATTGTGGTGAGTGTACCGCGTCTTTTTGAAAAGATCTACAACCTGGTTACTAAAAATGTGGAGAAAGGGAGTGCGATTCAGCAGTCGATTTTTGCATGGGCACTTGGCGTAGGTGAGCGGTACTGGCGTGGCGATCGCGGACTGGTTTCGCTTCAAAAGGCGATTGCAGACAAACTGGTATTTTCTAAGTTGAAAGAGCGAACCGGTGGGCGGATTCGGTTTTTTGTATCGGGAGGCGCCGCACTGCCGCCAGATATCGGATTGTTTTTCATGTCTGCAGGACTAAATATTATTGAAGGGTACGGACTCACGGAAACATCACCTGTGATGAGTGTGAACCCTTTTGGGAAGGAGAGAATGGGAACGGTGGGGCACATTGTTTCCGGCGTGACGGTGGGAATTCAGCGATTGGAAGACAATAAGATCATCGCGCAACTGAGCGGGGAGGATTATCCTTCCACGCTTACCTCAGAAGAGGGCGAAATTCTGAACCGGGGTCCGAATACGATGAAAGGGTACTGGAATAATGAGGAAGCCACACGAGAGATGATTGATGCAGATGGGTGGTTGCACACAGGGGATGTTGGGCGCTTTGAGGACGGTTACCTGAAAATCACAGACCGGATCAAGCACATGATCGTGAATGCCGGAGGGAAAAACATCTATCCGGGTCCGATTGAGGAGCTATTTAAAACGAGTAAGTGGATTGATCAGCTTGTGGTGGTGGGAGAACGGCAGCCATTTATGGCTTCATTGATTGTGCCCGACTTTGAGGCGTTACGACTTTTTGCCAAGGAGCAGGGAATCACATTTGATGGGATTGAGGATCTGCTTCAAAAAGAGGAGATTCTTTCGCTGTTCCGGAAAGAGATCAAAGACTATTCGAAGGAACTTGCAAGCCATGAGAAGATCCGGGATTTCCGTCTCATCCCCTCCGAGTTCACCGTGGAATCGGGTGAACTGACCCCCACAATGAAAGTAAAACGGCGGGTGATCCAGGAGCGATACGGCGATTTGATTGAGGAGATGTTTGCAGAAAAGTAGTACCCTTGACGTAGTGTCCTACAGATCCCCTGGTTCCTCTACCGTGTTCTTTCGCCCGAAACGAGTGCCCAAAAACGAGCGAAATCCAGCCAGGATAAAATAGATGCAACTCACGGCCATGATGCTTTGCGTGATGACGGCGGCAAACCGGTCGATCGATGTAATGAATTCGATCAGTGTGATGAGGCCCCGAACCGACCCTCCCAGTCCAAGCAGAGCGATCAAAAGGGCGATATGCATAGTATGTTTTCGCCACGTCTCATTGATCTGTCCCATCAACCCGAGTAGTAAAAAAGCAAGCCCGAAAAGAGATGGGATGAGTGCTGTTATGCTTTCCATGCCGGTGCTCAGATAGGAGATTACACCAGAGGAAATTAGCAGTAGCCCGAGATAGAGAGAAAGTCGTGACATTCGTGAATTTGTGATATAAGTGATGTAGGTGATATAGGTTTAGGCCCTGGAATACGTGGAATACGTAATGAGGGTTTCAAAAAAAGCAGGAGTTCTAGACAGTCGCCTGCTTCGGGTTCTTGATGTTACATTATGACCGTGATTTTGCCAGCATCCGCTCTACGACACGAGGCAACCTCTCCAGTAGGTAATCGACCTCGTCCAGCGTATTGTATCGGCTAAAGCTGATTCGAATGCTGGATTTTGCCAAATCATCCCGAAGTCCGAGTCCCTTGAGAACATGTGAAGGTTCAACGGCTCCGGACGTGCAGGCAGAGCCGTTGGATACGCAAATGCCCTCGATATCGAGGTTTAGTAGCAGCATCTCTCCGTCAAAACCGCGCCCTTCATGATCAAAGAAACAAAGATTTACAATATTTGAAACGCAGTGCTCTTCCTGCTCCGGACTGTTCATTTTTACATGACCCGCCATGGTTTCGCGGATGGAGTTGAGGAGACGGGTGCGCATCTCTTTGGTCCGAAGGTGCGTTTCTTCCTGATGTTCCAGTGCCAACTCTAGTGCTTTAGCAAGTCCTACGACGCCACAGGTGTTGGAGGTTCCGCCCCTCCGCCGACGCTCCTGAGATCCACCCTGCACATAGGGCAGCCAGGGAGTTCCATTGCGTACGTACAGTATGCCAATTCCTTTCGGACCGTGAATTTTATGGGCACTAATGCTGAGTGCATTCACCCCCAGATCATCCACCTGAACCGGACATTTTCCCGTACTTTGCACCGTATCTGAATGAAACGGCACTCCTTTTTCGCGACACACAGCTGCGATCTCCTGAATGGGCTGAATCCCCCCGGTTTCGTTATTTACATGCATGAGGCTAACGATCGCCGTGTCTTCGGAGATCGCATCCCGGACCTGGCTGGCGTTGATAATTCCGTCTTCGCCTGGTTGCAGATAGGTAACCCGGCATCCTCCCATTTTCGAAAATTCAGCTGGGTGCAGGATGGCGTGATGTTCCAGAGGGGAGGTAATGATCTCTTTCTTTCGAGTCGCTTGCAGTACCCCTTTTATAATCGCATTGTCGCTTTCTGTACCGCCACTCGTAAAAATGATTTCGGATGGTTCTGCGCCGAGAAGCTCTGCGATCTGATCCCGGGCATCCTCCATAGCCACTTTCGCTCTCCTGCCCATCTGATGCGCCGAACTTGCATTTCCAAACTCTGCCGAAAAATAGGGCAGCATGGTTTCAAGCACCTGAGGGTCCACGCTGGTGGTTGCGGCATTGTCAAAATAGATCGGCGTTGTCATGGCAGAAAAAACAGTTGTAATTAATGGGTGACTGATAGCATTCGCAGTGAAGGTATAATACGCAGTGCAACTTCAAGTTACGTTCGCCAGCTCCAAAACGCGTTCGTATTCCTCTTTTGTGACCGGGGTGATGGAAAGACGATTTCGAGTGAATAGCACCATGTCCTTTAACAAGGAATCTTCCTTCAGCTCATCCCGTGAAACACTGTGTGGAAAGGTACGTACATATTTCAAATCCACAAGAATCCAGCGTGGGTCACTCTGGCTGCTACTTTCATCAAAATATTTACTTTCGGGGTCGAACTGGTACGGATCCGGGTACGGCTCGCTGCACACCTCCATTTCACCTACGATGCAGGGCGGCTTCACATTCGAATGATAAAACAGGGCACGATCTCCTGGTGTCATCCGATCTCGCATAAAATTTCGAGCTTCATAATTTCGGATCCCATCCCACATGGTCACCCCCTCTCTTTCCAGGTCAGTTATACTGTACGCATAGGGTTCCGATTTCATTAGCCAGTACTTCATAATGGTTTGTCGGCGTATAGATTGTTTGGTTGGATTCTATGGATAACAAACTCCGGAATGGTTATCTTTCGATGCTGAACGCATACCGGATTTCCGCTGTACCGAAGACTGCTTCCATCAGAATCTATCGGATGCGGATTCATGTTGCCGGCTCATATCTCCGGCTCA
>PZPG01000001.1:92077-95485 GCA_003045995.1 Bacteroidota bacterium
CCGGCTCATATCTCCGGCTCAAATTTCTGGCACATTACAGGTGCACTACAAATGCCTGGATGCGAATTCCATCAACCCTTAAAGTACTAAAAATTATGGCAAAAATGACATTGAGAGACGCAGAACTTAGCGGAAAAACCGTGTTGATGCGAGTGGATTTTAACGTTCCGGTTTCAGAGGGTGTGATTCGGGATGATAATCGGATTGTGCAGGCACTTCCGTCGATTCGTTATATTTTGGATCAAGGGGCAAAATTGGTACTTACCAGCCATTTGGGGCGACCGGGTGGTGAGGTGAAGGAGGAGTATAGTTTGAAGCCGGTGGCAGCTTACCTGGAGGGGGTTCTTGGGTTGAAGGTGCATTTTGCCACGGATTGCATCGGTGAGGCGGCGGACAAGGCAATTGCAGAGGCGGTTGCGGGTGAGGTTGTTTTGCTGGAGAATGTGCGGTTTCATGCAGAGGAGAAGAAGAATGATCCCGTATTTGCGGAGAAGCTGGCGAAGCATGCGGATCTTTTTGTGAATGATGCGTTTGGGAGTAGTCACCGTGCACACGCCTCGGTGGCTGGTGTGACGAACTATTTGTCGCCGGCACTGTCCGGGTTTCTGCTGGAAAAGGAGATTCGATATCTGGAGGAGAGTGTGAATCATCCCAACCGGCCGTTTGTGGCGATTTTAGGAGGTGCGAAGGTGTCGGATAAGATTGGTGTGATTGAGAATTTGCTGACGAAGGTGGATTCGATTTTAATTGGTGGTGGGATGACCTACACGTTTTACAAGGCGATGGGTTTGCCAATAGGCTCTTCGTTGCTGGAGGAGGATAAGGTGGAACTGGCAGCAAGTTTGTTGCAAAAAGCAGAGACGGCAGGAGTGCGGTTTTTGCTTCCGGTGGATTCTAAAGTGGCAGACCGCTTTCATAATGATGCTGAAACCCGGATTGTTGGACAGGATGGGATCGAAGATGGGTGGATGGCGCTGGATATAGGTCCTGAAACGGTGGCTCTGTTTGGCGGGGAGATTCGGAAGGCAAAAACGGTACTTTGGAATGGTCCGATGGGTGTTTTTGAAATGGATCAATTTGCAGCCGGCACCTTTGAGGTGGCTCGTGCGCTGGCGGATGCGACCGCTACAGGTGCAACGACGATTATTGGAGGCGGAGATTCGGCAGCTGCAATCAAAAAGGCTGGTTTGCAGGATCGGGTTTCGCACGTTTCCACAGGAGGTGGCGCAAGTCTGGAGTATCTGGAGGGCAAAGAGCTTCCAGGCGTGGCAGTTCTGACCGACAAAGCGTAGAGTTTCCGCACTCAAAAACGGATTCTGAGTTGGACGCCGATGTCTGTTTTTTGGCGACCCTCGATGACTTGCTGACCGCTACCAACCGTGTTTCGGTTTTCATACTGTGTGGAGGCAATTTTGAGCCGAACCTGGATCAGGTTGCCGACGTCGAAGCGGGTCATGATGTAAAAACGCATACCCTTGTCGGACAAAACGGTATTGGACATCAGGTAGAGAAGATCTGTCTCGTACTGATAGAGACGTGCATCAAAGCTGGTAGCATCAAAAAAGGTAATCCTTGCATCCAGATGCAGAAAGCGGAAAATAGCCCATCGAATATCCTGGAAAAGCAAAACGCCGTTGGACGGGTCTGGTGTTTTCGCAAAGATTCTGTCAACTCGAATTCGTAATCGTATTCGGGGATATCGACTCCATTCTGCTTGAAACCGGTAGTTCCATCTGGAATGAAAGCTTGTATGTCGGCTTTCTCTGCCTAACTCATCCACTCCGATAGCATCTCTCTGTTTTTCGGTCATTCGAAATCCCGCAGATAACTTTGTTCCCTGAAACAATTCGAACAAGCCTGTGAGGGAGAGCTCCCAACCGGAAGAAGGGGTATGCTTCTGGTATCGAGCATGCGGAAACTGATAGTGATCAGTGAGCAGAACGATTTCGACCCAATCGGTAGGCTCATAGCGAAGCGTCATCACTGTACCGAGTTCATTGGAACCGGATGAGGATTCAGAAAATCCGCCTCCTAACAGGGAATGTTGATGAGCCGGGTAGGATCGGATGAGCCAGGCCCAGCGAATTTGATCCTGCCGCAAGGCAAATCCCAAGATGTAACCCGGCGAATTCCAATACCTGGAAGTGGACGTAACTGCTTCTGCAAACACGACCCAGTTTGAAAGACTAAGGCGGATATCAGCCCCAAAGGCATCTGCACCTGTTCCATGGAAATCGAACGGGGACGATGGGGACGAGCGAACCGAAACTGGGTGTGCGTAGCGAACCTTTAACGCCGTAATCCCAGCTTCGAAAACGGCATTTCTGTATCGGACATGTCCTCCGGCGGTTGTTTGCCGTAGCTGATCTTTTCTGGCTCGTTCCGAGAGGGTGCGATGCAACCCGGTGTGTCCCGGCGGGCGGTATGTACTATCTGCATGCATGCCAGCCGTATGAAGCCGCGACGACACAAATCCTGAAATCTGCACCTTTCGTCCCAGAGTGATACCGGCTCCGCGGAAGGCTCCGCCCTCACTAGCCGAAGTCCATGGGCGTAAGACAGGAGTAGCTTTTCCAATCACTCCAGTACCAAGTCCCGACTTTCCCAGCCCGCTAGTGGAGGATAGAACCAGGCCCTGTCCGTACCGGACTGAGTAATCCCCAACGACCAGGGAGGATATCACCCCGGTTTCCCGTATAGCAACATGCCATGAGGTGTAATCAAAATCAAATGCAGAGGGTAATGGTTCTCCAGCGTCTTTTTCCAGTGTAAGATTGACGGAGAGGTGATCGGACTGAACACGAACTCTGTGGTAAAGTTGTACGGGGGATCCAAGATATCCACCAGCAGAATCAGGCCTGAGATAGCCTTCCTGTGGCTCCAGGGTTTGCCGAAGATGCGTAAGTGATTCGGAACGAAACCCATGAAGCCAGTATCTGGGATTTCCGTATCGGGCTCTGGCGCCACGAAAGGTCGGATCGACGATAAGAAAGGGAGCAATTCGGCTGAATGTTTTTGAACCAATTCCATGGACGTGCATCAAATCGTCTTTTTTCTGATAGGGTTTCACTTCATTTCGGTAGCGAACGATCTCGACAGCTAGTTCAGGAGAGATCCAGGGAATATTCATAAGCTCGTCTGCAGAGGCTCGGTTGAGTGCAAGCGGATGTTGTAGCATCTCATAGATCTCCTCAGTTCGCCGGGACGCTAGTGCAAGCTCCTCTTCCGAGTAAGCGTCTGCCCAGATCTCTCCGATCCATTCATCAATCGCTGCCGCCTGAACCTGACTCAGGGGAATACGACGGCCGGTAGAGTTTCCCGGTTTGGGTTGAGTACGAACTGTATCAGGATATGTCTGTAAGAAGTTCAAAGGTGGGGAGCTCAAAGGTGGGGAGCTAAACAGGGAAG
>PZPG01000066.1:0-5361 GCA_003045995.1 Bacteroidota bacterium
GTGCACGAAAGTTCTGACGAGGGAAGTCCTGACGCAGGAAGACTCGGCACTGAAAGCAATATTTTGGATCGCATCCGTATCCCAGGCGATTCGCATCCCGACGAGCTAGGGGCGGCCATCATTGCACGTTGTCTTCATCAGGTAGTGTCGCCCGAGCTAAGGAGCAATTCCATCAACCCGAAACAAGAAACACGGTAGCTATGCGGATCGAGCGCCTGACATTGCGGAATTTTCGGAATCATGGCGAGACGGAGATCGTGGCGGCACCCGGGCTGAACTTGATTACGGGGCCGAACGGATCGGGGAAAACGAATTTGATAGACGCGATTCACTACCTGTGCATGAGTCGCAGTTTTGTGATGTCGGGGGATCAGTATGTGGTGAAAAATGGGGAGAGTTATTTTATGGTGGAGGGAGATTTTCGGGGGTCGATTCGCGCTTCGTTTACGGTGGGGTGCAATTACAGTCGCGGGCAGGGGAAAAAGATGTTTGTGAACGATAGTCCGTTGGAGAAGTTGTCGGACCTGATCGGGCGTGTGCCAGTGGTGGTGATGAGTCCGGAGGATCTGAAACTGACGCGGGATGGGCCGGTGGAGCGGAGGTCGTTTCTGGACAGTATGATTAGCCAGGTAGATCAGCGGTATTTACGGGACCTGCTGGAGTATCGCCAGGTGAGGAGACAGCGAAATAAGTTGCTTCAAGATGCAGGGGGTCGGTGGTCGGTGATTCGCGACTCGCTGGAGGTGTGGGACCGGCAGCTGGCGGAGAGAGGGGCGGCGATTATTCAGACGCGTGCTGCGATGCTGGAGCGGTTTGCTGAGTACCTGGCAACGGAGTATCGGACGGTATCCGGGTTGATGTTGAAGCCGACGCTTCGGTATCGGACCATTGCGGAGGAGTGGGGGGACGCAGCGGAACTTACGGAGATCTTTATGCGTCGTCTGGAGGAGGTTCGTGAGCGGGAACTGGAGCGGGAACAAACACTTGTGGGACCCCATCGCGATGAGATTGTTTTTTATCTGGATGATATGGACATTCGGAAGTATGGATCGCAAGGGCAGCACCGGCTGTTTTCGATGGCGTTGAAGCTGGCACAGTTGTCTGTGTATACGGATGAGTTGGATGATTTGCCGATTTTATTGCTGGATGATCTGTTTGGGAATCTGGATCAGCAGAAGACGGAGACGATTGTGAAGGCACTGGCGAGACATCGCGGGCAGACGTTTATTACGGCAGCGTCGGAGCAGCCATACGATGAGGGTTTGTTTCGGGGTGATGGAGGAGCGGGGGCGGGTTCTGGAAGTTCCGCGCACCGGTGGTTTACGGTAAGTGAAGGAAAAGTGCATCTGAAATTTACAGAAGAGAATCATGGCATTTGAACGGAAACCTCAGTCGATCGGAACGGTGTTGCAGAAGGTTTTGCAGTCGCTTCCACATCAAAAAAAGGTGAAGCGCGGGATGGTGTTGCATTACTGGCCGGAAGTGGTTGGCGAGCAGATTGCAGCCGCAACGAGGGAGCTTCGGTTTGAAGGGGATCGCCTGGTGGTGTATGTGGACCACACCGCGTGGCGTCATGAAATTCACATGAATCGGTTCACTATTCGGAAGAAGCTGAATGAAAAGGTAGGCAGCGAAGTGGTGAAGGAACTGGTTGTAAGATCATAGATTAATTTTGCATATTAAGAGATGAGTTCTTTTCAGGACATATGGATACGATTCACCCGTCAGACGGCTTCGCGTGATGACTCGAATGGCGGGCAGGCTCCTCTTTTTGGCTGGAAAAAAACAGGTGTATTCGGGTTGGCGATTTTGCTGGCATTCTTTCTCTGGTTTATGGTAAATATGGGAAGGGAGTATAGCGTTACGTTGGAACTTCCGGTGGAGGTACGCAACATTTCGGAGGAGACGGCGCTAAGCGGGGAGCTTCCGGAGCAGGCAACCGTAAGCATGAGCGGTGAGGGTTGGGCGCTGCTAAACTACTACAACAACCCGCCAAAGATTCAGCTGGATGGATCGCGGCAACAGCAGGTAAATATGCTGGAGGAGGTTCGTTCGCTGTTTGGAAATGCATCTAATATTTCAGTAAAACAGGTAATCCCCCCCATCGCAACGATTCAAACAGAGGAAAAACGTTCGTTGCGGGTTCCTGTTCGTTCCAGGGTTGATGTGACTGTTCGTGAGAGATATGGCACACTTTCGGAGCCGGTGCTTCGGCCGGACAGTATAACCGTGACCGGTGCGGCTTCACAGGTTGAGGGGCTTACGGAGTGGGTAACAGAGCCGGCGGAGATTGCAAACCTGGATGAATCGGTAACTATGAACATTCCGTTGAGTCCTCCCGAGAGTGGGATGGTTCTAAGTGTTTCGCAGGTAGAGTTTTTCCTGCCGGTTGCGGAGTTTACCGAAGCCGAAGTTCGGGTACCTGTAGAGATCCGGAACGCGCCTGTTGGGAAGATGATCGAAATCAACCCATCGATTGTAACATTGCGGTTTGATATTCCCATTGAGGAGTACACCTTACTGCAAAATCTTACTCCCTACACTGCATTTGTGGACTATCTGGAGATTCTTCAGGATGATTCAGGATTGGTGACGCCTCAGGTAGAAGTGCTTACGGAGGAGTTGCATGTACGGTTCAAGAGCGCGTTTCCCTCCCGGATCTCATACTATAATGTAATACCTCAGTGAAATAGCGTGATGTTCGGCCGTGTGTATGATGTTACGCGTTGCCAATGATGGCCTGTGTCGTTAATGATGACTAGTATTGTTAAAGATGGCCTTCATTATCAATGATAACTAGTATCGCCAATGATGACTAGTATCGTCAATGTTGGCCGGAATCATCGTCAGCAAGCGTTGTTACTAGCACTTCCTCCACCTCTGCGCTTCCCGGAAACAGCGTAAGAAGTTTTAGCATCACCTCATCTACCATTGCATCCGGGCAGGAGGCGCCGGACGTAATAGCGATTTTCAGTTCAGGTACATCCGATGGAATCCAGTTTTCCGTCTGCACGATTTCGCGATTCCATTGATTGAAGTGGCGGATTTTGTCAGTTCCATCGAACTCCGAAGCATCCCGGATGTGATAGGTTGGGCAGTGATGCTCCAGAATTTCCACCAGGTGCATGGTGTTGGAGGAGTTGTACCCGCCTACCACGATGGCCAGATCGGGTGCAGAATCGGCCAGTGCGTATGTTGCAGACTGATTTTCGTTCGTCGCGTAGCATAGGGTGTCTGCTGTGTCGGCGAAGTGATCCTGGATGTTCTCCTCTCCAAAGCGTTTGGCAGCCGCGTTTTTAAGGATGCTCATCACCTCCTCGGTTTCCGTGGCGAGCATCGTCGTCTGATTGATCACCCCGAAAAATTCCAGATCGGTGAGAGGGTTGAATCCGGGAGTACTCTTATGCCCAAAGTGGGTTTCAAATTCTTCGACCGGTCGTTCGCCCGTTACGATTTCCGCTAAAATGCGCGCCTCGCCGGGATTGAGTACCACCACAACCGCAGAATGGTCTGCGCTGTGGGAAAATGTTGCTCTTGTTTCTTCGTGTTCATGCTTTCCGTGTACCACCAGGCTGTAGCCCTTTTTTCCGAGTTGCTTTCCCCGCTTCCAAACTTTTTCCACAAACGGGCAGGTGGTGTTGTACTGGTACGGGTTGATGCCTTTGGCCTTTAGTTTGTCTTCGATTTCGAGGGTGGTGCCGAATGCAGGAACGATGACGATGTCTTCAGGTAAAAGCGACTCGATCGGGATGCGTTCGGTTCCGTCGGTATCAAAGAGAAAGCGAACGCCTCGAGCCAGAAGGTCCTCGTTGACGGTTGGGTTGTGGATCATCTCGCTGAGCAGGTAGATGTTGCGATCCGGGTGCTCTTCCAGGGTTCGGTACGCGATATCGATGGCATTTTCCACCCCGTAGCAAAATCCGAAGTGTCGGGGAATGAGAAAGGAAACCGGACCGAAATTCAGGGTTGTTGGCGTGAGATCCTTCTTCATGGGATCGGTAATTTTGAACCGGTCTTTGACTTGCTTGATGATGGGTGAGTGGTAAATCTCGGGAATATCGAAGGATTTGCGTGCCATGATGAAATTGCGCAGTTTGAAAACTTGATTGACCTTGAGGCTTCTTGGTGCCGCCGGAAAATACAAAAGATTGCTGTGATGATCTTGAAACAACAGGTGGATGAGAATGCGTTCCTATGCACGGCTCATGCGGGTGTAATAATTTTTTTTGAAGAGATACGAATGATGCGCTGAAGACGTTGCAGGCGTTGGAGGCGTTGGAGGCGTTGAACCGGGGGATCGTGAAGCCGAAGCGATCGTGCGACGAACCGGGGATGTAACGCAAACATCACATAATAGAACGGGATACAATGATGGATAAATTCACAACAGGTGGCAGTACAGGCATAGATAGTGCAAGTACCACGGGAAGTGCAGTACGCTTCGATCATCCGGAGCAACTCGAAGCGCTCTATCAAAAGGATAAGGCAGGATTTACGAAGCAGTTTTTTGCTCAATATTCATCTCTGGAGGAGAATCCGAAAACCAATCTTCTTGCAAGAAGCTGGCACGCACGTCTTACCTATCGCCCGGAGCGGATAACGGTGCCGATGCAGGAACGGATGTTTATTGTACTGTCTGCCGCGTTGTCGGGTCTGTTATTCAAGTTGCCGGAATGGACGGGTTTTGTGCAGGATGAGTACATGATCCGCTACTTTCCGTTTATGATTCTGCCATTCTTGATCGTGTACTTGTTGTGGAAGCGAGGAGCCGATCGGCGGACGGTTTCGGTGAATCTCGCTGGGATTGCAGGATTTGTCTTGTACATGTCGTTTCTGCCATACGAAGCAGGCGGAGATGTTCTGCCACTGGTTATGATGCATATGCTTCTGACCCTCTGGTTTTTAACTGGGCATGCGTATGACGGCGGGCCGGGACTGGGCTTTTTGCGGATAAACGGCGATGTTGCAGTGGCTGCTGCGGTTCTCGGGTTGGCCGGTGGGTTGCTTACGATGATTTCGTTTGGTCTTTTTTCATTGACCCCTCTGGATGTGGAGCATTTTTTTGAATCGTATGTCATCTACTGGGGTGGCCCGTCCATTGCACTTGGGGCATTTTTTCTTGCCGAAACCAAGCCAGGGCTGGTGAGCAGGGTTGCTCCGGTGATCGCCCGAATCTTTACGCCCGTTGCTGCCGGGGTTTTATTTCTCTTTTTGATGGCGTTTGTGTTCACAGATGTGGATCTGTACAGCGATCGGAGTGTTCTATTTGTGTTTAATTTGATGCTGATTGCGGTGATGGCGTTGACGTTATTCTCGCTGGCGAACGATTCGAATGATTGGTATGGTGCAGATGGTTCTCAT
>PZPG01000066.1:5451-9411 GCA_003045995.1 Bacteroidota bacterium
GAAACGCAGGCGTGGGAGTCTTCTTCTGAATCTGGCGGATGGTTCCGGGGTGCACAAATTCTGTTGATTGCGCTTGCTCTCGTGATCGGTCTGCTCGCGCTTTCGGCGATTGTAGTAAGGGTTATCAACTTTGGGTTTTCACCCAATCGAACGATTGTACTTGGAAGTAATTTGCTGATTCTAGTTCACCTAGCATGGATTGGTGGAGTAATGATCCGATCCGGCGCAGGTCGTCATGGGTACCAGAAGGCGGAACAGGTGATTGTACGATATTTACCGGTGTATTTTTACTGGGCTGTTGCGGTAATTTTTCTGCTTCCTTTGCTCTTTTAAATCATTCATTGAGGTGCTCAAGGGTAGTACGCCCATGAGGCTGGAATCTCACAGAGATAGTATGGGACCAGGAAGCTTACCCATCAACCCGAAAAAAAACAGATACCAAAATCGATAACGAAACGGATAACGAAACGGATACGTCAATGGAAAGGAAGATGGAATCGCCATTTTTGAGTATTTCCCGGAGGGATTGGGAGATGGAAGGGGATCATTTTTTTGTGGTTCGTGATAAGTATCCAGTAAGTGAGGGTCATCTGCTGATTATCAGTAAGGAGTTGAGACAGGATTATTTTTCTTTGACGGAGGCGGAAAAATTGGAGCTTACGGCCATGATCGACAAGGCAGTGGCTTCGCTGGAGGATCTGGATCCGGAGGGTTTTAACATTGGTATGAATTGCGGAGAGACGGCCGGACAGACGGTATTTCATTTTCATTGCCATGTTATTCCAAGGTATAAGGGAGACATGGACGACCCGCGTGGAGGGGTTCGGCATGCTGTGGCCGGGAAGGGTTACTACAACCTCTGACGACCGTTTTCGTTACACGCTTCTACATCTCCTATCTACTCCACATCTCTTATCTACATGTATCGCATAGAGATAGCGACAAAAAAAGATCGTTTTCTGTGCACAGTCATCATTGTGTAAAGTACTGCAATCGTGCTAGGCAGTATTGATAATGGCGTTGACGAGACCCTTAATAAGTCTTATTTTTTGCATGGCTAAATACGTTAGATCTCATTATAAGGTTATGCAAAAGTATTTATTTACTGGATTATTTTATTTTTTTGCTCTTATTGGATTAAATTCTTGCGGAACAACAGGAGAGTTCAATACTCAAAGAGTCGTAATGGAGTTTGAGGAGGTTCACAGCCCTGAAACCGGTCAGGTCTGGATGGATCGAAACCTGGGGGCGGAAAAGATCGCTGAGTCAGTGGATGATGAAGATGCTTTTGGGCATCTATTCCAATGGGGAAGAGGGGCTGATGGCCATCAGCTGCGGGATTCAAATACTACTAGGGAGATTAGCAACGGGAGGGTGCCACTTCATGGAGACTTTATTCTAACTTTTAATGCTCCAAATGACTGGCGAATAAAGCCAAAGGACAACTTGTGGAAAGGAGTCAATGGGCCAAATAATCCCTGTCCGGCATCATTTCGGTTGCCGACGGAAGCGGAGTGGGATCGAGAGAGATCCGCATGGAGCAGTGACGACCTTTCAGGTGCATTTGCATCTCCATTGAAGCTTCCTGCCGCAGGCTTTCGCGACCGTAATAACGGTGTTATTTCCAGTGCGGGTTCTTTTGGTTACTACTGGTCTGGTTCTACAGCTGATATTTACGCCCGCTTTCTTGAGTTACGAAGTGACAGGGCAATCATGAGTGATTACTTCCGCTCCTTTGGGTTTAGTGTTCGGTGCATCAAAGACTAAGAGAGTATGAAGCAGGTGGAATCTGTTTCGTAAATTGAGTACCCTGTTTACGTTTAGGCATACTCTATGATTGCCCGAAATCCTGGCCGCTGAAATTGCGTCCTGAATCGCAAGAAACGTAAATAATTCTATGGTTTCTCCAATGAACTACTTTTTTCTGCTCTTTAGTTTGATTTTGCTCTTCCCCGTTGCTGTTTTTGGCCAGCACGATCGGCCAGGGGAGCGGTTTGCGACTCGTTCTGAGGTAATTGCCCGCAATGGAATGGTTGCAACTAGCCATCCGCTGGCCGCCCAGGTGGGGTTGGACATCCTGAAAAATGGGGGTAATGCAATTGATGCTGCAATCGCGACGAATGCCGCGATGGGGTTAATGGAGCCCACCGGCAATGGAATTGGAGGTGATCTGTTTGCCCTGATTTGGCATGCGGAAAGCCGGCAGGTCTACGCATTGAATGCGAGCGGCCGATCTCCGCAAAGTCTTACGTATGACGCACTGATCACGGAGTTGGAACGGATCGGGGAACTGGACCCATCAACCCGAACCGAAAACGGATATAGCAGCCAGGCGCTGACGGAAGCTCGCATTCCACCGTCGAGTTTTCTTTCTGTATCGGTTCCGGGGACGGTGGATGGATGGTTTGCGCTGCACGAGCGGTTTGGATCGGCGCCGATGGAGGATATTTTGGCACCTGCAATCGGGTATGCGGAGGATGGATTTCCGGTGCCGGAGCTGATTGCAGATGCGTGGCAGCGGTCGGTACGGTATCTGGCGGATCGGCCGGGGGCATTTTTGGAGACCTTTTCGATCGATGGACGGGGACCGGAGAAGGGGGAGATGATGACGAATCCGGATTTGGCGAATACGCTTCGTTTGCTGGCGGAAGAGGGACGGGATGCATTTTATGAGGGTGAGATTGCGCAAAAGGTGGATGCGTATATGCGGGAACATGGTGGGTATTTGCGGCAGGAGGATTTTGCGGCGCATCGGTCGGACTGGATTGAGCCGCTAACGTCGAATTACCGCGGGTATGATGTGTACCAGATTGGGCAGAATAATCAGGGGACGGCGGTGCTGCAGATGCTGAATATCATCGAGCAGTTTGATATTGCGGAGATGGGGTTTCATTCGGTGGAGGCGTTGCATGTGATGATTGAGGCGAAGAAGTTAGCGTATGAGGATCGGGCGAAGTACTACTCGGATCCGGCGTTTCATGATCTGCCGTTCGAGAAGTTGATTAGCAAGGAGTATGCGACGGAGCGGGCGGCATTGATCGATCCCGAGCGTGCGTTGGAGCGGGTTTCGAGTGGTGTGGATGGATTGCAAAAGGGTGGTACGATTTTTTTGACTACCGCGGATCGGGATGGCAATATGGTGTCACTGATCCAGAGTAATTTCCGTGGCATGGGCACGGGGTTTGTAGCACCGGGTACCGGGTTTAGTTTTCAGAATCGTGGGGAGTTGTTTTCTTTGGATCCGGAGCATCCAAATGTGTACGCGCCTGGGAAGCGGCCATTTCACACGATTATTCCCGGTCTGGTGACGAAGGATGGCGAGGCGTTTATGACGGTCGGGGTGATGGGAGGCGAGTTTCAGCCGATGGGGCATGTGCAGGTGATTACCAATGTGATCGACTTTGGGATGAATATGCAGGAGGCGGGGGATGCGGTGCGATGGTTGCATACGCGTTCGACGGAGCCGACAGATGCGTGGGGGGAGTTTTTGCAAGATGGTGGCGAGGTTCGGTTTGAAACAGCGGTAGATCCGTCGGTGGTGGATGCGTTGCGAGCGATGGGACATACCGTGGAGGTTGGGGGCGGTTTTTATGGGCGGTATCAGGGGATTCGGTTTGATCCGGAGCTGGGGGTTTATTTTGGGGCGTCGGAGCCGAGAGCAGACGGGCAGGCGGTCGGATTTTAGTCGGATTTTAGTCGGGTTTTAAGTGAGGTTCTATGGGATTTTATATTCGAAAAGCGTTGCTTACCGGGCCGGTTCGGGTGAACCTGTCGAAGGGAGGGTTGGGCTTTTCTGCGGGGGTGACCGGCGCCAGAGTAGGTGTTAACCGGCAAGGGGTGTATGTGCATGGAGGCCGTGGGGGTCTGTACTATCGTAAGTACATGAAAAAGGGCGCCGGCGCCGGCGCCGGCGATGGTGGGAGAGGTACGGTTGGGAGTTCGACTGGGGCTTCCGCTAGG
>PZPG01000066.1:9421-12022 GCA_003045995.1 Bacteroidota bacterium
GGACTATGAGAGTTGCTGATTCTTTGGGGCAAACAGTAACCCATTTTCAGGACACAGGTGTCACGCTCGCTCGTCCATTGGCGGTGGATATGGGGGGAGAGGGGTCAGACGGTTCCGGGTCGCAGGGTTCTGTGGTGCAGGGTTCTGCGGTGCATGGTTCTACGGTGCATGGTTCTACGGTGCAGGGTTCGATATCACGCACGGGTGTCCCAAATCGCACCACAAAGACGAGTATGAGACAAGCCACACTAGAACGGGAAGACCCACTGTTGAACAAGCGTAATTTGCTGCTATTTGCCGGCAGTTTTTTTGCCCTGTTTGTGAGTCTTTTGGCCAATTCGCGAATCTTTGTCCTCATCACTGGTGTGCTATTTCTTGCCGTGCTAGGATTTAGTCTTTATCAATATTATTGGCGAAGTGTCGCAACCAAACGATTTCATACGTTGACGGGGCTGCTCGAGAAGGATCTGCGATTCCCTCCAGTTGGGGATTTGCCCCAAAAAATTGGGTCTCATGAGGTATTACCTGAGAAAATACCGGAAAAATGGCGCTATTTGCTGGCTTTTCGTTTGCATGCAGTCGGTTGTGAGGTTGCGATGCGCAACGAACGAATTCACATAGCAGATACATTGGCATGGTTGGATGAGCATGTACCCCTCAGTACGAATAGGGTTTCGGAAATCCGTATTTCGGTGTTGATGGAATTGCTCCAAGAGATGCTTGAGGATCACCTGTTAAGTGAAGAGGAGAACCGCGCGATGACCCGGCTGATTCAGGAGGCTGGTGTTTCAAAGGAAAAATTGAAACCGCTGCATCGTACCATGGATGCGTACAATCTTCTTCGTGAGGAGATTCAGCGTCCATTGCTTGAAACCAGTGCTGGAATTCCACTGTTTCGCGGGGAGGTTGCCTATGAGGTTTTTGACAAGGTGCGGATCGTAAAGGAGCGTGTTTTCGACCGGTTTCAGCGTGATGGTGTGCAGCACCGGGTCATGGGCTACGATATCCAGTCGGAGGGAAAGTTTGTGATCACAGACCGAAGATTTGTTCTTGTCGGTCGCGGATCGCGAGAGTACCGCCTGAACCAGCTGCTTGATATCACCACAGACCCGGAAGCTGGAGTGATTGAACTCACCATGAACAAACGGAAAAGCCCCATCATCCTCACAACAGAAAACCTGATGTTGCTCTCCGCACGATTGGAGCGGGTTCATCAGATGATTATGAATCAGTTGGCAACGTAAACGTACAGCATATCACAACAAGCCTCTACCCCACTCCCATCATCCCTGCCGTGTTCCCGAGAGCGCTCTTGAAAAGTCCCGCCCGCCTGGTTCCTGGAATATATCGAGCCCGAAAATCGATGTAGCGGCAAACAGATGGTCAAAAATATCCGCCTGAATCGATTCATACTCCCCCCAGTTTGTGGTATCGGTAAAGCAGTAGATCTCCATAGGAATCCCTCTGCCTTCGGTGGGCAGTTGACGCACCAGAATCGTCATTTCCTGATGAATTCGCGGATGGTGCTTTATGTAACTCTCCACATAGGCACGATACACCCCAAGGTTGGTCATGCGCCGACCATTCACTGGCATACTCATATCGAATGCATGCTTTTCATTGTAGGCGTCGATGATCTTCTGTCTTTCAAGGAGAAAATCCTTCAGCAGGTAGATCTTCTTTAGCTCACTTCGCAAGGTATCATCCACAAACCGAACCGACTGGGAGTCCAGCCGAATGGCTCTCTTGATCCGCCGCCCACCACTTTGTTGCATTCCGCGCCAGTTCTTAAAACTATCTGTCATGAAGTAGTACGTAGGAATCGTGCTGATGGTCTTGTCCCAGTTCTGAATTTTCACGGTATTCAGATTGATGGCGATCACATCTCCGTCCGCACCAAATTTGGGCATCTCTACCCAGTCTCCAACGCGCACGGTATCATTGGCAGACATCTGCACACTGGCTACAAGTCCCATAATCGTATCCTTAAAAACTAGTAGCAAAATCGCAGTCATCGCACCGAAGGCACTCAAAAAGTAAACCGGCGATTTTTCAAGAATCACGGACAGAATGAGAACTAGCGTCACGATATAAAGAATAATCCGGATCAGCTGAAAATAGCTGGTTAAAGGCTTGTCCTTAAAGAGCGGATGGGACGCAAGATTGTACTCCGCCACCCGAAGGATGGCAAAGAAGATCATCATCCCGACAACAATGAGGTATGCATCGGTGAGTTTGATAACAAACGGCAGCAAAAACTCCACATCCGCAAAGATGGTACTGGCTGTCAGGCGCAGAAAGATGGCTGGAACAATATGTGCGAGGTGATTGAATACCCGTTTTTCAGCCAGGGTATCGTCCCAGGTGACCGGGGTTTTTTCGAACACACGATAGAGAAGTCGCTGAATCGCCTGTTTGGTGGCGTAGAATGCAATGCCGGAAACCGCCAGAAGAATGAGCAAAAACAGAACCAGTCGCACCGCAATGGCGAGAGATTCCGGGAGTCCGGCGTCCAGAAAAAAGGAGTCAAACCAGGTTTCGATCTGTGTCATAGGATCTGTGTCATGTGATCTGCTTTCTAGGATCTGTTCTCAATTGCCA
>PZPG01000117.1 GCA_003045995.1 Bacteroidota bacterium
GTTCGGGGATTTGGGTGAGGAATGTAGGGTGTCGGGTTGATGGGATACGGCGTCGGATGTATCATGCGCCTCGGAAGGGTTCGGGAAGTTGGAAGGGGTAACAGACTCGGAGGAAGATTGTAAAGAGTCGGGTTGATGGGAGAGCTCCCGGATCCACATCACCCCATCCACAAAGCGAACGTGATCGTGTTCTCCGTTATCGTAAAACGGCACCAAATACACCGGTTCCTGCATCGAATCGGCCATCGCATGCGCATACCCCGACGATTCCATGTAGTTCTTGTCGTACAGCACGGCCAACCCACCGTCGATCTTGTTGCGCAGATTCTTCAGCGAGTGGCGAAAGGTCTGATCCATGAGCAGATGGTACCCGGTGATCTCTCCGTAATCGTACCCCACCGGCATCGATTTCTGGCCCGACGGGCAGGAGTTATTCTCGATCAGCACCATGTGGCGCCGGCCGCCCAGCGACGTCACGTTCAAAAGATCCGCCCCCGACCACACAAAATGCCGGCAGCGATAATTCAGCAGATCGTGCAGCGCCTTCGGATCCACCAGCGGATGCAGATGCACATACCGCGAAATCATCCGCTCCTGGCTCAGCTTCATAAAAAACTTCACCATCGGGTGGATGGTCGCATGCAGCGCCTTCTGATACCAGTGATTGTGGGGCTCGAACTCCCCCGGCCGGATAATCTGAATCTGTGTACTGCTACTGCTACTTCTGCCGCCGATCACACCACCCCCCTCACGCACACCACTCCCCTCACGCACGCCCCTCACCCCTACTCCCCAACCAAAAACTCACACACGGCATCCGCGAAACTCTGCGTCGTCCCCTGCCCGCCAATATCCGGCGTACACAACTCCTTTTCATCCTGCAGCACGCCATACACCGCCGACCGGATCCGCATCGCCGCATGATGCTCGCCCAAATACTCCAGCATCATCAGCGCCGAAAACAGCAGCGCCACCGGATTCGCCAACCCCTTCCCGGCAATATCCGGAGCCGACCCATGTACCGCCTCAAACATCGCCGCCTCATCGCCAAGATTCGCCGATCCCGTCACCCCGAGCCCCCCCACCAGGCCCGACGCCAAGTCCGACAAAATATCCCCAAACAAATTCGTCGTCACAATCACATCAAACTGAGACGGATTCAACACCATCTGCATCGCCATGTTGTCCACAATCAGGTCCTGAAACTCCACATCCGGATACCCCTCCGCCACCTCGCGCCCCACCTTCAAAAACAACCCCGTCGTAAGCTTCAGGATATTCGCCTTATGCACCAGCGTCACCTTCTTCCGCTTCCGGGTACGCGCATGCTCCAGCGCCGCCGTCACAATCTTCCGGCTCGCCTCCTCCGTCACCACCGCGATACTCTCCGCGTGCGTATGCGCCTCATCCACCCAATGCTCCCGCCCGATATACAACCCCTGCGTATTCTCCCGGAACAGCACCAAATCCACCTCCTTATAGCGCAGGCCCACATTCGGCACCGACTTCGCCGGCCGGATGTTGCTATACAGATCGAACTGCTGCCGCAGCGCCACATTAATCGACCGAAACCCTGCGCCCACCGGCGTTGTCAGCGGCCCCTTCAGCACCACCCTGTGCTCCTCAATCGCCTTCACCGTCTCCTCCGGCAGCGGCGTCCCCGTTCTGTGATACGTCTCCTCGCCCGCCTCCGCGTCCACCCAATCGATCCGCACCCCCGCTGCCTCCAAAATCTGCTTCACCGCTGCTGTAATCTCTGTACCAATCCCATCCCCGGGAATACTCACTACCTTATGCATCCAATCGTCTCTTTTTGTGTTCTCTTTATCGTGCAATCGTGCGTTATCAGTGTCGCGCAACCTTGCATTTTTTGTGTGTTTCGGGTTGATGGAAGAGCATTGCCGCCCGTTCCGTCGCCCCGTTGAAGATAGGCAATTTGATGGAAACTTGGGGCGGACATTGCGGAGTTGATACAAGGATCATGTTGGGTTGATGTGAGGGCTTTTCAGCTCATGAATCACTTGAGAATGACGGGCAATTCATCGTACTTTTATTGTACGGGATATGGCGCAGCCCGGTAGCGCGCTTCGTTCGGGACGAAGAGGTCGCGAGTTCAAATCTCGCTATCCCGACTTCTATTCTTTGGGTTTACAGTTGGTGGGTTTACAGGTGGTGATTGCGTGATGTAATGATCAAATATGATATATCAAATGGTTTTAGCCAATCTCGAAGAATTTATTACCTGTTTATTGATATAGCCTCTTAAATGTCTGTGAATATTATATGCGAAAGTTCATTGAATTCACTATACTCATAGTGCAAAAACATAAATTAAATTCTAACAGTTGATTTACCCTCCTTGATACCTATATCATTCAAAGGGCCACTGTGTTACTTTCAATGGATGGAGGAGCCTACACTTGGAGAAAAAGGAAGCAAGACGATGGAGATCTATACTCACGTCAGTCAGCAAACCAAACAAAAAATGCCAACCCCCCATTAACCAATTCGAACTATGATATTGTGCAACAAACATGCGCATATCACTCCAAATTGGTATGATATACGCACGTTTATTGTGTATATAAGCGAGTTAGGGCACAATATGAAAAACGCAAACGATAAAGTAAATTTGAAGAAAAATATAAATGTATAGAACAGACGAAATAGTAGCGGAATATGGCATAGCAAAGGACGAGCTGAGGAGATTCATAAGTGAAAGCTCAATTCCTATGGTAAATGAAGAGGAAATTTCGGAAAAGCACTTTCAATCGG
>PZPG01000002.1:0-6291 GCA_003045995.1 Bacteroidota bacterium
CTATAAGTGTTTTCGCAAGCTTGTGAATCTCCTCTCGGGCTTGCTGCCGATTCCCATCAACCCGATTCCAAATCTCCTGAAACTGCTTGCTTTCTCTTCGCGCCTGAAGCGCCGTTGCATCGGGTAGTCGCGTCAAATGGCCCAGTTTACCGAGTTCATTTCCAGTGAGCCACTCACTAAACCGAATGGCCTCCGGTAACCCATCCACACCGATGCCGGTAACCATGCCGGGTTTGGGAACCCGGAACATGGAGGTGCTACCCGTCTGGCAGTACCAATCCTCTCCCATTCGCCCCACCAGATCCAACTTCACAGGATCAAGGGTCCCATCATCACGCATAAACGACTTTTGAACATGAATTTGCAGCACCGTACAGAAGATAAGATTCCCAGCTCCCCCCTCCGTACCCAGCGCTTTCACTTCATCGACACGGCACTCAAAACACACGGGGGATTCCATAACACCTGGCGGACGAATCAGCTCGGAGGATCGCGGTGTAAAGCCCACTTTTTCGAACTCATTAACACCTTTTGGAAAATCGGAGCTGGCAAGGGACATCTGCTCCGTCATCGCGCGACTAACAACGCTGATACAAACTTCCGGCACCTCCCGAACATTTTCCAGGGTATGCTTTTCGGAGTTGTCTTTTACACGACGCGACGGCGAAAAGATGCAAACCGGAGGTCGTGTAGAAAATACATTGAAATAACTAAACGGACTTAGGTTGATGCGTCCGTTTCGGTCGATGGTGGAAGCAAAGGCGATCGGCCTGGGGGCAATGGCGGATAACATGAGCCGGTGCAGCGCAACGGAGGAGAGATCATCCGGAAGAATCGAGACGATTTCTTGTGACTTCTTCATCAGGAATTCTCTCGTTTTTGTTCCAGTGGTGGTAGAATGGTTCCTCTTGCTTCCCCAAATCCAACTCGTATTCCCTCTTTTTCCCCGTATGCGGTCATGATCACCGTATCCCCATCCTCCAAAAATGTGCGGGTGGTGCCGTCCGAAAGGGTCAATGGCTCTTTTCCTCCCCAGGATAGTTCGAGCATCGACCCGAAAGAGCCTCTCTCCTTTCCGGAAATCGTCCCGGAGGCCATCACATCACCGACCCGTAGATTGCATCCATTGCTGGTGTGATGGGCAAGCTGCTGGGCCATATTCCAGTACATATACTTGAAATTGCTCCTGCAAATCATTCCGGGACCTCCCTGCTCTGTTTGTAAACTCACTTCGAGCGTTAGATCTACGTTTTGTTTCCCGCTGGTTTTAAGGTACGGAAGAACTTCGGGGTCTTCCTGCAGCGGCCCGTCCACCCGGAATGGTTCCAGCGCTTCCAGCGGAACAATCCACGGAGATACCGTGGAGGCAAAACTTTTTCCCAGAAACGGGCCAAGAGGAACATACTCCCACTTTTGAATATCCCGAGCAGACCAGTCGTTAAACAACATCAACCCAAAAATATACTCTTCGGCGCGGCTGGCAGGGACCGGTTCTCCCAGTGTGGAGTCTCCTCCCACCACGAAGGCCATCTCCAGCTCAAAATCGAGTCTTTTAGATGGCAAAAAAGCAGGGGGAGCATCGGGTGGTTTGAGCTGACCCCACGGACGGCGAATTGGGGTCCCGGAGATCACAATGGAGGAAGCACGTCCGTGATATCCGACCGGCAGATGCTTCCAATTAGGCAGGAGTGCATTTTCCGGATCCCGGAACATTTTTCCAACATTGGTCGCGTGCTCCATGCTGGAATAAAAGTCGGTCACGTCCCCAATCTGCACGGGGAGATGCATCGTAGCTTCTGCCTGAGGAACCAAAAGTTTTGCAACCTGCCGAAACCGGGAATTCGAGTCACAAAGCTCATCCTGAACTTTTTTTCGAACTGCTGAGGTCGTTTTCTTTCCCAGCCGAATGAATTCGTTAAGCACGGGACGGTCAAAGATGGTGTCATCCTTCAGGATTTCCTGAAACATCCCGTGGTAGGCCGCAATACCGAGATCCAAGATCTCATCGCCAACAGCCATACCTGCGCGTGGATACTCATCCCGAAACGAAAATATCCCAAAAGGCAGATTATAGATACTAAAATCGGAGTTTTCGGGTATCTCAACCCAGCTTGCTTCCAGTTTCTTCATCCTATTTCTTCTTGCGTTCGTTTATTCCTCATCACTTCAGCCACGACTGATAGTACGTCCCATCATCCAGATCCAGCGCCTGCCGCGTCACCTTCAATGGCTTGAACGTATCCACCATCACCGCAAGCTCCTTCGTCTCCTTCTTTCCGATACTTCCCTCATACGTGCCTGGATGCGGCCCGTGCGGAATCCCTGCAGGATGCAACGAAACATACCCGCGCTCCACATGTTTACGGCTCATAAAATCGCCATCCACATAGTACAAAACCTCATCGGAATCGATATTCGAATGATTGTACGGTGCAGGGATGGCAAGCGGATGATAATCATACATCCGCGGACAAAACGAACACACCACAAACGCCGAGGTCTCAAACGTCTGATGCACCGGAGGCGGCTGATGCACCCGACCGGTTATCGGTTCAAAATTGTGAATCGAAAAACCGTACGGAAAATTATAGCCATCCCATCCCACCACATCAAACGGATGGGACGCATACACAAGCCGGTGAATCATCCCCTGCTTTTTAATCTGCATAGCAAACTCCCCGAGCTCGTCATGCGTTTCCAGCTCCGAAGGCAGTTTAAAATCGCGCTCACAATAGGGAGAATGCTCTAACAACTGCCCAAACCAGTTCCGATATCGCTTAGGGGTATAGATCGGCACAAAGGACTCCGTAATAAAATGCCGGTTCTGCTCCGAGTCAAAATCGATCTGATAGATGACGCCGCGTGGAATCAGCAGGTAGTCTCCCGCTTCAAACACAATATTGCCAAACATGGTACGCAACGTGCCACTCCCCTCATGTACAAAAATCAGCTCATCTGCATCGGAATTCTTATAAAAATAGTCCCGAAGCGACTTTCGGGGTGCTGCCAGATGCAGTGTAACATCACTGTTGGTAAGAATCGGCACCCGGCTCTCCAGATAGTCATCTTTCGGCTCCACGGCAAATCCGTTGAGCATACGCGCCGTAATATTATTCTCAATCGCAACCTCGGGCGTCACGTCCACCGGATCTCCAATGGAGGTTACCATCGTCGGCGGATGCACGTGATAAAGAATCGAGGACATTCCGTCAAATCCAATGGTACCAAACACTTGCTCGTTGTATAAATCTCCGTTTGGCTTCCGGTACTGCGTGTGTCGTTTCGGGATGATGGCTCCCAGTGTATGGTAGAATGGCATGGTAGATTTTTTTTTTTTATTCGGGTTGATGGGATGCGTTATTTGCCCCAAAACATCTCTCGGGTTGCGGAACTCCGGTTTGCACACCCCCTTGTACTAAAAAGCCTCTTAGTCCAGCGGCCTCCAGCGTGCACGGTCTGCCTCACTCATCAACCCGTATACTGCTTCAAAAATGTCTTCTGTGTTGGGTTTTGAGAAGTAGTCTCCGTCGCTGGCATAGGCCGGTCGGTGCGGTTTGGCTGTTACACATTTTGCAGGGGAATCTAATTGAAAATATCCACCCTGCTCCTGCAGAACGTGCTGCATCATCATGGCTGTTGCTCCCCCTGGCATATCTTCATCGATAAAAATGATGCGGTTGGTTTTTCGAAGCGATGCACCAATGCGGTGCTCACGATCGAAAGGCAGCAGAGTTCTCACATCGATCAGCTCCACCGAAATTCCGACCTCATCAAACCGGGGTAGCACAGAGCGGATCAAATTAAGTGTAGAACCATACGATACCACTGTAATATCAGTTCCCTCTTGCAAAATGACTGGAATCCCTAAAGGCACGGTATAGTCTCCGGGGTTCAATGGCAGGGGCTCCTTGAGCCGGTATGCATTTAGCGGTTCCACAATAAGAGCCGGGTCGTCACCTTGCATCAGTGTATTGTACATGCCTGCCGCTTCGGTTAGGTTCCGTGGCACACATACATGCATACCGTGAACTGCACTCACGATCATACCCATGGGTGAACCGGCATGCCAAATGCCCTCCAGACGATGTCCTCGGGTGCGGACAATCACCGGAGCCGCCTGACCTCCGCGCGTTCGATAATGAATCGTAGCCAGATCGTCACTGAGTGTCTGAAAGCAATAGAGTAGATAATCAAGGTACTGAATTTCTGCAATCGGCCTGAGACCCCGCAATGCCATTCCGATCCCCTGTCCGAGAATGGTTGCTTCCCGGATCCCTGCATCACTAACACGAAGCTCTCCAAACTGCTCCTGCATACCCTCAAGACCCAGATTAACATCCCCAAGTTTTCCAGAATCCTCCCCAAAAATCAGGGCTTCCGGATACCGCTCGAAGAGTGCCTGAAAATTATCTCGTAGCACAACGCGACCATCCACCTGTTCTGCCTGCTCCGGCTTTTCCGGATAGATTGGTGCTCGTTCATCAATACGAAGAGGGGAAGATTCGGACTCACTGATTTGATGAGAATCGTACAAGGATGAAGCCTTCATCATCTCGCTGTCCAGCCAGGTCAAAAACTCCTGCTTTACACTATAATCCACCCCAGAGAGAACTGCTTTTGCCTGACGGGCAACCGCGATCGAATCCCTGCGCAACACGGAAGCCTTTCGCTGCAGCTGTTTTTTCAGATCTGCAAGCTTCGCCACCATTGCCTGTTGATGAGCTTGATCGCTCGGCAATTCACTTGCAAGCTTCTCCAACCAGGCAAGCGTCTCACTCTGAAGCTCTTTCAAAGGCGTTTGGAACGCTTTCCATGCACGCTTTTGCGCTTCCCGCACCTCTTTCTCAGCGGCTTCCTCTATCTCATCCAGTGAAGCAGCCTTTGCGATCCCTTGCTCCTCAATCCACACACGGAATTTCCGGTTACAGCAGTATTCCACTTCCCATGCAAGCCTCTCCTCACTCTTGTATCGCTCGTGAGAACCGGACGTCGAATGACCCTGAGGCTGTGTAACCTCCTCCACATGGATCAGCACCGGTATATGCTCCTCCCTAGCCAGCTTCTCTGCCTTCGCATAGACATCGTTCAGGGCATCATAGTCCCACGCCTTTGCCGTGAGAATCTCCAGACCTGGCTGCCGTTTGGTTCGCTGAAACCCACGTAGAACCGTTGAAATACTCTCTTTTGTGGTTTGAAATTTCTTTGAAACAGAGATACCAAAACCATCATCCCACACCGAAATCACCATCGGTACCTGTAACACCCCCGCAGCATTTACCGTCTCCCAAAAGATCCCTTCCGAGGTGCTGGCGTCCCCAATAGTACCCCATGCAATCTCATTTCCGTTTCGGGAGAAAGGTGTGCCTTCGGCTAGTTCGGGGTGATGGCGATACACTTTGGAAGCCTGAGCAAGACCCAGCAGGCGCGGCATCTGAGCTGCCGTAGGCGACAAATCTGCAGAACTGTTTTTCATCTCCGTTTGTGGCTTCCATCGCCCCTGTTCATCCAGAAGCCGGGTTGCAAAATGAGCATTCATCTGGCGCCCGCCAGAGTGAGGATCGGCTTCAATGTCAGCGTGTGCGTATAGCTGTGCGAAAAACTGTTCAATGGTTAATCCATCCACTGCCAACATAAATGTCTGATCGCGGTAATAACCGGAACGGAAATCCCCGTTTTGAAAATGACGAGCCATCACGATTTGCGGCAACTCTTTCCCATCTCCAAAAATTCCAAACTTCGCCTTTCCGGTAAGAACCTCCTTCCTGCCCAGCAGCGAAATATTCCGGCTCATAACGGCCAGTTTGTACTCATTCAGAATACGCTCTTTGTCTTCTTTGGAAAATTTTCGTTTCTCAGCACCAGTTTTCGTTGTTGGCATGATATTCATCTAAAATCTTATCCATTCAATTCGTGTTTCTTTCCTGCCTGGATCTGCGAGTTTCCTAAAGAGTTTGCTGGCTAGTATCATGGGGTACACCATAACATACTGCAGTAAACCATAGAATCCTGCATCAATCATAAGAGTCATGCAGTTAACTACCGGAACCTGAAACACCTCAGCACCAGCACCGGCATCAGCACCGGTACCAATACCTGTGTCGACACCGGTACCAATACCAGCGTCGGCACGAGTATCTGTACCAGTACGAGTACTAACACCAACACTGGTACCAACACTAGTATGGGTACCTACACCCTGTGATTCAGGATCCTCTCCGGCACAATACACGGTTCAAGGAAAGGTGACGCGCTCCAATTGCGTTAACCAGTACCCTTCTATTCCTTATACTG
>PZPG01000002.1:6372-33725 GCA_003045995.1 Bacteroidota bacterium
CGCCATAGTGCCCTATGACCTTGCACCCTTGCGTTCTACACGTCGGTAAATCCGCCTCGTGTCATGGTGAGTGGATCCAGTGCCTTTTTCAACTCCTGCTCAGAAAGGTCCGTCATCTCTTTGGCAACATCGTAGACAGCCCGCTGCTCCTGAAAGGCTTTTTTGGCGATTTTTGCCGCCGCATCATACCCAATCAATGGATTCAGAGAGGTTACCAGAATCGGGTTCCGCCCAACAGTTTTCGCTATCTCATCCTCGCGGACTCGAAGGCCGGATACGGATCGGTCGGCAAAATTCCGCGCTCCGTTGGCAAGCAGCTGAATCGACTCGAGAAGATTGTGAACCACAACAGGAAGCATCACATTCAACTCAAAATTGCCAGACTGCCCTCCTACCGTGATTGTAGCATCATTTCCGATCACCTGAGCACAGATCATCGTTAAAGACTCCTCAATGACAGCATTCACTTTACCGGGCATGATAGAGGAACCAGGCTGCAAAGCGGGAAGTTCAACCTCCCCCAACCCCGCATTGGGTCCAGAGTTCATCCAACGAAAATCGTTGGCAATTTTAAACAATCCTACGGCAATCGTTTTTAACTGCCCGCTCAGCTCTACCGGAGCATCCACGGTAGACTGCGCCTCAAAATGATTTTCGGCTTCCCGAAACGGCAGACCCGTAAGCTCTGCCAGTGTATCGGCAATGCGATTCCCAAACTCCGGATCGGTATTAATCCCGGTACCAACGGCCGTTCCTCCCTGGGGCAGCTCCACCATTCTATGCAGGGCCGCTTCCAACCGCTCGATACCGAGCTCAACCTGTCGGCTATATCCCCCAAACTGCTGACCAAACGTGATAGGCATCGCATCCATCAAGTGCGTTCGACCGGTTTTTACCACATCTTCATACTCTTTTCCCTTCTCATTCAGAACGCTCCGTAGATGATCCAGCGCCGGTATCAGATGCTCCCGCACCGCATTTACAGCAGAAACCCGAATCGCTGTTGGAATGGTATCATTGGAGCTCTGCCCAAAATTAACATGATCATTCGGGTGAATGGGATTATCCGCATCCCCCAGAATCTGATTAGCCCGGGAAGCGATCACTTCATTGGCGTTCATGTTGGTTGATGTGCCCGACCCCGTCTGAAAAATATCCAGTACAAAATGTCGATCATGCTTCCCCTCGGCAACCTCCATAGCTGCCTTCATGATAGCATCTGCCACATCCGGGGCGAGCTTACCCATCTCCTTATTCACTTTGGCTGCAGAGTGCTTAATCAATCCGAGTGCCTGGATAAACCCCCGGCCAAAGGTAAGATTGCTGATTGGAAAATTATTTTTGGCCCGCTGCGTCTGAGCTCCGTACAGTGCATCAGCAGGCACTTCAATCTCCCCCATTGAATCTTTTACAACTCGCGTTTGCTCCATGAATTTGTCTTTTTTTGGGTTGATATGAGTCACAACCAGTTCCCGTACAACACCCATGAAACTACAAAAATTCAGGCATTTATGGAAAGGATTTCACCTCAGTCGAGCGATTTTCCGTACACGCGATAGACCTTATCCTTCACACCTCCAAGTCGCTCTGCCACTCGCAACATCTGCACGTTACTCTCCAGTATCCATCCTACTTCCGAAGCATAATATCCGTTTTCCTTGCCATATTCGATCGTCTCTCTGTGCAACAATGCGTCAATTCCTTTTCCTTGATATTCCGGAATCACTCCCATGAGCGCAGTTCGGATCTGATTGATGCGATTTCGTTTGAACAGCAGATGGAAAATTCCAAACGGAAGGAGTCTGCCATCCATATCCCGAAGGATCTGATTGTAGTCTGGGATCCCCACAGAAAAGCCGACTGGCTGACCGTCAATCTCTGCAATGTGGGCAAAATTCTCATTGATAACCGGCTTAAGGTCTTTTCCGAGTTGTTCGAACTCGGCCTCCGTTAAAGGAACAAATCCCCAGTTTTTACTCCACGCCTTGTTAAAGATCTCACGGACAATCACCAGTTCTTCAGCCAGCTTTTTTTTGCGAATCTTTCGAATTTTTATGCCAGGCAATCGCTGTTGTACAATATTCATCGCCCTGTTCACGCGATCCCGGTCCACATTATCCTGATTTACTTCGAAGGTGATCAGGTCCATCTCTTTTTTGTATCCGCAGGCTTCGGCAAGTTCGGGGTAGTACGGTTTGGTGTAGGGCATTAAAATCGACGGATATTTATCGAATCCATCCACCAAAAATCCAAGTGTATCCATAATCCCCGGATTGGCAGGTCCAATGATGTTTGTCATCCCTTTTCGCCGTAGATGGTCTTCTGCCATCTTAAACAGGAGTCGTGCCGTTTCAGGGTGATTGTCCGACTCAAAGAATCCGAAAAATCCGGTTTTTGTACCGTGATGTTCATTATAGCGATGGTCAATCACCGCTGCTATTCGACCTGCAATCTGATCATCTTTCCAGATCAGGAACATCTCCATTTCGGCCTGCTGAAAAAATGCATTTTTACGCTTGTCGATGAGCTTTTTCTGCTCGATCCGCAGAGGAGCTACCCAGTATTTATCCTCTTTATAATGCCGGTAGGGAAACGCGAGGAACTCTTTGATCTGTTTTGGATCGGAGACAAGCTTGAGCGTATGACGAGTTGTGCTGGAGCTCACATTCAGCTTGGTTCTGCGGCGAGAGAATGGCCGTTCGTGTCAATGATGCCATGCTTGATTCCTACTTTCCGAAACGCTTCGAGAATTTGGTTTAGCTGGTCATCCGTGTGGGTTGCCATGTAGCTGGTTCGAATCAGAGACTGCCCCTGAGGGACCGCCGGAGGAACCACAGCGTTGCAATACACCCCTGCTTCAAAAAGGTCCTTCCAAAATGTGAAACAGTCGAACATCTCTCCGATAACAACGGGAATGATCGGCGTCTGACTGGACCAAACATTGAAACCCATATTTTTGAGTTCTCTCCTCATGTAATCGGAGATCTCTTTCAGTCGATCTAGCCTCCACGGCTCCTCCTGAAGGATTTCAAGTGCTTTAAGAACCGTGGCTACATTGGCAGGTGGCATGCTGGCACTAAAGATGTGCGCAGGAGAGTGGTGTCGGACAAATTCAATAATCTCACTATTGCCCACCAAAAACCCTCCAAGAGATGCAAAGGACTTTGAGAAGGTTCCACTCACCAAATCAACCTCATCCAGTAGCCCGAATGTTGAAGCTGATCCACGTCCACCCTCCCCAACCACACCAATTGCATGCGCATCATCCACATACAAACCGGCTTCATATTTACGGGCAAGAGCAATCAACTCCGGAATTTTTGCCAGCACTCCGGACATGGAAAACACACCATCGGTGACAATAACTTTTCCGGCCTGTGGGTCTGCTTTTTCCAGAAGCGACTCAAGGTGCTCCATATCATTGTGCCGGTACCGAACTGTTTTGGCATTGGAGAGCTGGGTTCCGACCACGATGCAAGCGTGATTATCCCGATCGGAAAAGATAAGATCATTTCGTCCCGCAATGGTTTGAATAGAGCCTTCATTGGTTTGATAACCTGTACTGAACAGTACACAGGCTTCTTTGCCCATAAACTGAGCAAGCTTTTGCTCGAGCTCCAGATGCAGATCTAATGTTCCGTTCAAATACCGTGATCCCGTACACCCCGTCCCATAGAGTGAAAGTACACTTTTGGCAGCTTCCACAGTGCGGGGATCGTTGGTTAGTCCCAGGTAGTTGTTGGATCCGGCCATAATTACATCTCTTCCGTCAATCCGGACTACATTACCATCGGTTGCCTGTAGAGGCTTAAAATAAGGATACAAACCCATCTCTTTGACTTCGTCGGCCTTTGTGAAGTTGTACGCCTTATCAAAGATTTTTTTTCTCAAAATTTCCGCTTCAGAGCCAGGCATAAGAGATGCTTGTTTTGATTGTTATCGAAGGAAATATAGCCACTAAATCGTTTCCGTCAAACCAATGTAAAGAAACTGTTACGAAGTATAAATATTGTTGTGAAACGAAATAGCACAGAATATACTAAATTTTTTTTACTGTTTGATGAGATTTCATGCGGTAGACCGAATGCCTCTAATTCTGTAGCTTCTCGTACTGCAGCATATCGCTTAATTCTTCCAAAAATCCCTGCTGGATCCGTGAGAGACGGTACTCTTGCGCTAGTTCTGCAGACCTTGCACCCATCGATTCTCTGAGAACTTTATTCAATAGTAACTCCTCCGCCCTTTTAAAGAATCGGTCTGAATCAGAAACCCGAAGTAGATACCCATTTTCACCGTCATTCACTAGTGATCCGCTGCCGGGGGCATCAGCAACGATACAGGGCACACCGGACGCCATAGCTTCAAGTGTAACATTTCCAAAGGTTTCTGTGTCGGAAGGGAAAAGAAACAGATCGGAGTTCGCATAGGCATCGGCCAGTTGATCCCCTTGCAAAAATCCAGTGAAAATAGCGTTAGGAAGCATCTTCCGAAGATCTTCACCGGCAGGCCCATCTCCGGCTACCAGTGCCTTCACATTCGGATGGATAGCGCTAAGTTGCCGAATAACATCTGCATAAAGTTTGATGTTCTTCTCCCAAACCAGCCTTGAAATGAAACTGATTACGATATCATTTTGGGAGATACCATGGTTTCTACGCCACTGTTCCGATCTTCGGGCGGGATTGAACCGTTGGGTATCAACTCCCCTGGCCCAGATGGATAAAGGACTGCTCACCCCGCGCTGCATCAACTCTTCCCTCATCGACTCTGTTGGTGCAAAAGTTCGATCACACTGATTGTAAAACCACACAAGCAGACGCCAGCCCACAGATTCGGCTGCACCGAGACCATAGTATTTCAGATAGGACACAAAATTCGTGTGAAACGTGGCAACCACTTTTTTTTGATGTTTTTTTGCCCAGTGAAGTGCAGTAAAACCCAAAACATCCGGCGTTGCAATGTGAACGATATCCGGATCAAACGATTCCAGTTGTTCTCTCTCCTTTGCCGGCAAAAACAAACTAATTCGATACTCGGGACGGCCGGGAGCCGGAGCAGACGGAACCGGAATCATCGTTCCCTGATGCTCAACCTGCGGCTCAGCTATAGTTGGAGCAAAAATTTGGATATTAACCCCATGGTCCATCGCATATTTAACCCAGCGGTTTAGCGTAATCGAAACGCCATCCCGAATGTGATGATAATTTCCTGTGAACAGAGCAATTTTCATGTCCTTCCGTAGTTTCCTATCAAAGAGTCACTTTTGTATCTTTGAATCGTGTTTCGGGGTGCCATTTTTTTCAAGGCACCATTTTCTTGCCGTTCATGATTAGGGCTTCATGTGATACAAAACTAGTGTATTTTGAAGCCACATAGCGAGAATAATCCATGTCAAAAGATAGGAATAATATGAATCTGTTTGTCACCGGAGGTACAGGTTTTATTGGGAGCCATCTCACAGAACGACTCCGGCAGGTACCAGGTACAGGCCAGGTTCGGTGTTTGGTGCGAAAAGATGAACGTTGGTTGCGAGGACAAACCGTGGATAAGGTGCAGGGAGACCTTTTCTCAGAAAAAGTGATCCGAAATGCACTGGAAGGAATGGACGCAGTATTTCACTGTGCTGCCATTGTTTCAGCGAGGCACGAGTCTACATTTACCAAAGTGAATGTGGAGGGAGCAAAAAAGATCGTTCAGTGGGCGCAGGAAGCCGGTGTAAAAAAAATGATCATTCTATCATCACTGGCAGCAGCCGGCCCCGGGTTTGGCCAGCCACTCACAGAGGAGAACAAACCTGGCCCGATCACGATGTATGGACGCTCCAAATGGAGAATGGAACAGGAAGTGGCGGCTCTTTCGAATGGGACCATGGACATGATCATTCTTCGCCCTCCAGCTGTTTACGGACCAAGAGAAGATCAAATTTTCACTCTTTTTAAAATGATGAAGGCAAGAGTGATGCCTATGGCTGGTAACGGAGAGTATCCGATGTTGTCCCTGATGCATGTAAGCGATCTGGTACAGGGGATGATGCAAGCGTTACAGAATGAGGAGCCTTCCAACCCGGGCGTACGCACCTATTTTCTGAGCGGGCCTTCGGACGTCTCCTGGAATATGGTAAAGCGAAGTGCAGAGACGGTATTTGGTAAACGAATCCTTGGCTTGAAAATTTCCAGTGGCACAGTGCTTGCTCTGGGATCGGTTTCGGAAACCGCGGGTAAGCTGTTTGGTTTCCATCCGGTATTTAACCGCGAAAAATCCAGAGAGATGATTCAGGAGTGGCGGTGTTCTGCTGAAAAAGCCCGGAAAGAGCTTGGTTTTTCCCCGAAAATGGAACTTGATGAGGGGATTCGGGATACAATTCAATGGTACCGAAATCATGGGTGGCTTTAAATGAATAGAAATCAACAGACATTTTGGATTGTTGTTTTATGGATGATTTTTCATCCTTTTGCAGAACTCCATGCTCAGGGAATGACGGCCAGTCCTGAAGAAAAAAATGCATGGGGCTTTGATTTTCGTAATAGTATGTCAATTCCTGATGGTATCGCCATGGCTTCTTCGGAAGCCCATCACTATCTGCTCTCTGAATCGGAAGGTCTTGTGGTTTTTCGGATACAATCCGATTCACTGCAATGGCTTTACACATCGTCCGGGATGCAGGCCCGTGGAAATCGTCTTGAGGCAGATATCCGCTTTGCTTACCTATTTGGGGATACGAAGCGCTTAACTGTTCTGGAGCCTACCTCTGTTCTGGGTGTCTATTCATCAACCCTTCTCCCCTCCTATCCCGTTGCGGTGACACGCATTGCCGACAAACTGTATACGGCAACCCGAGATAGTGGTGTCGTTGTAATTGACTTAACAACCCCCGAATCGGTAGATGAGAAACCAGAATACCTGGAGCTAGGTGGTGAGGAAAGCTCCATTCTCGATATTGTTTCGGATCATCGATCCCGCCTGTTTGTACTATCCGGGCCCACACGTTTGCAATGGTTTCAGCTTCGGGATAAACAATCCTCCGAGACATTGCCTGCTTCGGGTACTCCAGAACGAGTCCTTGAGAAAGCTGGAGATTTTCTGTTGAGTGAGCCGGTCCATCGTCTTTTTTTAACTGGGAGTGAGTTGTTTGCAACAGGTACCGATGGGCGTGTTTATCAGGTTGCTTCCGGTGGGTATTTGAATCCTATCGGCTCTGTTTCTGCTGCTGTTCGTCAAATACGCGATTGGCAAAATGACAAATTGATCTTTACAGAGTCGGGTGATCTTTACCTTTTTTCTGATATAGCTGACGTGCCTGTTCATGGAGCAGGTACGGGTTCAGACGAGAATCACAATATTGGAACCCTGCAATGGCAATTCAATACAGGTGGGAATGGGGATCATTTCCTCAGCATCCTTGAAAACCGTTTGTGGATTTATCAGAATCAAGAGCTGACTCCACTTATCAGCCCGTCCAGTAAAGAAAGTAACTCCGTAGAGGGTTCAGAAACCGATTCGGGAGAATTTGGCAACCAGGAATCCCTGGAAAACAAGGAATCGTTGGAAAACCAAGTATCTCTGGATTCAGGAACTAAATCACTTCTTGTGAGCAAAATAGATCCGATCACCGTTCCATTTGCAACGCCAGTTCTACTCCCGGTTCCACTGGAAGCAAGAGGTTATCGAATTGATGATCTATCCTTTGAAATTGAGAGTTCTACCAAAGGCGCGGTCATTCGCGAAGGATCTTTTATGTGGTTGCCGTCTGCATCTCAGACGGGTACTCATCTGTTTCAAATCAGGATCACAGCACCCGATGGGATTCGCAGGTCCACCCAGTTTGAGATTACCGTTCGGCCGTTCAACAGACCGCCTCAATTCGTCCCACTTCGGCCGCTTACCCTTGGAGCCGACACCTTCTTTGAAACCTATTTTTCTGCCTTTGATCCGGACGGCAGCGATCGTGAACTAGTGCGTTACCTGGGAATGGATCTACCTGATGGTGCACTATTAGATGAGAAAACGGGACGATTTACATGGACTCCGACCCTTCGCCAGACTGGCAGCCATGCATTCCGGATCATTGCAACCGATCAATATGGTGCAGCGGCAGAAACATCCATGAGTATTCAGGTCGTTGAGATAGACGATAGTGATGAATATCGTTTTGATCCGCCCGAGTCCGATTCACAGAACCCGAACAATCCGGACCCGAATAAGTAGCTACAGGAAGTACGAAGCAAGAATCCAAGTTTGATGGAACAAACATTTCCGGCCGACGATCTTTTGGACTGGTATTACATCCACCGTCGTGAATTGCCCTGGCGTGAGACACGCAATCCCTATGCCATCTGGGTATCTGAAATTATGTTGCAGCAGACAAGGGTGGTGACGGTTATTCCCTATTATCAACGATTTCTGGCCCGCTTTCCAACCGTCTGTGATCTTGCTAATGCAAGTCTCGATGATCTGATGAAACTTTGGGAGGGCCTTGGGTATTATCGCAGAGCGGTCCATATGCATAAGGCCGCCAACACCGTTTGCCACGAGATGGGCGGAAAGTTTCCCGAAACGGCAGCAGGTTTGCAGATACTCGCAGGGATCGGTACCTACACATCGGCTGCTATAGCCAGTATCGCGTATGGGGAACCGGTTGCAGCCGTGGATGGCAATGTTTATCGAGTTATGGCACGTTTCTATGGACTGGAATCCGATCTTCGCAAAACGGAAACGCAGCGCCAAATCCACCAGCTTGCTCAGGAAGCACTCTCAAAAACCGATCCTGGAGCTTTCAATCAAGCCCTTATGGATCTTGGATCTGAAGTCTGTACCCCATCCTCTCCCTCCTGCAACTCCTGCCCCCTCTCTGGTGATTGCATCGCGTTTCATCAAACAAAAACCGACACCATCCCCTATAAATCACCCGCGAAAAAAAGTCCACACCATGTGATTGGTGTTGGGGTTATTCGGAGTGATGAGGGGACATACCTGATTGCAAAACGACCATTGGATGGCATGCTGGGTGGGCTTTGGGAGTTTCCGGGAGGGAAAAAAGAACCTGGAGAAACGATTCAGGATTGTGTGGTTCGGGAGCTACGTGAGGAGCTGGGAACGCAAGTTACAACTCATAAAAAACTGGCCGAAATCGATCATGCCTACTCCCATTTTACCATCACGATGCATGCATATTTGTGTAAAATCCAAAGTGGAATGCCTGAGAAACGGCATCATGACGAGTTACGATGGGTGACGGCGGCCGAAATGGATTCGTACTCCTTTCCAAAAGCAAACAAAGTCCTAATTGGAGTGATAAAGGAGGCCGAGGAGATTGGGGAGGCCGGGGAGAAAAAGGTGGCCGGGGTTAATGAGGAGACTAGTGAGACAAGGGAGACAAGGGAGGCCGGGGAGACTGGGGAGATCAGAAATTCTGGTGTACGGGAGTGAGCGATGACTAGGTTGCGGGTTTGGAGGAAAGAGCGGTTGGGTGAACTTAAGGTTTTGCTGGATGAAATCAACGACCGGGTTGAAATCCCAGAGTACATTCAACTGGATCCTGTACAGTTCATGCATCTGTTTCAACGTAAGCAGGATGCGGAGATTGCCGGGTTTCTTGGTGCACTCATGGCGTGGGGACGGCGGGATATTGTGATCTCCAAAGGAATGGACCTGATGGAGAGAATGGAGTTTCATCCGTTCGAGTTTGTGATGAACTACAGTGCAGGAGATCGTTATGCATTTGAAGGGTTCCGGCATCGGACGCTGAAACCAGTAGATCTGCATGGGCTCATACTCACCCTTCAATCGATCTATCTGGAATACCCTGATTTTGAAGGGTTTTGGGCAGATTGCCGAGATAAAGGAGCTTTTTCTGGCAAAGGTATGATGCAAGAGTTCTATGAACAGTTCACAGGCAGACACGAGGAGTTTCAAAGACGAACCCGGAAACATATTGCCAATGCCGGGACGGGAAGTACCTGTAAAAGGCTCTATATGTATCTTCGATGGTGCTGCCGGCAGAACAGTCCGGTGGATCCCGGTATCTGGACGTTTTTAAAACCGGCAGAGTTGATGGTGCCTTTTGATGTACATGTTGCCCGTATATCGAGAAGGTACGGGCTGTTATCAAGGAGGAGCAACGATATGAAGGCCGTGCAGGAACTAACAGGTCGCCTCAAAGAGATGGATTCGGCCGATCCTGTACGTTACGATTATGCGCTTTTTGCACTCGGCGCACTGAATGAAACACTGCCCAGTCGGTTTATTTTAAACCGCTGAAGCAATACTGAAGCTTATGGTAAAGTCAGTAGTTCTCTCTTTGACGTCGACGCTCTTCCCGAACACTCTTTTTAAGCGCTTCACGCTTCTCTTCCGAAGGTTTAGTGAATTGCTGTCGGTCCCGGTATTCGTTTAGTACACGAGCTCTGGTGACCATCTTCTTAAAGCGGTTGATTGCGCGGTCGATGCTTTCGTTGTCTTTTACGTTGACTCCGATCATAGAATAAATAGAGTTAAATGGAAGGTGATATATAATTTTAGCAATTTCGATTTTCAGCCCGCAGGATAAAATCTTATTAGCTTTGAAAGATAGTAAGAAATAAAGATAAAAACACCCCTGGCAAACGAGATTTTCACCAGGGGTGTAATTTCGGAAACGGCAGATGAAACTTGCCTGTTTATAAGAGGTTTTCAGATCAGGCGAGAGTTACTTCATCATTCAGATATACATCCTGAATGTAATTCAGAAGCTTAACCCCCTCCTCCATCGGACGCTGGAATGCTTTTCGGCCACTGATCAGCCCCATACCGCCGGCACGTTTGTTAATCACGGCTGTTTTCACAGCATCAGCAAAATCATCGCTTCCGGATGCACCACCGGAATTAATCAAACCAGCTCTTCCCATATATCCGTTTGCAACCTGATACCGTGCCAAATCGATCGGGTGGTCTGAAGTTAGTTCGGTGTAGATTCGTGGGTCGAGTTTTCCGTAGCTTGAATCACCTGCATTCAATGCTTTGTAACCACCATTGTTGACAGGCAACTTCTGCTTTACAATATCGGCTCCGATCGTAACGCCAAGGTGATTCGCCTGACCAGTGAGATCTGCAGAAGAGTGATAATCCACTCCATCCACCTTGAATGCGTTGTTTCTGGTGTAACACCACAGAACTGTGGCCATGCCAAGTTCGTGGGCATATTCGAACGCTTCTGCAACTTCTACAATCTGCCGGTCCGATTCCTCAGAACCAAAATACACGGTAGCGCCCACTGCGGCAGCACCCATGTCATACGCTTTCTGGATCGTGCCAAAAAAGATTTGATCGTAAGTATTCGGGTAGGTCATAAGCTCATTGTGGTTGAACTTGACCAGGAAAGGGATTTTGTGTGCATACTTGCGCGCCACGGCTCCCAGCACTCCGAAGGTGGACGCAACTGCATTACAACCGCCTTCGATCGCCAATTCGACAATTTTTTCGGGGTCGAAATAATCTGGATTTTTTGCAAAAGATGCTCCGGCACTGTGCTCAATCCCCTGGTCTACCGGCAGGATTGATACGTAACCGGTTCCTCCCAAACGCCCGGAATCCAAAACTCGCTGCAGATTCCCTAACACACGGATGTTTCGATCGGAGTGATACCACACATCATCCACATAACTAGGAGATGGTTTGTGAAGTCGATCTTTTGAAATGGTTTTGGATGTGTGGCTCAAAAGGGACTCGCTTTCATCCCCCAGCAACTCTTCAATTTTTGAAATGGAAAGTGACATAATCGTTGATTTATTCTTGGTTAAGTTCTTACGCGTACAGTGACTTTCAAACGCAATTTACTAGTATACATGCGATCTATAGCTGCCTATGCAACTTGAAGCTCTCTATGCAATTTGTAGCCATCTATGCAATTTGTAGCCTTCAAAGTTACTGCTTACGGGTACTTCACAGATTTCCAAGATAAGGATTACCTAAGAGAAAGACCACAAAACAGAATGGAAGACAGAAACTGAAAGCGCTTTTAATTTTTCCCTCCCTTTTTATCAGGGCAGGAAAACGCTATTTTTGTACCATGAATATTGATCAAATACAGCTTTCAAAACAACCCTTGTTGCTGGCTCCAATGGAGGATGTCTCGGATTCCCCTTTTCGTCAAATTTGCCGGCTTAAAGGAGCAGACATTGTGTACACGGAATTCATCAGCTCGGAAGCTATTATTCGGGACTCGGATATCTCCAAACATAAGATGTCGTATGAGGAAGCCGAACGACCATTCGGGATACAGATTTTTGGTGGGCGGGAAGAAGCCATGGAAGGCGCTACAAAAGTAGCAGCTGCCAATCATCCGGATCTAATCGATATAAACTTTGGTTGCCCTGTCTACAAAATTGTAAAAAAAGGCGCCGGCTCGGCTTGCCTCAGGGATATTGGGTTGATGGAACGCATGGCCGGAACCGTTGTAGATGCGGCTGGAGATCTGCCCGTGACGGTAAAAACCCGTCTGGGGTGGGACGATCACTCCATTCGTATTAGCGAGGTCGCCTTGATGTTGCAACGTGTTGGCGTGAAAGCGATCACAGTTCATGCGCGAACACGAAGCCAAAAGTACAACGGTGATGCCCGTTGGGAGTACCTGAAGCAGCTCAAAAATACAACGGGACTCGAAATCCCCGTGTTCGGAAATGGAGACGTGACCACACCGCAGCTGGCCAAAAAGATGTTCGACGAAACCGGAGTAGATGGGGTGATGATCGGGCGTGGGGCGATCGGAAACCCCTGGATTTTTGAACAGTCCCGTCATTACCTGGAAACCGGTGAACTTCTGCCCGAACCGTCTGTGGAGGAGCGGCTGGCTTTATGTGCGGATCAGTTGCGGCTATCCGTGGCTCATCACGGTGAAAAATACGGGGTGATCATCATGAAAAAACATTATGGCAAATATTTCAAGGGTATTCGCAACGGTAAAAAGCTCCGCGCAACCATCATGGATGAGAAAGAGATGGACCCTATTCTGGAGAAATTGCTGAATTTCCGCGAAGAATCGGAATTCGCCCCTACCTGCTAAGCTGCTAAGCAGATCCATTTCTTACAGTACTCTGATGGGAGTGCGCTTGGGGTTCGACCCTAGGAGTGAACTCGGGGTGTGAGCTCGGAATTTGCACCTGGGTGTGAAATTAGGGGGGGTGACGAGGGCAGTCGGATGGTGTGGGGTGGGATTTTTCAGCGGTGAGCGTGTCCTGTCGCGCAGTTTCCCATCAAACCGAACCAATTATATCGGTACCCATTCGGCTTTTCAGTACTTCCGGTACATCTACCCTTCCATCTGGTCTTTGATATTGCTCGAGTAGAGCTGCCATAACTCGCGGCAATGCCAGACCGGAGCCGTTCAACGTGTGAAGCATTTCGGTTTTACCAGACTCAGTTCGATAGCGAAGCTTCATTCTCCGGGCCTGGAAGGAACCAAAGTTAGAGCAGGAACTGACTTCCAGCCATCGTTTCTGACCAGAGCTCCAAACTTCAAGATCGTATTTCTTGGTTTGCGTGAATCCCATATCACCGGTGCACATAAGCAGGGTTCGGAAGGGAATTTTCAGTGCTTTGAGTAGGGATTCTGCATGTTCGCGAAGTGATTCCAGCTCCTCGTCGGACTGGTCTGGGTGCACCATTTTCACGAGCTCTACCTTATCGAACTGATGCAAGCGGTTAAGGCCCTTCACATCTTTGCCGTAACTGCCAGCCTCCCGCCGCCAGCAAGGGGTGTGTGCCGCATAAAAAACCGGCAACTGATCGATCTCAAGAATTTCATCGCGATGAAAATTGGTGACTGGAACTTCCGCCGTTGGAATGGCAAAAAAACCATCCTTTGGGATGACATACATCATATCCTCCTTATCGGGAATTTGGCCGGTACCACGTGCCGAATCCTCATTCACAAATAGCGGTGCCTGTAATTCTGTATATCCGGCATCGACAGCAGAGTCCAGGAAAAAACTGATAAGGGAGCGTTGCAAGCGTGCCATCTCCCCCACGTAAAACGGGAAACCGGCGCCTGCCACCTTCACTCCGCGCTGAAAATCGAGCCAGTGATTCTGCTCTGCCAGTTCCCAATGTGGTTTCAGGTGGTCTTCATGACGCGGCGATCCCCATTCCGAATGAATGACGTTGTCGTCGGGGGTACTGCCCACGGGCACAGATGGATCGGGGACATTGGGGATCTGATATAGCACCTGGTCCAGTTCGTTTCGTAGTTCCGGAACGCTTTTATCGAGCTCCTTGATCTCCTCCTTTAACGTCTGAGTTTGCTGAATCAGCGTTTGTGCCTCCTCTTTTCGTCCGGATTTCATCATCGCGCCAACTTGTCCTGAAATCTGATTAAGCTCGGACCGGCTTCGATCTAACCGGGTCACTCCATCACGCCATTTTGCATCCAGTACCAGTGCTTGATCCACAAGCGACGTATCCTTCTCACCTTTATGTATCATGCCTTGTTTAACTGCGTCGGTGTTTTCTCTGATGTACGTGATGTCTAACATGATACTTTCCTGAGAGATTCGAATTTATAAAATGGTTCGGGTTGATGTCGAATTGACCGGCCAAAGATACCATCCTTGCGCTACGGAATAAAGTATGAGATACAGGTTTTGAATATGCGACTTTTCAGGAGGTGGATAAAAAAATCAGGTAATGGCCCTAGATATCCATTGCATTCCTTATAATGTTAGGTTATTTTCATTTTCAATTATAATTATAAGGCATAGGTTCGATATGAAGCATAACATTGATGAAATTGACATTCAAATCATCAACCATCTACAAAAAGACGGGCGTGCACAGCGCAACAAGATTGCGGAGATTGTACAACTATCCGTTCCCTCCGTGTCCGAGCGAATGAGGAAGCTGGAAGAGAAAGGTTTGATATCGGAATACTGTGCGATATTAAACCACAAAGAGTTTAATTACGATATCACTGCATTTATTTTTGTGGAGGTGGATAACTCTGAACTCTATCCGAATTTTGTAAAAAACATTTTAATACATCCAGAAGTACTTGAATGTCATTCAATTACAGGAGATGGTTCACATGTCTTAAAGGTGCGTTCCAGAAATACCGAGACCCTTGAAAAATTCCTTTCGTTGATTCAGTCGTGGAATGGTGTGAAAAAAACTCGCTCGAATATTGTTCTCTCAACGTTCAAAGAGACGCGCAGACTTACGATTGAAATGACCGAAGAATGAATCGATTTGAACGGATCGCCGGACTCCTGCTGATCTGCTTTTTTGGTTGCTTACTCTCGCTTGCTGAGGAGGCACATGCAAATGCGCCGGATATGGTTATAGTGCCGGAATTGGCTGTGGCGTCAGGCGGGATTATGAAGCCGGAATTGGTTGTGGCGCCAGGTATGATTTTGACGGAGGACAGGGCTGTGGCGCCAGGCGGGGCTTTGACGGTGGACAGGGCTATAGCGCCGGACGGAAAGTCAGACGAAACAACTTCTTCTTCTTCTGCTGATGATGTTATTGTCGCGGATGGTGCTAATGAAGTGGGTGGTGCCAACGGCGCAGATGGTGCTGATGACGCGGATGGTGCCAACAGCGCAGATGGTGCTGATGACGCGGATGGTGCCAACAGCGCAGATGGTGCTAATGACGCTGAACCAGAAATCGTACGGTTGTTCGATTTTGAGCAGGTTTTGAACAGTCTGGAGCATGAACTATCGCTTGGCTTTTACCTTGAGCGCGGTATTCATCTCTCTGCAGCGGATATGGACTTGTTGGATGAGATTGGATTTCAAGTACTCGAATGGAGTGATGATCAGTTGGACTCTGGGTTTGCTTCTTCATACTGGGAGAGAGTGTCAGAGAGGGGGGGGCGCCCGCTCTGGATGGTTCGGCTGGACAGGGTCGGATTTTTAACACCAGCATTGATGAAGCGGCCTGACAGAGCGGGCAAGCGGCCGCAACTGGGCGCATTAGAAGACGTGGTGTCTGCGGTTTCAGTGCTCGATTATCCGGACCTGCACGCCCCTGGGTTTGCGGCCGCGGCCGCCTCCCGCGCAGAACAGCTCGAGCTCGCTGGCAAAGCACTGTACATGCGTTCTCTCGGCCAAGCCACCCCGCAAACCGAGCGGGAGGCGGCGCCCCCCCCTCCTTTCCGCTTCTACTCCACAAGTCTGAATAGCCCCCCATCAGTCTTTCCATCCTCCTCCACATTTTATCACTTTACACCCGATCCAGATCAAGATCTCCATCAGACATTGCGTGACTTGGCAAACTTACTTGCCTACTTATCAAAGAGACCGCCTCAACCCAATCGCTCACAGCCCGAGACACAACAGCCAACAGATCCATCGACCCCAGGAGCCGGGCCTGCTACCCAACATGCAACACAACAACAGCCAACAGATCCATCGACCCCAGGAGCCGGGCCTGCTACCCAACCTGCAACACAGCAACAGCCAACAGATCCACTGGCACTCGGAGCCAGACCAACAACCCAACCTGCAACACAACAACAGCCAACTGATCCACAGGCTCCAGGAGCCAGACCATCAACCCAACCAGCACCTCAGCAACAAACAGAACAGCAAGCTAAACCACCCAAAGACACCACCCTTTATTCAAACTCCGGTCAACAGGTTGTTTTGCTCATTCCTTATGGCTGGCTCCGGGATGCCTCAAAACGACTGCCGGATTTGATTCCTTACTTTTCAGAGTCACTATTTCATACGGATGTTCCGATGGTAAACGTTCAGCCCGATCATTCATCCAAACAGAGTAATTGGCAGTTGCTGTTTTTATTGTTGCTGGCCGGATCTTTTGTTGCCCATTATCGCTTGATCCCATCCTATGGGCTCTCTTTTTCCCGGTATTTTCTCAATCATCCGTTCTTTGTGACGGACGTTTCCGAACAACATATCCGCGATATCTTGCCGGGATTGATTCTAATTGTCCAATGGCTTGCAGCACAATTAATTTTGACCTTCACATTCGTAACACTTCTGCTGCAACCTGCACAACTTGGGTTGATTCACTCACTGGTTCAATCAGATACCTTTTTATCAAACCTTTTCCCGGCCACAGATTCAACGGTGGTATCTCTCACGCAGATAGCCTGGCAGTTTTCATTTTTGAACGCACTATTGTGGGTGACTGTTCTGTTCTGCACTCTGTTAATTATCATCCAACTTTTGTGGCTTTATCTCCCCTACCGATCACAGCGGCATTTTCATCAAGTTTTGACACTTCTAAGTTGGCCACTGCAAGTTCCGGTTCTGATTGGATCACTGTTGGTATTGATGATAACCCTCATCCCTGAGATTGTAAGTCCTGCCTTTGTAGTTAGCGTGTTCATCCTATCCAATGTGATCCCATTTTTGATTGCATCGGCGGATCTTTCACAGATCATGCCAGTATCAAAATGGCCGTACCGCATCTCTACGGGGGCTCTATGGTTGTTTGTACTGATCCTTTTATGGGTGTTTTTAGCCTCGCAGCCAGATGCCTCTGAAGTGATCGGTTTCTTTTTCAGACTGGGGTGACACCAGGTAGATATAGGGTGGATACCAAACAGAACTGGGGTGAAACCTGGGACATACAAGGGTGACAGAGGGATAGAGAATTCCTCCACTGCCTCCAACTATCCGATCTGTTTTCGTAGCCGTGCAACCGGATAGTGCATCTGTTCTCGGTACTTTGTCACTGTTCTTCGTGCCACTTTGTATCCTTGTTCTGCGAGGCCGTCTGCCAATTTTTGATCACTCAACGGCGACGATTTATCTTCATCATCCATCATCTGCTGCAGAATTTTCTTCACCTCTCTGGTCGAAACATCCTCTCCATCTTCGGTTTCCAGCGATTCGCTAAAGAGATATTTCAATTCATAAACACCAAATCGGGTCTGTACATACTTTCCATTAACAACCCTGGATACAGTGGATATATCCATTTGAATAATCTCCGCCACATCTTTGAGGATCATCGGGCGAATGGGTTCTCCATATCGAAAGAAATCTTGCTGTAGTTGCACAATCGCCGACATAGTTTTACGCAGCGTGTTTTGCCGTTGCCGTATCGACTCAATGAACCACATGGCCGATTCCATTTTTTCTTTGATAAAAGCACGGGCCTGATCCTCTTCTCCCCTTCCCTTCGCTGATTGTGATGCCGTCTGCTTTCCCGCCGAGGGTTGGTTTGATGGTTGGTTAAGAGCGTCCCACATTTTTTTGTATTGGGGTGATATTCGAAGATCCGGCAGATTTTTGTGACTCATGAGGATCGTAAACTCGTCTTCATCTCCGGAGGCATCGGGATTCCAGATCACCTCAAATTCCGGTTCGATGTACTGCACTTCACTCTCTTCTGTATATCCGATGGAACCAGGTTTTGGATTTAAGGTCCGGATCCAATCGAGCAGTTCCCCCAGTTCCTGCTCATCGATGCCCATTCGCTTCTGAATGGTTTGGAAGTGTTTTTTTTCAAAGGCGTTCCAGTGATGCATGAGAAGGTCCCTGGCCAGTTGCTCCGTACGACTGGCGGAATCGTCGGAAGAGATTTGTGATAACAGGCAATCTCTCAGATCCCGCGAAGCGATCCCCGCCGGCTCCAAGCGCTGAATTTTCCTTCGAATGCGCTCGACATCATCGGCACTGACATCATAGTTATAATTGAACGCAATGTTGTCGGCTACAGCCACATTTTCACGCCGAAAATAACCGTTTTCATCTAGTGAACCCAGAATCTGATCGGCAATGATTTTTTCCGGATCGGTTAGATCAAGAAGGTTGACCTGATCCTCCAATTTTTCCAGCAGGGTTTGTCGGTAGGGATCCGGGATTTCATTCCACTCCTCAAGCTGTGCAACACTGTATCCCGTTGTACCTTCGTACTCGGTATTTTCAGCATATGTTTCCCAGTCAAACTCCTCGTTATCCAGTGTACTCTCGATGTCCGCATCACTTTCCGAGTTTGCATCACCTTTAGAATCCGAATCACCCTCAGAATCTGAGTCACCCATAAAATCCCCATCCGCTGCGACCTCTGTATCCCCTGAAATTTCTGTATCATTGCCGGACGCATCCAATGTATCCGCAATATCTGGAGCATCAAGGACGTCCGAAGCATCGCTCTCTTCGAGAACGGGATTGTTTTCCAGCTCCTGCTTCACACGTCTCTCGAGTCCGGCCAGCGGCAACTGAATCAGTTTGATAAACTGAATTTGCTGGGGCGAGAGTTTTTGCTGTCCCTCCAGCTTTTGCTTTTGGCTTTGCCGGCCTTCAAGTCGCTGCGCCATATCGCTCCCGAACGTTTGTACAGGCTTCCTGAAATTCCGCATACCAATCGGCTCCATATCGACGCGTGAGTGCGGATTGAAGAAAATCGGCCAGCCAGATCCCCTTTTTGGTACCGTGATCACAGGCCGTGGAGCACAATTCCGGCAGATATTCATAATTCACCAGATCCATACCGGAAACTCGACGCACTCGTAATGGGTACAGATGGCAACTGATCGGTTTTTCCCAGTCGGTTTCTCCCTTAAAATATGCATCCTGGATCGCGCAAATGGCTGCTCCCTCCTGGTTTCGGACAACAAAGATGCATTCGCCACTTTTCCGGCAGGAAATTTCGGCCTGACCTTCCGAATCAGTGATGGTGACTCCATCTGTAAGCGCGGTTTCAACGGAGTCGGGATGCAGTCGGTTTTTTAATTGTCGAAATGCCTTTTCAAGATGCGGGATCTCTTTTTTATGAACAGGAGCTCCTGCATCTCCCACAACACAACAAGCTCCCATGCAAAGATGGATTTGACATGCAAACCGCGCGGTTGCCACATCATCGGAAAGTAGAACGTCTTGAACTCGAAACATAGGATTGATCATTCGGTGGTATGGTGAGATCGGGAAGATCGATTTTTATCGATGTATGAAATATAGAAAGAATCACGGAATTCCTGAATGAGGCTCTGCTGTTTTGCCGCCTATCGAAGTTTAATTCTGTTTCCGGGACGTTGCTCAATCAGTTGATCCATCTCGAGGGAGATCAATCGGATCATCACATCATGAACCGAATAACCGGTAACTTCGGATAGATGGTCTAGCGTCATCGGTTTATTCACTTCCGATAAACACTGACAGATCATCCTGGAAATTTCGTCCATAGTACATTCCTCCCATCGACGTCGGAGGGAATGAGCACTGTCACCTGCACCCACCAAGGCCGCAGAACCCGCAATGCCTGCAACACCCGTACTCGCACCCGCGACACCTGTACCCGCAGAACCCGCAATGCCCGCACTCGCAACACCCACATCCGATGCAAGCCACGGCAGCTCATCAAATAGATCCTGACGGGTTTGAATGAGTTTCCCTTCACCCCGCTTGAGTATGGAGTTACCGCCTTGCCCTTTCTCAAAGGTTAGGGCGTGTGGAATCACAAAGAGTTCCCGGCCCTCATCATTGGCACATCGCGCGGTAATCATGCTTCCACCCTTCAAGCCGCTCTCGATGATGATGACTCCGGCACTCAAGCCGCTTACAATTCGGTTTCGCTCCGGAAAATGATGCGAAAGGGGGTCTGATTCGGGTGGATATTCCGTTACAAGGGCTCCCCCAAGGTCGATCAATCTTCGAATCATGCTTCTGTTTTCCGAGGGATAGACGCGGTCGATGCCCGATCCCAGAACGGCGATGGTTATTTCCCTATGTCGAATTGCCGTTTTATGAACGATGGTATCGATGCCGCGTGCAAACCCACTAATGAATGTGAGTCCGAGTCCGGACAGTTGCTCAACCCAGTACTGAGCCATCTCTCTACCATAGGTGCTGGGGTTCCGTGTACCGACGAGGGCCAGACCGTTCATCGCCAGTGCTTCCGTATTCCCATGAACCCAGAGGAGCGGAGGCGGATCGTAGATGTGATACAATCGGTGCGGATACTCTTTATCACCCAATCCGATCATCGTACAGTTCAACTGCGTTGTCCGATCCAGTATATAATCGGTATGATCCCACCCATCAAAGTCCACAATCTTCTGGGCTAGTTCGGTTGTAAGACCCAGCGATTCGATCAGTTCATCCCTGGACTTCTCAAACAGGACGGAGCAGTTGTGGTCTGTTTGCTCACTCAGGTTCCTCGCTGTGTGTTTGCCAATCCCCTCGATCTGCATCAGGCTGATCAGGGCCCGGTGGTGCTGTTCTCTCTTTCTCATGTTGTATCATCTCCCAGATTCTCTCTTTTAATGTGTCCAGGTTGTAGCCGGTCGCCGCTGAGATCGGGATCACTTCGATCCCGCCAGGAAACTGGATCTCATCGGTTCGGTAGTTCTCTCTCAGGTCCATCTTTGTAATGGCCAGCAACCGTGGCTTTTCGAGCAAATCCGGTCTGTACGATTCCAGTTCATGCAGAAGTGCTCGGTACTCTGTCTCTATTTCGGTATCGGAGCTGATGGTAAAGAGCAAGATGCTGTTTCGCTCGATATGACGTAAAAATTGTAGACCCAGTCCTTTTCCGGTATGAGCCTCCTCGATGATTCCAGGGATATCTGCCATCACAAAACTACGGTAATCTCCGAAGGTGACCACTCCGAGATTCGGCTCCAGGGTGGTAAACGGATAGTCTGCCACTTTCGGACGCGCTTCGGATAGTGACGACAGCAGTGTACTCTTTCCCGCATTGGGAAACCCGACCAAACCAACGTCGGCCATCAGTTTAAGCTCCAGTTCAATCACTCTTTCCTCCCCTGGTTTTCCATGCTGTGCATGGTGCGGGGTTTGATTGGTGGCACTTTTGAAGTGCCAGTTTCCCAAGCCACCATCTCCTCCTCTGGCAACCAAGATCTGCTGATGGTCCTCTGTGATCTCTCCGATTCTCTCTTTTGTATCGGAATCGTAGATTACTGTACCAAGAGGCACATCCAAAAGCACATCTTCTCCGCTTCTACCTGTCTTCCTCGACTTATGGCCCGGAGCACCATGGTCTGCCTTGATGAACTTACGATAACGAAGATCCAGCAACGTGTGAAGCTGCCGGTTCCCCTTCAGAATGATATGACCGCCATGCCCACCATCACCGCCATCCGGCCCGCCTCTTGGTACATATTTCTCTCTTCGGAAATGAACCATCCCATCCCCTCCGTTTCCGGCTGTAAGGTAAATTTTGGCATAATCAGCAAAGCGCATTTAGGATGGTTCGTTTACGTCCAGCATCGACAGGATGCGGCCCAGTTTATTTTTTAGCTGCATTCTCGGAACAATCATGTCGATAAATCCGTGCTCGAGCAGGTATTCAGCGGTTTGGAATCCTTCCGGCAGGTCTCTACCGATGGTTTGGCGGATCACTCGGGGTCCTGCAAAACCGATGAGTGCCCCGGGTTCTGCGATCTGAATATCACCCAGCATAGCAAAACTCGCTGTGACACCGCCGGTCGTTGGATTGGTGAGTATGGAGATGTAGGGAACGCCCTTCTCTTCCAGTTCTGCCAATCCCGCTGACGTTTTTGCCAGTTGCATGAGACTCAGTACACTTTCCATCATACGGGCTCCACCAGACTGAGAAATGATGATCAAAGGAGCTTTGGTTTCACCGGCCAGCCGGATCGCCTGATACAGCCGCTCCCCTACCACGGATCCCATACTGCCGCCGATGAATGAAAAGTCCATGGCCGCGATCACTACCTCTCGTTTCTTGAGTGTCCCGGTGGCAACCCTGCAAGCGTCCGTCAGACGTGTTTTCTTTTGCGTTACTTCTAGTCGGTCGCTGTATTTCTTCCGGTCTTTGAACTTCAGACTGTCTACCGGCAGAATATCCTCGAATCGGAGTTCATACTGATGCATATCAAACAGTAGATGAAAATACTCTTTACTTCCGATTTTGAAGTGATATCCGCTCTTTTGATCGACCCAAAAGTTCTCCTCCAAATCTCGCCGGTGTACGGTATCCCCGGTGGTAGGAATCTTGATCCAGATTCCTTCGGGCATATCTTTTTTCTTGTCTGTTTGGATGTTGCTTTCTTTTCGCTTGAACCAGGACATAATGTGCTCGTTTGCTACTGTTGTGTGATTCAGAAAAATAGGGAAATTCTAATTGATGCAGAAGATACGGAACTAAATACGAACTTCCGGATGTGAAAGGCAATCAATGAGGTAACCTTTCCTCGAATCGGGTGGATGTTTCACGGTATGGGACCAGAATTCACCCAAAGGAAGATAGTATTCAAGGCATTATGCCGCCATTCAGGGTTCTGTGCCTCCATTCATGATTCTATGCCACCATTCATGATTCTATGCCACCATTCATAATTCTATGCCACCATTCATGGTTTTGCTCCCTCAATTTGGGTCATGGTTACGTATTCCGGTTCAAAATGGGCGATATCGCGTTTCAAAAACAGTGTGTCCCGGTTTGGCGCGTCCCATAGCCGAATTAGGTTTTCCGCCGAAATTGCATCCGCATCAACCTGAAACACTCCCTCTGATAGTTGCAAACGATGGATGCCCGTTCCTGCAACCCACTGCCCCGGCTGAATGGTTTTTGAGAGTGTATCGAGCGGTTCGACAGCAGGTTTTGAGATCGGGTTGATGAGGCCGCTGCTGAGCTCGAACGTCTGGCAGTAAAGATGCGAGCGCCGGGCGTCGATGAGTCCGTGTATGGTTACTGGGCCATCAACTATGGAGGGGTGAATGTTGGATGGATGGAGGACGGCCGATGCGATACTAAGTAGTGTGGAGGTAGTGTAGAGTGGGATGGATTTGCCGTACAGGAGTCCTTTGATGAGGGAGGCACCGATGCGAAGACCTGTATAGGATCCGGGACCGTGGCTGAATAGGACGGCCTGGAGATCGTCTATCGTTGCATGATGCTCGGTGAGGAGTTCCTGTATAAACTGTGGCGTGCCGGAGCTGTGTACACCCCGTCCTTCTATTCTCATCTCGGAGATTGCGTGGTCTCTGTTTCGGAGTGCCACCGAGCAGACCTGCGTGGATGTTTCGATTGCAAGTATCATGGAAAATGGAGGATCATATCATGCGAGTGTCAGTCCTGTTTATGGTACGAACAAGGTGTACACAAGGTATGAACAAGGTGTGAACAAGGTGTGAACAAGGCACGTTCAAGCTGCTTCAAAGCTCGTTTAAGACCCAGATTCCGCGATGGTAGATTCCCGTGGCACGGCCGCGCATCGTCTGGCCGATGTAGGGGGAGTTTCGGGATTTGGATCGAATGACCGCTTCGGTGTAGGTCCATGTTTCGTCGGTGGAAAACAGGGTGAGATTGGCTTCGGCTCCTACTTCAAGTGCCGGAACGGGCAGGCGGAGAATTTCGCGCGGTGCACGGATAAATTTCTCGAGCAGTTGCGGAAGGGTGAGATGACCCGGTTCAAGCAAACGCATAACGCTGATACTCCAGGCGGTTTCCAGACCGATAATTCCGTTGGGCGCGTAGATAAATTCGACCTCTTTCTCTTCGATTGAGTGCGGTGCATGATCTGTACAGATGGCATCGATCGTTCCGTCGCGAAGTCCCTCAATCATGGCATCTACGTCGTCCTGCGTGCGTAATGGTGGATGCATCTTCACGTTGGTGTCGAAACCTCGTTTTTCAATCTCCTCGTGGGTGAGGTCGAAATGATGTGGACATACTTCGGTGGTAACACGGATCCCTTTAGCTTTGGCTTCCCGAACCATCTGCACTGCATTCCGCGTGCTGATATGTGCCACATGAATGTGACCACCCGTGAGTTCGGCAAGGAGCAGATCTCTTGCAATCATCACCTCTTCGGCGATCGACGGGGTTCCCTCCAGACCCAATTTCGTAGAGATGCTTCCCTCGTGCATATGACCGGGGCGGGACAATGCCAGGTCCTCTTCGTGGTTGATGACCGGCCTGTCAAGCATGGAGGAGTACTCGAGTGCTGTCCGCATAACAGCAGGATCGTACACCGGATCCCCGTCGTCGCTGAACGCAACGGCTCCCCCCTTTTTCATGTCGGCCATCTCTGCCAGCGATCTCCCCTTTCGCTCCTTGGTGACGCATCCAATCGGATGAACAGCCACCGGCTCACCGGACGCTACATTCCGAATGTATTCCACGACATCACGCGTGTGGATGGGGGGTGTGGTGTTGGGCATACAGGCTACCTCGGTAAATCCGCCAAAAGCAGCTGAACGGCATCCGGTATGGATGGTTTCCTTGTGTTCCTGTCCCGGTTCTCGAAAGTGCACATGCATATCCATCCAGCCCGGGCTTACGAAGTGCCCTCCCGCATCGTGAACGAGCTCATCGGGCGCCGGGGCAAGGCCGGAACCAACTTCTGCAATCTTTCCATCCCGGATTCGCAGGTCGGACTGTTCATTTCCCGTGTATATCCCTCCGATGGGTTTGCAGTTTTTGAGTAGCAGTGAGGGGGTTTTTCGCGGCTCTGTCTTCAAAGTCATTTTTTTCATGTTCGGGTTGATGGAACGACATTGTTGGCCCGTGTAAAAATAAAGAAAAATGAGGAAATATGAGGTGAGAAATGAAGTTAGAAATAGGCGAAGATTGTGTTGAAATCTGTCCTGAAATAACTGATTTTCAGTGATTGGATTTTATGTGCGGAAGCGATGCGAATCCTATCAACCCGTATACGAAAACAGTACTTTTTTTGCCTACATAAAATTTTTACACAATGAACTATTAAGTCCATGAATACAATACAGACGGTTTCTGAGTTTACAAAAGAGATCAAAAGTTTGATTGAGGGGCATTTTGGGAGGGTTTCGGTGATGGGAGAGATTAGTAATATAAAACGGAGCTCGAATGGACATCTGTATGTGACCGTGAAGGATGCGGGAGCACAGTTGCCGGCAGTGATGTGGCGAGGAAGTGCTGTTTCGTTGAATTTTGAGCCCGAGGATGGGATGCAGGTGATTGTGCATGGAGCGCTTCAGGTGTATCCGCCGCATGGAAAGTATCAGTTTGTGATTTCCCGGATGGAGCCGGTGGGTGTGGGTGAGTTGCAGGCTGCGTTTGAGCGGTTGAAGCGGACGCTGTTTGAGGAGGGGTTGTTTGATGTGGCGCATAAGAAGCCGTTGCCTCGGTTTCCGGAGCGAATCGGCGTGATTACGTCGGCAACCGGTGCGGCCTTTCAGGATATCCGATCGACGCTGGAGAAGCGGTGGCCGGTAGCGGAGCTTGTGTTGCTGCCTGCGGCGGTGCAGGGAGCGGGAGCAGCGGAGCAGATTGCGAAGGGGATCGATTTTTTTTCGGAGGCGACGGGTCGGGTGGATGTGCTGATTGTGGGGCGCGGTGGAGGGTCGCTGGAGGATCTTTGGCCGTTTAATGAAGAGGTAGTGGCCCGGGCGATTTTCCGTTGTACGGTTCCGGTGATTAGCGCCGTAGGGCATGAGATTGATGTAAGTATCTCCGATTTTGTGGCGGATGCGAAGGCGTCCACTCCTACGCTGGCAGCCGTGATGGCGACACCGGACATACAGGAGTTACGGTATCTGATTGAGGATTTGTCGCGGTCAGCACAGGAGCGTGTTCGAAGGCGGGTAGAGCAGTTGGGGCAGCGGGTGGTTCGGCTTGCCGGATCGCATGCTTTGCTGCGGGTTCGGGAGGTTTTGCAGATTCGCCGGTCCGCACTGGATCGTCTAATGGTTACAATGAACCAGCATCGGGCAGATCGATTGACTGCCGGAGAAGTACGACTGAAGGAGCTGTTGCACAAGCTGGAAATGCTGGACCCGAAGGAGCCGCTTCGAAGAGGGTTCAGCAGGGTACTGCAGCAGGGTATTTGGGTTCGTTCAAGCGATACCTTCAGGGAGGGGGAAGCGATCGAACTTGAGTGGGCAGATGGCCGGAAAGAGATTGAGCCTGTAAAATCGGCTTAGTTCGGAATCGCTTGCCCCGAATCTGCTTCCAGGAGCGCCATATAGGCCGGGGCGATGGATGTTTCACGAAATTCTGCGATGAGGTCCGATTGTGCAAACCGATAGTGTACAAACTGATGGTAAATGCCATCGTCCGTTTTGTAGACGGATGTCTCTTCGGATCGTTTACGAAGCGGTAGGTTGTCGGTTATGGTTCTTAACTGGATCATAAAATTTGGTTCGTCAAGTTGCTGCGGGGCTTCTTCCGACTCGCGAAGGTGTTCTGTGTAAAGATGAACTGCCGTCCGAAGTCTGCTAAGAGCTGTTTCCCGGGCCAGTTGCAAGGCTTGAAGAGAATCTCTGGAGACCGCGTACCCGGCTCCCATTGTACCTGAAGGTGTCCATTGAGCGGTTTTTGACGGCTGATACCAGGCAGGCGCACGGTTTGCACCCTCCTCTTTCACAAGACTCTCCGTAGTACAAGATTGTGCGAAGGCGGCAATCAGTACGGTGAGGAGTATGGAAATGGTTACGAAACTT
>PZPG01000002.1:33763-38628 GCA_003045995.1 Bacteroidota bacterium
GGATTGGATATAGTGGGATCGGATATATTGAATAATGGATTTTCGCATAGAGAACGGGGTCGTTAAAGGGGTGTGTAAGATATTTGAAGGTTTTAAGGATCGGATGTCGAATCTTGCTGCAGTTCGTCACTATTGAACTCTTTCAGACGAACCGATTTTTCCACTTCACCGCCATCTCTCCACAGTGTAAGTGTGAGCTCTTCCCCTGGCCGGTACAGTGCAACTTCTACCTGGAGATCGTTGGTTTGATGCACCCGCTTTTGATTGACCTTCAAAATAATATCAGATTCTTTTACCCCGCCCTCTTCCGCAGCACTTTTCCGCGCTACATTAGTGATCAGAACACCACTTACCCGGCTCAGGCCTTCACGCTCTGCAAGCCGGCTGTCCACAGACTGAATGGTTACACCCAATAAACCTCGTTGCACCGTCCCGAACTCCATCAAATCCCGCGCAACTTTCAGCGCCAAGTTGCTCGGCACGGCAAATCCGTAGCCTTGATAATTTCCCCGTTCGGCGGCTATAGCCGTGTTGATTCCAATCAGCTCTCCGCTAGTGTTGACAAGTGCTCCGCCACTGTTTCCACGATTGATTGCCGCATCGGTCTGGATAAAACTTTCGATTCGATAAGGATGATCGATTACCTGAACATCCCTGCTTAATGCGCTTACTATACCAGCGGTTACGGTAGATCGAAGCCGAAATGGGTTACCAATAGCCATCACCCAGTCCCCGACATGAAGCTGATCGGAATTTCCCATCGTAACAGGCTGAAGATCTGCTGCATCGATTTTGATGATGGCAATATCCGTGCTTGGATCAGTTCCAATAACTACTGCCCGGTACGTTTTGCGATTATGAAGCGTCACGCTAATCCCATCATCCAGAGCATTTTCAATGACATGCTGATTGGTAAGAATGTATCCGTCTTCGGAGATGATGACGCCGGAACCAAGAGATTGTTCATGGTAAGGAAGAATCCGCGTCCAGATTGAGGAATCGTCCTGGTCGGAGCTTTCTGAGATCACTTCGATGTAAACAACGGAGTGCACAACTTCTTCTGCTACGGCACGGAAGAGAAACCGATCGTCGATCTTTTCCAAATCTGACTGAGACAGGAATGGCTGCTCGCTTCGCTTTACTTCTGTAATTTGGACATCCGCGAGATCGCGGTTAGTAGAGTGTGCTGACAAGAGCATATACGCTACGCCCCCGGTTGCCCCGATCAGTAACATTAAAAAAAGAGTTAATATGTAGTCTCGTAGTTTCAAGATCTGTACAGTAGTTGCTCGAAAATGGCATCCGACTTGCGTGGCCGGATCCCATCGACGTGGAATGCAAAGTAGCGGTCAATATAGTGAATGAGTTGGGAACATTCAGCCTCAGATAGCGGAACCGTAAGGGCGGAGCTTCCGGCAGGTAGCAGGGAGTACAGCACAAAGCGTAGCTGGCCGGGGGTGAGACGGACTGCTGCGGGATCCGATGCGAGATCTGATACGGAGTATAACCCCACTGTGCCCGTTGGGATGCTGAGAAAACCGGGCAAGAACCGATCGCCCGTCGTGTCTGCATCGGCCTGCAGCCCAAATCCAATTTTGTCGGCAATTCGGATCTGCATGTAGGGAAATAGGGACGGTGAGATATCTTCCTGTCGTTCGATCCAGACAATGGTCGTTTTTAGATAGTTGAAAAGTGATTCGTTAGGATCGTTCTCATGGAGGAGTTGCAAAAGCAACTCACAAAGGGTTGTGACTATGGCCAGTTTTTGAACATCGGTGCGGAGTGAACCCAGCGGTACCAGATAGTCGGCTTCAGTGAGGGTCTGTACCGATCTTGTTTCCTTATGATGAAACACTGTTTCAATGATCTGCCCGGGTGTGAGCATGGCAGCAAAACGGCTTTTCGGCTTTCGGGCACCTCTTGCGATCACAGAAACACGACCCAGCTGCTCCGTGAAAAGCGTAGAGATCAGGCTGGATTCCTGATATTTCACGCTTCGGAGCACAATCGCTTCTGTTTTTTCAATCACGGGAGAATCTCCGTATGCGATCTCCGACCGGCTATCTTCTCCAAAATCTGTAACACGGATGGCAAAAGAACAAGGGCGGAAAGAAGGGTCATTCCAATACCCAGCACTGCCATCACCCCGATCGACTGAAGACCGGGATGTTGTGTAAAGAGCAAACCGGCAAATCCAAGCATCGTTGTGAGCGACCCGATGCTGATATGTTGTCCTGTGCTTTTCAGGACCTCACGGGATGCCTGAACCCCCTCCTCCCGAAACCGGTGGGCAAGATGGACCCCGTTATCACACCCAATTCCCAAAATCGCAGGTATCACCACCAGGTTGTAGAAATTGAATTTGAGGCCGAAGAGGAGCATCAGGCCAAACAACCAGGAGAAACCAATCAGCAGCGGAATCAGCGAGATGAGGGACCACTTGGGAGAGCGGAAAGAGTAGAAAATAAAGAGCATAATCATCACAAACGTCGCGAGTACCATCCAGGGACTCTCATCGTGCATTAGCTCGAGCATGGAGGCTGCAACAATGGAGGTACTTCCGGCAAAGTAGGTTCGGTCTCCCACTTGCAGATCGGATAGCTCATTTTTGAAGGCGATCGACTTTAGGCCGTCCGACAGACCGCTCTCTGGATAGATGATCACAAACTTCCCGATTTCGCCCTCATTGGTTAGGAACGGGTTCTTCAGAAAGCCGGGAATTTGATCCTCACGAAGCATGGTTCTCGTCTGGGAGGACTCCCTGAGCAGATTCAGATTCTCATCATCCCGCTCCCGAAGAAAATCGGATGCAAGCAATGTGCGGATCCGGTCAATTTTCTGCAATTTCTCCTGGGCAAGCACTTCGGTGGGTGGAAAACGCTCCTGCAGCGCTTCCACATCCATGATCATGGTTTCGGGGTTATTCGCTTTCCGCTTGCGAATCTCCTCCACCAGCGCAAATACATCCTCATCACTCTGGGCCACTATAAATGCAGGATTTCGCCGGGATGACTGCCCGATATCGGAGATAAACGCCTGATACGCCTCATACTCCTCGAACACCGGCTCCAGTTTGCTGAAATTGTATTCAAACGACAGGCGGCCCGAGAAAAGGAGTACCGTAACGGTCGTTACGATTCCAAAGACAGCAAGCGTGGATGCAACGGGAATTTTATTAAAAATACTGGTGGATGGGGATGCTCCCTGGCTGGCATCCGATGATGGGGCAATACCGGGCACCAGAATGATCCAACGCCAGCGCTCCAGAATGACCAGGATCGAAGGAAGGGTAAATAGCATGCTGATGAGGGCGAAAAGAATACCCATGCCTGCGATGAGTCCAAACTCCGAAAATCCCCGAAAATCGGCAAATACAAGGACGAACAGAGCAACCGATGTGGTGATGGCACTCACCATGATCGCTGTGCCGGTCTGGCGATAGGATTCCAGAATGCTGTTAGCGGGATTCATGTGGTAGAGTGTCCGGAATTCGATGTAACGCGCGTAGAGATGAATTCCATAGTCAATGCCGAGGCCAAAAAGAATGACAAACAGGACAGAGGTCATCGTGTTGAGGCTCCCCAGAAACAGCGAAGTTAGCCCGAACGTCCACATTAAACTCATAACAAGCGGTACCCCGATGATGACGGCTGGCACAGGGAAACGCAACAGATGGGAAAACAGAGGAAAGCGTTGTAGACGGCGGTCTGTACGCCGATAATGGAACATCTTTTTTGCACTAAAGTAAAGTAGCACGAGTATAATGACACTCCCAATGCCCGTGGAAAAACTGTTAAACACGTCGTTCATAATCGATTCCAGCTCGGAGAGATGGCGTTTGAGTCTGCCGCCAAAACGAATTTCCATATCGGGGTGATAGGATGCAGGATCAAGTTCGGCGATCTGTCGCTCGAAGGAGGCAAAGAGATCCTCCAGAAAACGTATATCACTTCGGGAGCCGGTAGGAAACATCTTGAACATGAGCAGCGTGCTGTCCGGACTAACAGAGTACTCCTCGGGAATCAACTCGTTGTAAATTCGCTTGAAATCCTCCGGTGCAAACTCCGCCAGGTCGTCCTCCTTGTTGTCATCAATGTCGCCATTTACTCCTCCATCTGCACCGCCATCAACCCCACCATCAACATCATCTTCAAAGTCGTCTTCAAAGTCATCAAAAAAATCGATGAAAAACGGGTTGGCCTCCTCCCTTGCACGGTCTACCTCCTCCTGTAGATATTCTGCTATGGCATCCAGTTCTAGCCCAGTAGCCAGATAAAGTGCATTTTTTTTCAAAAACGCGTTATCTCGCCGCAGCTCCGCACCGTGAAAAAAGGGCTGTTGGCGTACCGGGTCGATCTCTTCCAGTGCCCTTTGGATCAGATCACGAGAAAAACGCAGATTCGCCTCAAAATCGGGGGATTTCACAGCCACTGCCATTTCTGTTTCCGCGCCGGAGATCGCCTGCAACTCCTCAAGCGCCTGCACACTGGGGTGAGAAGAGGGCAATAAATTTGCAATATCGGTATCAACCCGAAGCTTTGATGCCTGATATCCCCCAGCCATTGCCAGTACCAGCCCCACTGCCAAAATCCTCCAGGGATAGCGGATATTGAGTCTCACAATCGGCTCCAGCCACTTAATAATTTGTTCCATGGGGTGTTATTGGGTTGATCATGTTTAGTATGTAAACAACCAGCGGATGGTTGATGTTACGACCCGGCTTCTTGTACCAATTCGCTGTAAAATGTAAAAAGTTTCTCGAAATGCTCCTCCACGGTGGAGATTTGCGAAGCAGCAAACTTCAACGCTGCATTGCTTCGTTTGGATCGATTCTCCTGATCAGCAAGAGTTTCCTGAGACTCAAG
>PZPG01000002.1:38642-40804 GCA_003045995.1 Bacteroidota bacterium
CAAGAGTTTCCTGAGACTCAAGTGCCTCCAGAATCGATTCCGACAACCGGCCAGAGTCTCCAGCCGGATAGACGTTGGCGAATGCAGGAGATGCGAAATCAACGGCTCCTCCCCTGTCGGGCACCACGATCGGAAGCCCGCTGCACAGTGCTTCGGCAACCACAAGTCCAAACGTTTCCGACGCTGAGCCATGAACAAAAAGGTCGCTGCTTGCCATCAGTCGCGCAAGTTCCTCACGGGATTCAGTTTTTGAGATCAAACGAACATTGGGAATCCTTACAGCTTTTCGCTTCACCCATGATTCAATGGGGCCGTTTCCAACCAGAATCAGACCCATTCGGCGAACGTTGGAGGCTTCCGCAAACCCATCTAAAATGGTTCCGATCCGTTTCTCCGGGTGGTGACGGCTTACACTGAGCAGCAACGATGCCTGTTCGTCCAACCCCATCCGTTCCAACCATTGTTTTCGGAGTTGTTCATCCCTGTTCCGAGCCGAAAAGAAGGTCTTGTCGATACCAAACGGGATCGCAACCGGACGGCGAATACCCTGTTCCGCAAGCCGCTGTCGCAGCCATTCGCCGCTGGTGATGGTCGCATCAAACCGCTCACTAAGCCTTCGAATGTAACTCCATATCGGTTTGGACAGGCGGTTTACTCGGTCGTATCCTACAGAAGCCGCAAAGAATGTTTCCGGGTAGACAGCCACCGGATCCTGATGGTAGATCATCGTTTTTACTGCGTTTCCGGGCCAGCTGCCTACAAAATGACCCCCGGTCCAGAGTGAGGATCCTTCCACAAGATCGGGTTGTAGCTGAAACAAGCGGCGATGCACCTCTTTTTTGTTCCAGAGTACACGGTACCGAGGATCGGGAGGAAGTGGCGGGCTCTTGATCCACTCAATGGTGCCTCCATGGCGTTTTTCTGTCCAATTCTCTTTTCCTGGCGCAAGGATGATTACTTCGTGGCCGGCCTGCGATCCCAGCTCCAGTTTTTGGTTGATATAGGTCTTTACCCCACCTCCCTGGTCGGTATAAAATTCAGCGACATCTGCCAGTTTCATGAGCGTTCGGCTTTCGTATGCAGTGGGTGGGTTTGTGCAGTGCTTCCCGACGGTAACGTGCTTCCCGACGCTAACGTGCTTCCCGGTGGAAGAAATGGATTGACTGCCAGAGGGTTCTGTTCCAGCTGATGCTCTCTTCGGATTTGCTCCCACTGCTCCGAAACAAACCGGTCAAAATGGTGTTTTTCATGTTTCCATCCAAAATGCAAAAAGTAGGGTGTTACCCACATGTGATCACCGGAGCGTGGAAAAATCGAGAAAAGATTAAAATAAAAGGATCGCAGTGCATGCGTTTTGATGCCACGAAGTGAATGAATAAATGGATTACAGTAGTACTTGCATGCTACCGTCTCGAATTGCGAATCGTGGTTTGTGAGACCGGAGATAAAATCCAGTTGCGGACTTTCGTACCCGTTAAACCAGGGGATCACATGGAGTTTGAGGCGACTCATGGCCATCGCAAGACTCCACTCGCAGCTGTCGAACGTTCGGCCTTTCTCGTTTTGTCGACTGATGAAGTGGGTTTCGTCCTGTCGGCTATAGAACTCCCGGGCTAACTGATTTACCTCGCTGGTGAGTGAAGGGTCGGATGCATAGATGATTCCGGTTTGAGCCCGGTAGAGATGGCTAAGGGAAAAGTTACGGATGGTTTTCTTGCGCTTGTGAATCACAGCATCAATAACGATTCCAAAATGCTTAGGGCCACCAAAAAACACGTCCGCAGACTCTTGCCCCGTAAAGGTGTATCCAAATGGTTTAAACTGATGCCAGAGTGTGTCGGGGTTACGGAGGAGGAGCATGTCTGTATCCAGGAACAGATTCTCCTCAAAAGGCATGAATTTTTCGGTGTGATGTTTAAATCCGATGATGGAGCAGAATTCCTGGGGCAGAAGTTCCAGGTGCTGGAAGAGCGTTTCCAGTTTCCAGTCTCTTAACAAATCCAGATGGTTTTGTGTGCAGTACAAGGCGATGGGCCGGAAAGGATCGTGAGTACGAATCCTCCGGGCGGCAACCAGTGCATAAATGAGGTATTTTGCGGCGCCATGACTGCTAAAGACGTAGCCCTGGCTGTCATTGCCCTTCCCTTCGTTGCTCTTCCCTT
>PZPG01000002.1:40814-41737 GCA_003045995.1 Bacteroidota bacterium
CTTCCCTTCGTTGCTCTTCCCTTTCCGAGGTATGGAGTGTAATGGTTGATTCACAATATTCACAGTATTCACGGCATTCCCACTTAAGGTTGATTTCTTGCCGCCCTTTTTCGCAAACTGCTTAGCAGTGGTTCAAACCCTCGTTTACGAATAATGCTCTGGAACTGCCTGCGATAGGATTCAACCGTGGAAACACCATCAACCGACATATCCAGAATATGCCATTCGTTGGCTCTGTAATCGAGAAGATATCCTACGGTAGTTCGCACATCATTCAGTTCAGCAGTTGTATCCACAAAAATCGTGCCGTCAGTTTGACGAGCGTCATCATAGGTGATTTTGGCTCGGTAGATGTCCGGGTTAGCAAGTGAATTGTCCCGGATCATAGAGGAGAACAGGGTAACGAATTCGTCCCGCTCCTCCTGTGTAATCTCAGAGTATGTCTCTTGAAGGGCCTCCCTGGCCATATAGCCATAGTCGATCACTTCGTTTATGATCTTTTTAAGCTCCTCCCGGGTACTGTCGGGAATCGCTGTGCCCTCCTCACCGATCAGCTTCTTGATCTGCAGATCCCGTCGGGTTAACATGGCAACGGCTTCCTTCAGAAGGTCTTGTTCCTGCGATTGTGATTGTAAATGTGCATGCAACCCTGAATTCAGATGCGTACTCAAAGGTGTACTCATCCGCGCAGAGATGTGCGAATGCAATGTGAACGAAACTGGCGCATATGCAAGTATTTCATCAGAACCGGCTGGTAATTCCATCAACCCGAAACTTGAATAAACTGGGTTTGAAAAACAAAATGACATGGAGAGCGCCAAAAAGGGAGCAACAAGAATGGATGATTTTGCAATTTTGTTCATGGTAATTCGCTTTTGTGCCACATATTCAATGAGTACGTGTTCGTTGACGGGTGCGGAAGG
>PZPG01000002.1:41747-71653 GCA_003045995.1 Bacteroidota bacterium
GTGTTCCAGGTGTTTCTGGTGTTCCAGGTAATCCAAGTGTGCTATGTGTTCTCGTTTACGATAGTTCCATTAGGGTAACGACATTCCTGCTGCTTTGTGCAGTTTTGCCAGTTTGAGGTTATAATCAAAAATATTCTGTGCAAGTTCCACCCGCAGTTCGAACTCTTTCTGGACTGCCTCGATAAGATTGTCGACGTTTCCAAAGCCTAGGTCCCAGTTGAGCTGCTCGTGGCGTACCCAATTTTTAGCCGTTTGAAGTTTGTTTTTGGTTTGATCGAGTGTAATACGTGCTACTTGCGCCTGATTGTAAGCATCTGTGAGTTCCAGCATGAGGCCATCGGTTAGTGCACGTTCCAAATCCTGTACTTTGCGATAGCGAATCTCATTTTTTTCGATTTGATTTTGTACCGAGTTGAAATTCAGATTTTGACGAAGTACAATACCGACTCCGGCGTTCGCATAATTGGTGGAGTTGATGATGAACGGGTTGGTTTGACGGGGACGGTTTGGAGTATTTGCATAGCTTGCTGTGATCCCCAGCAGGATCGCTGGTTTGTTTTGAGATCGGGATGCTTCGGTGATCAGGCGGGCGGCTTCCATGCCGGCGGTGATACTTCTGAGTTCCGGGCGTTCGCGCATGGCGGTCTGCCGGTAGGTTTCAAAGGTTTCAATGTCGCTGATGGATTCCTGTAGGTATGGGTCGGCCGGCCGGTAGGCTTGAAGCGGTGCAGGTTGCAGAATGTGATTCCAGAGTCGGGAGACTGCAGATTCGGACTGTTCGAGCTCTGCCGTTTGGATATTGAAATCGGCAAGGAACAGTTCGTACTTGAAGAGATCTGCTTCGTCGAGATCGGGATTTCCCTCTTCCATGAGTTTTTCAAGTTCTTCTCCAACTCGCTCGGTGGTGGAACGGGCGTCGTTGAGGATGGTGCGGAGTTCCTCGGCAAGCAACCTGGAGTAGTAAAGTTCCAGGAGTTGCAGGGAGGCTTCTGCACGAACTGCATTAAACTGCTCCTCGGCGGAAGTTTTTGCGTATTGTGCCGCGTTGATGGTGTTTCGGATGCCGCCCCAGGTGTAAATTGGCTGGATAGCGTTAATTTCTGCACGGGTGAAGATTGCCCAGTTTTCCCAGTCGTTTTTTAGATTAGGATCGAGGTAGAGTGAACCGTCACTTAATTCCGGATTAGATGATTGTACGCCGGGAATCACGCCATGTTGTGAACTAAGCCGTACACTCGGCAGAATACGGGAGAGTTTTGCTTGTTCCACCTGATTTTCTGCAATGGAAAGTTCATGTTCACGGTACTGGACCTGACCTGAGTTTTGGAGACCGAGGTTGATAAAGTCCGGCAAACTGATTTTTGTGGTGTCCTGGGCCTGGACGGTTCCCGATAGTGGGATAAGTATCAGGAGCAGGGAGATGAGTTTCATAGGGAGTTGGGTCTCAGGATAGATTTTCAGTGTGATGGAGTGAAGATCGTTTAATTGTGTAATGACTAACGAAGAAACACCCAAAGGCGTATATGGAACTGCTGCAAGTGCCGTATCTCCAGTGCAAAAAAAAAGCTCCGACCTTTCAATCAGAGCTTTTGAGCGGAGGGAGAGGGATTCGAACCCCCGGAGACCGTGAAGCCTCAACGGTTTTCAAGACCGCCGCATTCGACCACTCTGCCATCCCTCCTAAAACAATATCTAAAAACGAATGAATTAGTTGCCTAATGCCTGAGCTCCGGAAACAATTTCAGAGATCTCAGTGGTGATAGCACTTTGACGTGCCTGGTTGTATTTGAGCCTGAGTTCCTGTTCTAGTTCCTTTGCGTTTTCAGTGGCACTGTCCATCGCTGCCATTCGTGCGCCTTGTTCCGATGCATTGGATTCCAGAACAGCTCTCCAGAGTTCCATGACCAGATACAGAGGCAGGAGCACATTCAAAATCTGCTTCGGTTCGTTCTCGTAAAGATAATCAATCGTTTCAACTTTCCCGCTATCTTCCATCAATAAATTTTCAGGACGGATGGGAAGTACTTCCTTTACAATTCGATTTTGTGCGATCACGGATTTAAACTCATTATATGCGATATGCACACGGTCAATCTCTCCCGCTACAAATCGCTGAATGACACCGTTCATCAGAGATGAGGTTTCCTCGTACTCGATCCGGTCAAAAAATCCTGGGACTTCCTGAACAATGTGGTAGGATCGTTTCTTGAAGTACGCGGTCGCCTTTTTACCAATCGTGATTAACTCGAGAGTTCCGTTCTTTTGGTGCGTGTACAACGTTTCCTGGATCTCTTTTTCCACCACTTTGAACAGGTTGTTGTTGAAGGCACCACACAGACCACGATCGGAACCAACCACGATGACCAAAACACGCTTGGGCACTTCTGATGACCGCATGAGAGGCTGGCCCGACAAGTCTCCAGATACCAGTTTCCCCACCACTTCATTCATTTTAGAAGCAAAGGGTCTGGTGGATATCATACGGGTCTGGGCCTTCCGCAATTTTGCTGCGGCTACCATTTTCATCGCTTTGGTGATCTGCTGCGTGTTGTTCACCGAAGAGATCCGATTCCGTATGTCTCTCAGATTCGCCATGGGTTAAAGCTCCTCTCCTGCCAAAAGCTGATCGATCGTGTTATTTGCTGTTTTTAAGAGCTCTTCCCCGAATTCTGGCGAGAGAACGCCACTGGTTGCCACTGCTTTTAACTCATCGGGATATTTTACATCGATCGTCTCAATAAACTGATCTTCAAATTCTCGAATTTGATTCACATTCAGACGATCCAGTAAACCATCACTGTTTACCTTCAAAAGAGCTACCTGATGTTCTACTGGAAGTGGCTTGTATTCGCCCTGCTTCATCAATTCCACTGTTCGCTCTCCCCTCTTCAACTGACGCTGTGTTGCAGCATCAAGGTCCGAACCAAATTTAGCAAATGCTTCCAATTCCCGATACTGAGCAAGATCCAATTTCAAGGTTCCGGAGAGCTTTTTCATAGCTTTGATCTGTGCAGATCCTCCTACCCTGGATACAGAGATACCAACATCGATTGCAGGTCGAATTCCAGAGTTGAACAGGTCCGTATCAAGGAAAATCTGGCCATCCGTAATGGAGATCACATTGGTCGGAATATAGGCAGATACATCTCCTGCCTGGGTTTCAATGACAGGGAGTGCCGTAAGAGAACCACCACCTTTCACTTTCCCTTTCAACCCCTCAGGAATGTTATTCATCATTCCTGCCACAGCATCATTGTTGATAATTTTGGCAGCTCTTTCCAGGAGACGGCTGTGAAGGTAAAATACATCGCCTGGATACGCTTCTCGTCCAGGTGGACGTTTTAGCAACAAAGAGAGTTCACGGTAAGCGACGGCTTGCTTCGAAAGATCATCATAAATAACAAGTGCATGGCGACCTGTGTCTCGGAAATATTCACCAATAGCAGCACCTGCAAATGGGGCTACATATCGAAGGGGTGCAGAGGAACTTGCTGGCGCAGATACAACAACCGTGTACTCCATTGCGCCATATTCCTGTAATGTGTTTACAATTCCCGCAACAGTAGAGCCTTTTTGTCCTACAGCTACATAGATACAAAAAACGGGTTTATCCGTCTGATGAGTGCTCTTTTGATTGATCACTGTATCAAGAGCGACGGCAGTTTTTCCGGTTTGTCGGTCCCCAATAATCAATTCCCGCTGACCGCGTCCAATCGGTATGAGGGAATCGATGGCTTTGATACCAGTTTGAAGTGGCTCTGCTACAGGCTCCCGATAGATCACACCGGGTGCTTTCCGCTCAAGCGGTACGCTGATAAGCTCTCCAGAGATCGCCCCTTTACCATCAATAGGCCGTCCTAGAGGGTCAATAACACGTCCCGTAAGGCCGTCACCGACTTGAAGTGAGGCGATTTGCTTGGTACGTTTAACAGTATGCCCCTCTTTTACAGAATCCGGAGAACCAAAAAGTACAATACCTACATTGTCCTCTTCAAGGTTAAGAACCATTCCGGTTACAGCATTTCCATCTTCATCTAGTGATTCAGGCATTTCTACAAGCTCACCCGCCTGAACTTTTGATAATCCGTATACTCGTGCGATTCCGTCCCCTACTTCAAGGACTGTTCCCATATCATATACATCGGATGAATCATCAAATCCTGTGAGTTGCTTGCGCAAAATGGCTGATACTTCGTCGGGTCTAACTTGGCTCATGTCTTTACATTAAATAGTTTTTATACATTCTCCCGAGAGAATTGCTGTTTTAGCTGACTCATCTTGTGACGAACGGTGCCGTCATACATCGTGTCATGAATGCGAACAGCCAGTCCTCCTTTCAAATCAACATCCACCTGCGTTTTTAGATGGACAATTTTCCGGGTAACATTCTCGAGTGCTTTTCGAAGTTCAGATGTTTGTTGATCATCTAGTTCGAAAGCAGTCTGAACTTCCACATCCAGAATATTTTTGTGTTCTTTGTAGAGCTCGGAAAATCTTTGTGCGATTTGCTTGAGGGTACTTTCCCTACCTTTCGAAACAAGCAAATGAATCAGCACCATGGTTTCTTTCGTCACGTTTTTCTCGAACACTTTCAAGAGAACTTGCCGCTTATCATCCTTTTTGATGATTGGACTTTTTAGGAAGAGCTCGAGATCAGATGCCGCCTCAATGGTCTCATGAATGAGATCCATATCGCGATTACACTCTTCGAGGATGCCCAGTTCGACTGCGGACTGGAACATAGCGTAGGCGTATCGTCGTGCTGCTTTAAAACTCATGGCTGATTAATTGCTAGAGATATCTTTGATAAAGTTATCGACAAGCTTTCGATTCTTCTTTTCATCGAGCTCAGCATCGAGAATAGCCGATGCAGCCTGAAGGGCCAGATCGGCAACTTCCGATCGCAATTCTGACAACGCCTGCTTTTTCTCCTGTTCGATCGCTTTTTTCGCATCATCGAGAAGTTTCTCTGCATCTTTTTTCGCCTTGTCCAGCCGGTCTGCTCTGATCGTCTCTGCGTCTGCGAGCGCATCTTTACGAATGCGCTGCGCTTCTGCCTCTGCCTGTTTCAGAGCTTTCTGGTTGTCCTGTGAGATCTGCTTTGCCTCTTTTAGGGCATTTTCTGCAGACTCAAGCGAATCTTTGATGTTTTTTTCTCTTTCATCCAAGGCCGCCATAATGGGCGGAACTGCAAATTTTGCCATGATAAACAGGAATATGACCATGGAGATCAAAACCCAGATGGCAAAACCTGTGTTGAAAGAGAAAAGTCCTCCGCTTGCCAGATAGATCATAGCTGGCGGATTATACAGTGATGTTCAATGCAAGAAGAACACAAACAATGGCTCCAAAGAGCGCAACACCTTCGATAAAAGCCGCGGTAAGGATCATTGCTCCACGGATGTCTCCGGATGCTTCCGGTTGACGGGCAATGCTCTCAACGGCAGATTTACCGATCATACCGATGCCGAGTCCGGCGCCGATGGCTACGATACCTGCTCCTAATCCTGCTGCTAAAAATCCCATAGTAGTTTACCTTGTTCTGTTTAGTTTATGGTTTGATGGTCAGACCCCGGCACCGGCTTCATCCAGTTCGGCTGGTGAGTGATGGTCGTCGTGATGATGCTCCTCTACAGCCATACCAATAAATACAGCAGAGAGTAGCGTGAAGATATAAGCTTGTAACAGGGCAATGAATGCCTTTAGAATGTAGAGGGCGGATGTGAGTGCCACCCAAACCACTCCGGACGATGCTCCAATGACCACGCCGAAGATATCTGCAAAGATAAAAATCAATCCAAGGATACAGATGATGAGGATTTTGCCGGAAAGCATGTTGGCAAACAATCGTATGGCCAGTGCAAATGGCTTGGTAAAGAGTCCAAGTATCTCGACCGGAGTTAGAATAATTCGCATGAGCGGATGAACTCCCGGAAATGCAAACACATGCTGCCAGTGATCTTTCGACCCATTGAATTGTGTGATAAAAAAGGTAATGCCTGCGAGCGTAGCAGTGACCGTAAGATCGGCTGTGGCGGAGACCCCCCAAGGCAACAGACCAAAAAGATTCAGGAACGAGATCATCATAAATACCGAAAAGAGATAGGGTACAAACTTTGCGTAGTTTTTCTTGTCGATATATTCTTTGGCGATCTGGTCTCTGATGAAAACGAAAAATACTTCAAACAGATTCAGCGAAATCCCTTTCGGCTCTGTAGTTCGACCAACCCCCTTTTTGTAGCGCGATGAAGCCCAGAGGGTGATACATAAAGCAAACAGGATACCAAACCAGACATACAACAGGTGAGACGTAATGGACATATCGAGTGTGATCGGTTCTCCGTCTGTCCGTACCAGCGCTCCATCGACTTTTTCGAACTCACCGGACTTGAGTGCGGATTTGGTATTTGAAAAAACATACCACTGCCCACCCGCCCGGAAGATTCGGGGTAAATAGATCTTGGTGTTAAAAATTTCAAAATATTCATGATCGACAACTTTGCCCATAACATCGATCACAGGCTCCTCACCTTCAACCGGATCAGCAGCATATGTCAGGAAAGAGGTGAAACTAACAAACAGTAAAAGAATCAGCGTTCGGCGAATCAGGTAGATCATTCGTCAGTTAATGCTAGTGATGCTTTGTATTGTGCGATCGGTTGGCTATAGATTGATGGACCGATATCAAATCGATCATAGAGTGGAAAAGATAAGAAATTAAGAAGCTAACTGTAAAACTTAATTGGTCAAATTTTTCAGAAATCAGAAAAAGAATAAAAAGTGCGATGATCAGAATGAAACGGGCAGCCATACCAGCAAAATACACATAGACTATTTTCGCGGGTGGTACATTTTTCATCAAAATAGACGTCAAAAAATGAAGTAAAACGGCAAAAAAGCCGAGCAGATACCCGGCAAACCATCCTCCGGCTTCAAGACTTGGAATCCATATCCATGCAAGAATAAACATGGCAAGAACGATAGCGATGATACCGAACCGCAATGAACGACGTCGAATAACAGAGTGACTATGCAATTGGCTGGATCCTGCATTCATGAGTGATCTCCGCGTACAGATTTAACGGTTTTAAAGATGGTGTAAAAGAAAAGAATCATTCCGGTGAAAATCCCTCCCAAAGTATACCAGGGAGCGCTCTCTGTTTTTTGATCCAGCAGATATCCAATCCAGATTGGACCCCCCAAAGACGCTGCAAGCTCAAAACCAAGGGAAAGGTACCGAAGATAGGCTTTCTGATGTTTACTGGGGTGCGGATCCGGAGTGGGACTGGAGGGCAAATTCCGTTTCATCTATTCCTGTGGATCTTGATCTTGCTCCTGTTCAGAATCATCGCTCTCCACGTTCTCTGTTATCTTTCTGGGCAGGTCCTCCGTCATATGGCACTCTCCCTGAAAATATGCCCCTTCTTCAATCACTAGCACTCTCGTATAAATATTACCATTCAATTTCGCATTGCCGCGCAAAACTACTTTGTCGGATGCAATCACCTCCCCTCGTATGGATCCGGAAATGTCTGCCTGATCGACCCGTATTTCTCCACGTATGACTGCCTCAGATGTCAACAGTAGTTTTCCTTTTATATCGAGATCCCCGTAGACCCTACCTGCGATCCGGAAGTCTGAGGTAGAGGTTATGTTTCCCTCCAGATGGGTTTCTTCTGAAATTACGTTGAGTGATAAAGCAGATCCGTTTTGTGGTTTTTTGGGATTCATGAGCAGTTACATTTCGGAATTAATAGAGCAGGGGCAGATAGATTGCTGGATCGGTGGGGATCCCATCTTTCCAGATTTCAAAGTGAAGATGAGGTCCAGAGCTTAAAATACCACTATCTGAGACGGTTCCAAGCAGATCTCCTTTGAAAACGTAATCACCCTTCTTTTTGGCGAGAGATCCACCGTGTTTATAGACAGAGAGAAACCCATCCATATGTTGAATGGCCATCACATATCCATACTCGAGAGTCCAGTGAGCCGTAACGACTACCCCATTCTCCGCAGCAAAAAAGGAGGTATTTGCCTGCGTTGCGAAGTCTGTTCCATAATGACTGGTTACAAGATCGAAGCTACGACTAGGCGTCCCGTCTATTGGCAGATAAGGATTTTGAAACGGACTCGCACCAAAAGAGTATCGCTCCTGACCGGCCATCGTTATACTTCGCTGCGTTATCAAATCGTAGCTATTCCAGGTTTCAGAAAATGGTATACCGCTCCTAGCTGAACTCAACATGTTCATGTTATTCAATGCACTCGTTGCAAACGTAGTATCCAAATTGGCTCGTAAGGCCAGCTGTAGGGTTGCCAACTGCATATCTCTTGCTGTGATGGTATCTCGTAGGGCTTCAATCCGCTGCTCGATAGCAAAAAGCTCCTCTCGAATCTGATTAGCCTGGGGAGACTGATACAGATCTCCAAGCGGGGTGATGAAAAAGAGCATCAAAGAAGCGGCGATCACCAGGGTGAATAGGGTTCCCATGAACCAGACCAGAGAAAAAGGAGTTAGCTCGAAGTGATTCGACCGGTCCGGATCATCCTGATCAATGACCAGAATCCGATTGCTTCTAGTACGATGGTGAAACAGATGTCTGAGTAGATTCCACATGGGCAGAAAGATACTATTTCAAGGATTGGAAACAACTTCATCAAACATTTTTGCGATCTGTTCGGCCTGATTCCTTCGGTTGAACTGAACGGCAAAATGAGGATTTGCATCCGGCAAGGTTCCCGATCTCCCTTTGTCAATAAACAAGGAGAGTGAATGGGCGATCGCTTGTGCGGAGTATGTATGTTCTTGAATTGCTCCGCCATATCCGGTTAGATACCGAGAAGCCTCTCCATCTGGGACTAATGCATAGATCGGTTTTTGTGTTCCAAAATATTCGAACATTTTGCCCGGAGTCACTCCCCTAAAAAGTTCGGATGAGGAAAGCGTTAATAGCAAGGCATTGGCATGGAGCATCTGTTCAAGGACAGCAGAATGCGATAGGTATCCGGTTTGGATGATATTCGGCGCCGTTCCAGAGTATGAATGCGCCTGAACCCAGCGAGTAATAAGCGGTTCCGGGTGACCGGCAAAAACCAGTTGAACCACATGAAGGAGATCCGGCCGGCTGACAAAAAGATGGTCGAGTGCACGAAAAAGCAAGCGAATCTCTGGTTGACGTTTGTGCGAGGAACTGCTGAACAACTGTCCTGCATGCAAAATGCTGAATAGGTTTGAATCGGACGAGCCCACAGATGTGGGTGTGCTGTCTTTACGTTTGCCGGGATCGTAGCCATTAGGAATTACATCAACCCGAATTGAAGATCGTTCGGGTATTCGATTTCGCAGTCCGTTGGCCGTTCGTTCGTTAATGGCGATGATAGCGGAGGCAGCGGATACGATTTCTTGTTCCATACGCCGCATACGATTTCGATGCCACAGGGTTGGCGGGCGATGGTACTGATTCTCCAGCCAGGCGTCCCGAAAATCTAATACCAGCGGGATTTTATGGGTTTGACTGATGGTTCTGGCTGCCAGAAAACTACTAAATGGAGGTGCGGTGGAGAGTATCAAGTCGATCTTGTGATTACGAATGATCTCACCGGCTGTTTGAATTGCGGACGAAATCCACGGGACTTTGTTATCCGGGATGAAGAACCATCGTGTAAATAGCGACAAAAGCCAGGAGCGGAACCTGCCAGGACGGATCAGGTGAATCGCTCCTGAAGTTGATGGCTGTTGGACACCTTGCTTCAGGAAAGGCAAGGTTTGCGGCGTCCAACCGGAAGATTCGGTTCTGTAAACTGGTATTTGAAGAGCTTCGACCTCATTCAGAAGGCTCTCGTCTGCGTGGGTATATGCCCCTTGGGCTTGCGTAAGGATGACCGGTTCCCAACCAAATTCACGAAGATATTTGGCCATCTGAAAAGGTCTCTGAACACCACTGCCTCCCATGGGTGGAAAGTAGTAGGCGATGATCAGAACCTTTCTCATTGATGTCTTTATGTTTTGACTGCCGAACCGTCCGTCACGAAACGGAATAGTTCGGCGCCTCTTTGGTAATTTGAACAGAATGAGGGTGACTCTCTTTGTAGCTAGCAGCCGAAATCTGAACAAATGTCGCTGTTTTGAGAGTGGCGATATCTTTAGCGCCGCAATACCCCATGGCTGCACGAATCCCCCCGGTCATCTGATGGATGACCTCGCTCAGAGTTCCTTTGTAGGGGACTCTTCCTTCAATCCCCTCAGGCACTAGTTTTTTAATGTCCTCTTCGACGTCCTGAAAATAGCGATCTTTGGATCCCTGTTTCATGGCACCCAAACTGCCCATCCCCCGATAGGTTTTATACTTACGGGATTCGAAAATAATTGTTTCACCCGGACTTTCGTCCACGCCAGCGAACATCGACCCCATCATGACAGCATCTGCACCAGCAGCAAGAGCTTTGGCAATATCCCCGGTTTGTTTGATTCCTCCATCCGCGATGAGACCGATGCCGCGTTTCGATGTCACTTCAGCCACCTCCATCACTGCCGTAAGCTGTGGCACACCAACCCCTGTCACCACCCGTGTTGTACAGATCGATCCTGGGCCAACACCCACTTTCACCACATCCGCTCCTGCGTCGGCAAGGGCCTCTGCAGCTTCTGCTGTGGCAATATTCCCGCCGGTCAGTTTCAGATGAGGGTGTCGTGAGCGAATCTCGCGAATCATGCCCAAAACCCCTTCGCTATGCCCATGAGCTGTGTCAACCGTGACCATATCCACACCTGCGTCCACCAGTGCATCTACCCTGTCATGCGTATCACCGGAGATTCCGACAGCTGCACCCACTCGCAGTCTGCCCATCTGATCCTTCGATGCAAGCGGGAAGTTCATTTTTTTTTCGATATCCTTAAATGTAATCAACCCTACCAGATGGTTCTGATCGTCCACAATCGGTAGTTTTTCCACTTTGAACTCCTGCAAAATTTTCTCGGCCTGGCTTAAATCCGTGCCCGCTTTCGCCGTAACCAGCCGACCGGACGTCATGATGCTTCCCAATGGCTTATCAACGTAGCGTTCGAACCGAAGATCCCGGTTGGTCACAATCCCAATCAGAATGTTGTCTTCCGATACAATCGGGATGCCACCAATTTTATGACGCTCCATCAAATCCCGTGCATCCTTCACCGTCGCTTCCTTTGTGAGGGTCACCGGGTCTACAATCATTCCGCTTTCACTTCGCTTCACAAGCCGCACATGTTCTGCCTGATCCTCAATACTCATATTTTTATGCAGAATGGCCATCCCTCCTTCTCGTGCGAGTGCAATCGCCATTTTGTACTCGGAAACAGTATCCATTGCTGCAGAAAGAATGGGGATGTTCAACTGTAAATCACTCGCGAGATGAACCGAAAGATCTACCTCTCTTGGTAAAACGGATGAATGCCTGGGAACTAGCAGAACATCATCATATGTTAACCCTTTTCGTGAAATTTTGGAGTTAGACTGGTCTGACATGGTTGGCAGAATTCTGTTTTGGTGGAATACACTTTCGTACCATTGCGGCCCAACTCAGATTCGGTATAGAGCTACATTTGGAATGGCCAAAGATAGGAAATCCTGATTGATTCTTGGAACCAAAGATTCAAAATGTATTCAAGCGGAAGCAAGGGAACAAGGAACCCCGCCATCGATCTTAGAACCCGACTTTCAGTGCGTTTACAGCCTCCTTCAGAGAGCAAAGCCCATCCAGGTAACTGTTTACCCAGTAATCGACCCGTTCTCTGCGTTTCTGCACATAGGCGCATGCGGTTGAATATCGACCCTCTAGCTCATTAAAGTACCCTTTCACATCTTCGTGAATGGTCATTTTAAGTTCCAATGGCAAGTGAATCCATCCCAGCAGGTTAAAAACCTCATTCATTTCCTGCTCTTGACGAATCGCTTCGGCCAGCATTTCCTGAAACATCCGGTCGGAAATCGAGATGTCCGTACTTGTTGCAGGTTCATTTAAAGGGGAGTTATAGGTGTCTGTATTCATGATCATTTGGATTTGTGTTTATTGATTATCCCAAAGATCGAGGACTGTAGTGACAACATTTTGTCACCCCCTAAAAATTTTTTCCATTTTTTTTCTAAAACAAAACTCCCTTTTCCTACAAGATCAATTCAGGTACCCGTCCGGATCAATTCCGATTCCCGTCCAGATCAATTCCGGCACGCCGAAGTAGAATATCCACCCTTCGAGTATGATACGACAGGTCGAATGCATCAGCAATCTGCTCCTCCTGAAGAGTGCGGCGAATCTCATCGTCCCCTTCCACAAGCGGCCGAAACGGTATCTCATTCTCCCATGCTTTCATCGCAAGAGGTTGTACAGTGTCATAGGCGCGCTCCCGGCTCATTCCAGCGTCAATGAGCATCAGCATCAACCTTTGAGAAAAAACCAACCCATAGGTTTTCTCAATATTGCGGAGCATCTGTTCGGGGTACACCTGTAGTTGCGACAGCACCCGGTTCATTCTGGTAAGCATATAATCCAGCAAAATCGTCGCATCGGGTAGTATAATCCTCTCTGCCGAGGAGTGAGAAATATCCCGTTCGTGCCATAGCGGAATATTCTCAAACGCCGTGACCATATATCCGCGCAAAACCCTCGCACATCCCGAAATATTTTCCGAGCTCACAGGATTCCTTTTATGCGGCATCGCAGAGGACCCCTTTTGCCCTTTCCGGAAAAACTCCTCTGCTTCCCGCAGCTCCGTTCTCTGCAAGTGCCGGATTTCAACTGCAATTTTTTCCAATGTGGATCCGATTAATGCAATGGTGGCCATATAATGTGCATGCCGGTCTCGTTGCAGGGTTTGGGTTGATATGGGAGCCGGAGTCAGCCCAAGTTCCTCACAGGTATACAATTCGATTTCCGGTGGAAGGTGCGCAAATGTTCCTACCGCACCGGAAATTTTCCCAAACTCTACGCCTTTGGACGCATGCCGAAAACGCTCTTTCTGTCGCTCCATTTCGGCGTACCAAAGAGCACACTTCAGACCAAATGTAGTCGGTTCCGCATGAACACCATGCGTGCGTCCCATCATGATTGTGTTCTTATATTTTACAGCCATTGCTGCCAATGTTTGGGATATCCGGTCCAGATCCTCCTCCAAAATTCGATTGGCCTGTTTGATGAGATACCCATTCGCCGTATCTACAACGTCGGTGGAAGTAAGGCCGTAGTGAACCCATTTTTTCTCCTCCCCGAGGGTTTCCGATACCGCACGGGTAAATGCGACCACATCGTGATGCGTTTCCTGTTCAATTTCCCGGATGCGATCGATGTCAAAAGATGCATTTTTATAGAGCAGATCCACATCTGCTTCGGGTATTTTCCCTGTGCGGCTCCACGCTTTGCAGGCAGCCAATTCAACCTCCAGCCAGGCCTGAAACCGATTTTGATCGGTCCAAATGCGGGTCATCTCCTCTCTGGAATAACGTTCAATCATAGTGTGTCAGTTTTTTGTGAATACCTTGTTTCAGGTTTGGGTTGATGGGATAATCGTGTCGCCAATCAGATGAACTTCGGGTTCGAGTTGAATACCAAAAAGATTCAAGACGGCGCCGGTTACTTCCTCCATAAATGCGTGTAACTCGCCTCCGCCTGAGCCGCCAAAATGGACAAGAACAAGTGCATGTTGACGATACATTCCGAATCCCCCTTTTCTCCGGCCTTTCCATCCGGCTTTTTCGATCAGCCACCCGGCTGGAATCTTTACATGGCCTTTTGCAGTAGAATCTCCGGCGGGGTAAGCTGGCATGTCGGGGAACATAGATTTGCAATGCCGGAACCTCTCCATGGAAATAACCGGATTCTTGAAGAATGACCCGCAATTAGGTAGTATCTTCGGATCCGGCAACTTGCTTTTTCTGATGCTACAGACAGCCTGGTAAAGATCACCAATACCAGGGGTCTGGATTCCCAACTTCTCAAGATAGGTTTCGAGCGACTGATAGGAACTCGAAAGTTTGTGATGATCTTTGGTGAGCCGGATGGACACAGAGCAAATCAGCCACTCTGGTTCCCCATGTTTGAAAAGACTGCTACGGTATCCAAAACGGCACTCCTCTCTTCCAATGGTTTTAAATGTACCGTGCTTCATCGAAAATGCCTCAAGCTCCTCAAAAACATCTGAAAGCTCCACTCCGTAAGCACCAATGTTTTGAACCGGTGCTGCGCCGACCGTACCCGGGATCAACGCCAGATTTTCAATTCCTCCATAGTTCTGTGCTACCGCCCATGTCACCAGCTGATGCCAGTTCTCTCCGGCTGCTGCCTGAACACGTACCGAGGATTCGCTTTCATCCGAAATCCGGATGCCCTTCATCGCTATCTTACAAACCGGCCGCTTTGGGTCTGTGATAAAAACCGTGTTGGTTCCTTCTCCTAGCAAAACAGGTCTTCGATCGAACCAACCTTCTCTCCACAATGGAGCGAGCTGATGTTTAGTATGAATGAGAAAAAACTCGGATGCTGTGGCTTTCAGACCCATGGAATGATACCCTTCCAGAGACTGGGTCTTAAAGTGGGGACGCTCTGCGACTTCGACGGTCATCCGTTTGGTTCTGTTTCATCCACGATTGGAACTGAACTACCCTCTATCAGTTTTTTCACACGGACTTTTTTTACACGATTGTTTTCCAGCGAGTGGACGGTACATTCCAGATTTTTATACTGAATGGTTTCCCCAACACTGGGGATTTTTTCCGTTTGATAATAGATTAATCCGCCCAGTGTTTCAAACTCATCATCAACCGAACTAACCTCGGTGTCTAAAATTTCATCCAGATCATCGAGATCGATCTTTGCATCGAAGAGATACACACCATTTTTGAGTTCCAGGTACAGTGATTCCTCCTCTTCTGCCACCTCATCCCCAAAATCACCAATGATCTCCTCGAGAATGTCATCCAGAGTTACCACCCCTTCCGTACCGCCATATTCATCAACAACGATAGCAATGTGCGTTTTCTCTCTTTGGAAGTCACGAAGCAGGTCATCCAATTTTTTGGTTGGCGGGATAAAAAGTGCTTTTCGTGCTAAGCTTTTCCAGGTGATTCCTGACGGCATCCCCTGACCATTGATATAGGGTAACACGTCTTTCGCGTAGATGAATCCGATGATGTGATCCAAATCCTGCTCATAAAGCGGCATTCTGGACAAACCTTTTTCCTGAATGACCGAAATCACTTCTGTGAGTGTCATATCTTCGGAAATGGCTACGATATTTACTCTGGATGTCATGATTTCTCGAACAGAGATGGTTCCAAACTCAATGACATTCTCGATCATCTCCTGTTCGTCCTCGTGAATGGAACCGGATTGTGCACCCATTTCCGCCATGGCCTTAAGATCTTCAGCAGTCATGCGGGACGAGGCGACAGGCAGCCGCTGTTCCAGGCGGCTGGACCCTCTGGCAATGAGCCGCGCCACAGGTGTCAGCAGCAAAAAATGCAGATGAATAAACCTGTACAACCGCCGCGAAAAATGCAGAGGGTTGTTGATTGCGATCACTTTGGGTGTAATCTCGCTCAAAATCAAAATCACAAACGTCAGCACCACAATCTCAATCGCATACACCACCACCTTCGGATACCCAAAGGCGATCGCAATCTTGCCTGTCGCCACCGCCGCCAACACCGATGCCACAATATTGGCAAATGTATTCGCAATTAGAATCGTGGCCAGAAGCTGTCTTGGCTTCTCCAGCATACGAAAAATACCAAGATCCGAAGGTCGTTTGTGATCCAGTTTGTCCATCTGGTTCACCAGTGAAAAGAAAGCAACTTCCGATCCGGAATACAGTGCACTCAGAAGCAAAGCTGCCAGGATAAAAAATGCTTCGAAGGACAGTCCGATCCAGGAAAACTCAACCTGATTAATTAGAAATTGAATACTCTGCGCGGCCATCATTGCCGCGTTACTCCCCGGAGGCTCATCAAGTGTTTCCAAAGAAATTAAATTCGTTAGCGTGTAGTTAAAAACCACTGAATTTCAACACAGATAAAGTAATAAATGTTTTCTTATCAGGAAATATCACTTTTCAACTGTTCATGATCTTTAATTTTATCAGACTCAGCAATCCAGTTACCTGGCAACTCGGCCATTTTGTGCCCGGTACCCTGCACCCACCATTTTGCACGTGGCAATTCAAGTAAACTGCACTCACCACCTTTCATGTGGCAACTCAAGTACCCTGCAACTGCCATCCTTCATGTGACAACTTAAGTACCCTGCACTCACTTTCTTTCATGTGGCAGCTCAAGCACACTGATATCGCCATCCTTCACGTGGCTACCCGGCACCCTGCACCCGATACAAGGCTACCCATCGCTGCCGAAACTTCCGGCAGCAAGAGGGATAACCTGTACGAGAATTAAAAGGGCAGATCTCCATCATCTTCCATACCCATAGTCTCAGGAACAGCAGACTTTCCGTTCACCGGCTGAGACCGTCCATCCGTCTTTGAGTCCAGAATCTGCATTGAGAGTGCCCGAATCTCTGTTGTATACCGCTTTTGCCCCTCTTTGTCTTCCCATTGGCTTGTTTCGATCCGTCCTTCAAAATAGACCAAAGAACCCTTTTTCAGGTACTCCTGACAAATTTCAGCAAGACGCCCCCAGGCAACAATGCGATGCCACTCTGTGCTCTCCTGCATCTCACCGTTCCGGTCTTTGTAGCGCTCTGTCGTGGCAACCGAAATTTTTGCCACCGCAGTATTATTTTGCGTGTATCTCACCTCCGGATCCGCTCCGAGGTTTCCTATGATCATTGCTTTGTTTAATGATGCCATAATAATTGAATTTTAAATGATAGGTTTATGATTCACCGTCGTTTGAGTTTGGATTTACCCGTTTAATCAAGGCAACGTCAATCCGGACATCACCAAACTCTCTCTCTTGCATGGTGGTACTTATATGAAGCAAAAAAGTTCAATTCCTTACAAATATTTTTTAAAAAGTTTTCCACACCGCCCCTGCAACTCTGAACCCTCAAGCCCGCAACGTATCTCCTTACATTCCTAACGAAGTAGATCTTCCAACTCTAGTGAAGCATTGCTGGACTCGTCCCGATATTTCACGATGATCGGGCACTGAGCCGACAATTGAAAATCTTTTGCAAAGTCCTGCCGAAGAGGTCGAGATCCGGGGATTACGACAGCCATTTCCGGAATATCTTCCCCCTTCTCAAGCACTCTTTTCTGTACAAGATCGTATACAGGAACAGATGCAGACAATATCACCCCGGGAGCAAGTACAGCACCTTTGCGAACTACCATTCCTTCCACAATGATGCAGCCCGCGCCGATAAAACAGTCATCTTCGATCACAACCGGATTCATTCCAACCGGTTCAAGGACTCCGCCAATCTGGACTCCAGCCGACAAATGAACCCGCTTGCCAACCTGAGCGCAAGATCCAACCAGAACGTGACTATCTACCATTGTTCCTTCATCCACATATGCACCCGTATTGATATAGGCCGGAGGCATGATAATCACCGATGGAGCCACATAACTTCCTCGACGAACCGAAGACCCACCTGGCACGAGCCTCACACCGTCGCTAGTTGAAAAACGTCGAGGGGGCATAGTCGTTTTATCTACAAATCCCTCATAGATCCCGCTATAGTCCACATTTTTCCCTTCGCGAAACGCTTCAAGAATCGCTTTTTTTGCTGATGTTACCGCCTTCCATCCCTCTTCTGTTTTCTCTGCGGCGCGAATTTCACCCGTTTCAAGTTTGTCCAGAATGTCTTGCCATGCCATCAGGCTTCCTCCGTTTTTTTGGTTACTTCTTGATTTCGATCGAACGGGCCATTCACAACTCCACCTGCACCAGCAACCTCGCCTTCCAACGTAGTCGCAATGGTTCTACCTGCTTCCACATCACCCCGAAATAACCATTGTTTCATTACCGCATCGGCTTTCCTGAGCACCTGTAGTTCCTCATCCCCAAAATCCTCCCGCACCAGTGGTAAACGCAATCGATCCGATTCAATGAACCCTTTTGACTTCATTAGTGCTTTTACCGGAATGGGATTCGGGGCGGAGAACAGTGCAGACACAGCGTCATTCCACTCGTGGAAGTGTGGTACAACCGGATGATCAAAACAGGACTGCACAAATTCACGTGTCTGCAGCGGCCACAAATTCGAGGCCACAGATACAACCCCTTGCGTACCAATTCGCGAGAAAAACGGCAACATAAAGTCATCACCGGCATAAAATGTAACGCCGGGTACATTCCTTGTAAATTCACAATACTCGCGGATGTTGCCACTCGCCTCCTTCACAGCCCAGCAATTCGGATGATCCGCCAGCTGATTGAGCACAGCTGGAGTGATTTTTACCCCCGAGCGCGATGGAATGTTGTAGATCATGCAGGGGTGCTTCGAATGCTCCATCAATGAATAGAACCAGCGCACCATACCCGCTTCGCCTGGCTTTGCGTACGGCGGCGCTACCAGCAAAAACGCATCTATTGGAGCAGAGTTACACTCCTCTATCCATGCAATCTGCTTTTCAGCCTCCGAACCACCCACGCCAATCATCAGCGGTACGCGAAGTGAAAGTGTACTCACCTCTTGCAGAATCTCTCTTTTCTCAAGGGTTGATAGGGCCAGCCCTTCGCCCGTACTTCCAAAGAGCAGGACGCCGTTTCCCGCCCCGTCCTGCCTGCGAACCAGGCCGACAAGATCTTTTATATGCACGGAGCCATCTTCCTGAAATGGCGTTATGAGTGCGGTCCAGACAGGAGTATCAAGATGTTTGTTATTGCGCTGGTGTTTGATGCTCATGTGCGTAGTGTACCAATTCCTCTAATGTGTAAACTCCTCGTAAACTCGGATACTCAAGTAACCAATGTAACGCACGAATCGCTCCCGATGCAAACAGCGACCGGTTTTTCGCTTCGTGCTGCAACGTGATGGTTTCGTACTCGGTTTTCAGTGTAAGCGTATGGGTTCCAACCACATCCCCTCTTCGCTCAGACCGGATGGTTGCCGGTTGTCCCAACCAACGTTCCCAGGATAATGCTGTACCGCTAGGACTGTCTTTTTTCTGCGTGTGATGCGTTTCGCTGATAAGAAACTCCGGGTGATCAAAGAGCTTACTGTGACGACCTGTTTGCTCGATCAGTGATTTCATCAAGATCATGCCAATGCTAAAGTTGGAGGCAACAACCCATGCGGTTCCGGCTTCACGTACCATGCGATCGAGTGAGTCGGGCAGTGAAAAGCCGGTTGTTCCCCAAGCAACCGCTATTTTGGCTTCCAACAAAAGATGCATGATGTTTTCGGCCGAGTCTGGGGTTACAAATACGATGGCGCCATGCAACTCTTTCAGTGAGCTTGCGTCAGGGAGATGAGACCGGTTGAACAGAACCGATTGTGCACCAAGCAACTCGGCAACAGCCGATCCGGTTTTTCCGGTGCCAATAACTCCAATTTTTCTCATGTGTAGTCGCTCTTTTGTGTACCCGAAGGCTTGTAAAATTACAAAACTTTTGGCGATCTAATAGGGTCTTTTTTGGTTGATGCAATTGCCGTTTAGACGAACCCTTTTTAAAACCTGATTCCTAAATTCAGACCAAGTACGTGTATTCAGACCAAGTACGTGTATTCAGACCTGATTCCTGTACGTGATTGATTGCAACGGTATAAGATGGAATGAGAATCTTTACGATTTTGTATTTACGATGATCAATTAATTTCCTATTTTCCCATTCTTTTGACATGTTCAAATCTATGGACATGTTCAAATGCGAATAATATTTATTACGCAGGATTATCCAGCAGAAACATTCATTTAGTAGAGTTTTTTATGCCAAGCGGAAAAAAACGAAAGCGCGCAAAAATTGCCAAGCACAAGCGGAAAAAGCGTCTGCGCAAAAACAGACATAAGAAGAAGAAGTAAGGTAGGAAAAAGAAACTTGCGTTGAAGGCATTCGAGCAGGCAATTGCATCCACTCTTTTTCCTCATAACAGCTCATCTTTGCAGAAATCAATTTACCTGCACCATCTGACTGCTTATATCATCTGATTGCGGACACCAATTGGCTTGTGTCCGCCGATCACTTTGCTGCATTCGCAGAAACTATGCTGCCTTCACAGAAACAGACGTATCCACAATGTGAATGATTCGCTTAGCTCTATAGAGTAGATATAACAGTTTTTTCTGAGTGAATTGATGCACTTCAGACAGGTTGTTCAATCCCGCAAGCGTGAATTGAAAGTACGAGTTCAGATCGATCGTGGTAAGATATCGCCCGTCTTTGTCACCATCCATCTCCAGGTGCCATCGTGTGATGATATCATCTTTCGCAAGTAATGTACTGATGTCATAACTCGCCTTCTCCATCCATTTTGCTGCCGCATCAACCCGATGATTCAATTCCCCGTTGGATTCGGAGGGCTGACATTCCTCGACAGTAAAATGCCAGGTCATCTCGACATCAATAGTGGGTTCCGTGGAGTGAAGAATTAAGTTTTTCGCCTTTAAGTAGGGATGTTTTTTCATTCCGGACATAGATCGCGCAAGGGAAGCTTCCCGAAATCTGTCCCAGTCGAAATGGATGGTAAGCGAGTCGAGGTAGCGGGTGGTTTTGCTAAGATCAATTTGAATTTCAAGCCCCGTAGCATTGATTTTCTGCTCGTTCCAACGTTTAAATTTCGTAATGTTGATATTCCTTTTTTTTAGCGACTGTTCCAGAGTGTTTACAATTGACTGAAAAATCGGATAATACATACAGTGTTTCTATTTTAACTCGTTCTTGATTTCCGGGATATGCTACTATTTATTGTGAACATGCCAAAACATTCTGCCATCGAACTACACTTTTTTGCAACACTCGACGACATTCTACTCACGTACCAAAAATTCGACTCATTGTACTTAACGACTCATTGAACTAATTGACTCAAAGTACCATTCATATTTTTGCAACAACAATGATTCAAGGCATCACACATTTGCCGAACGCTTGTAATCCCAAATTATTCGATGAATAACTTTTACACATTACTACATTTATGTGGTGAATTCAACCGAAAATGTGAAGGGATGAAATTTATCTCCTCCTACTCACCGTTCCGGTCTGTTTGGGAGATGGCGATGCAACGTGTAGATGGAGATGGAATGAGGTTGGTGTTTTCTGCTCATCCTTCAGAAACTGCGATCTTTACGCGAAAAGAGAGGCCTCACAGGCAGAAAAATGTGACTTTCTTTTTTGAGGATTTGGAAGGCAGGCAAATCCGTAGTTTTGAGATGGTTGGACAGGATCGTTTCATAAGGTGCCGGTTTGATGGCGATGATCATCTTTTGTTTCAAGTTTTTGGAAATCATCCCAATGTATTTCTCGTACGTGACGGTATTATTGTTGAGTCCTTCAAGGGTGGGGAATCCCATGTCGGAGAGCGAGCACCGGAGCCACGAACTGCAACTACGCGTGAAGGAATGGCTACTGCATCACTGGGTACTCCTGCGTCAGTTGGTACTACTGCGTCACTTGGTACTACTGCGTTACCGGTTGATCCAGCCTCTGTGAAAAAGCAAATTATCCACTTTGCCCCCTCCTTCCCACGGGAACATATCCCAGAACTAATCCGGCAACATCACCTAACGACTTTATCACCAGAATCGATTCACAAGCTGGTGAGCCGTTGGATTGAGCAACTTTCCCATCAACCCGAATTCCGTGTACTCTCCAACGGACACCTTTGCCTGCTTTCTTCGGAAAACCTTCATGACACCAATGATGTTCAAGAGACCGAAGAATCCTGGAAGAATAATGAGACTGGGGAGACTNNNGAGACTGGGGAGACTGGGGAGACTGGGGAGACCAGCGCTCTTCCTGCCGGCCAAAAGCCAGTGCAGAAAGTTTTTTCGTTTGACACATGTGATGAGGCCGTTCGCTTTTGTTACGATCGGATGTCTGGCCGACGAAGACTGGAAAAGCGTAAAATGAGCCTGCTGGAGCGTATCGAGCCTGCCATTCACAAGGTTGAGTTGAAAATGGCCCACATTAAGGATCCAGAGAAGACCCTGGAACGCGCCCAGCGGTACGAACAATGTGGGCATCTGCTCATGGCAAACGCTCATCGACACGTGGAGCATGGCTCGGAGTCGATCACTGTTCAGGATTTTTATGATGGCGGGGCGGCGGTAGACATTCCCATCAAACCGAATCGAAGTATTGCGGAAAATGCGGAATTGTACTACGGGAAAGCAGCAGCAAGCCGGAAACGTCTCGAGAGGATGAAACTTGAGAAGCATGTATTGCTCGAGAGACTGGAAATTTTAACCGGGCTGCATAAAACCCTGCCAGACATTCAAAGCAGTTCACAACTCGAGCGATGGCTGAAGCAGAATCGGGATTCGATGGCTCGTGCGTTACCGGGACAAAAGACAGGTTCGGGCTCAGAGGTGTCGAAACCGTGGCGTGTATGGGATCTGGATGGGTACGAAGTTTGGATTGGTAAAAATGCGAAAAGCAACGATCTTTTAACGTCTGCAGCCGATAAAGAGGACATTTGGATGCATGCTCGAGGAGTTAGCGGATCGCATTTGGTAATTCGGATGAACCGGTCGAAAGCGTTACCGCCGGAGACTGTTCTGCAACGAGCAGCGGCATTGGCGGCATGGTATTCCAAAGCGCGTGGCTCGTCGCTGGTTCCGGTGATTTTTACACGACGAAAATATGTTGTTAAACAGAAAGGCGGCGCACCTGGGGCGGTTCGGATCCTTCGGGAATCGGTTCTTCTTGTGGAGCCACAGAAACCCTTGGGGCATCTGGACGTTGGGTGAAAAATCATTCAATCATTCATTTAATCATCCAAAGAGCTGATTCATACTGAAGAGATCTGATCAGAAATCATGAAGAAATATACACGTATTTTTCTATGCGGGTTGATGGGATCCGGTAAGTCGACGGTGGGGCGAATCCTGGCGAGCAGGCTTGAAGTGCCGTTTTCGGATTTGGATTCGATGATTGAACAGAAAACGGGCACATCCATCGCAGCGATATTTGAATCGGACGGAGAATCTCGCTTCCGGGAGATAGAACGGGCGGTGCTTGAGGAAGTACTGGATGGGGATGGGGATGGGGATGGGGATGGAGACAGGGATATGGATATGGATAGGGATGGGTTAAAGGGCTTTGTGATGGCTCTGGGTGGAGGTGCCTTGCAAAGCCGGGAGCTGGCCGCGAAGGTGGCAGGTGCCGGAATTCTCATCTATCTCGAAACATCCGTGGAGGAGCTGGTGGTACGACTGCAGGGAGACCAAGCCCGTCCTCTGCTTGCGATGCCTGACGAGCCCGGGGTGGAATCTCATCAACCCGAACCCAAAAAAGATACAGAACCTAAGACCAAGGCCAGTGTTACAGTTACCTCTATTGACCCTGAGAACCGAATGAAGGAGACGTTGCAAAGATTGCTCCATGACCGGGAACCGTTGTACCGAATGGCTGCTTTACAGGTGAATACCGATGGAAAAAGCCCTGAAGAGGTCGCAGATGTGTGTTTTGATATATGTTTAAAGGAGCTGGCCGTAATGAAAAGAGTGAACGGAGCAAACGGAGGAGATTTATGAACCGACTTTCGATGATAAACCGGTCGGCGGGCGGTGATTATCCGGTGGTATCGGGTGCAGGGATTGCGGAAGCGGAATTGGAGGCGTTATGGCACAGGCACTTGCGTGATCCGCGTGGTTCGCATGATTCGCATGGTTCGCATGGTTCGCGTGATTCGCATGATCCGTATGATCGCGCTTGTATCGTAGTAGATGCAGAGGTATTGAGGCTTCATGAAGACAGAATTCGCGCAATACAGATGCAAATTGGGGCTGTGGAGGAGGTTTTTGTGGTGCCATCGGGCGAATCCTCGAAGTCGCTGTCGATGTGGGAACGTGGAGTGGACTATCTGCTAAGACACCAAGTTTCGAGAAGGACTCCCGTGGTGGCGGTCGGTGGAGGGGTGACGGGAGATCTGGCTGGATTCATGGCTTCTGCCGTACTGAGGGGTGTTCCGCTGATTCATATTCCTACGACGTTGCTGGCGATGGCAGATAGTTCGATTGGTGGGAAAACCGGCGTGAATCATGCATCCGGAAAAAATCTGATTGGGGCATTTCACACGCCCGATGCCGTGATTCAGGATCTGGACTTTTTGAAAACATTGCCACCGAGAGAGTGGGTGAATGGACTTAGTGAGGTTCTGAAAAGTGGCTTGATTGCCGACCGAACGCTTGTTGACGATGCTGGTGAGATCTTCACCGGGAATGGGGAGCCGGGTTGGGAAGCTGTGGCAGATCCGGATCGGTTTCAGACGTGGCTGTTTCGGTGTGCAGAGATTAAGTGTGAAATCACTTCGGATGATGAGTTTGAATCGGGGCGGCGTGCCTTTTTGAATTTTGGGCATACGATGGGTCATGCCATGGAAAAAATGTTTGGATACAATCGTTTACGTCATGGAGAAGCCGTATTTTTAGGGATGATCGGTGCACTTTTTCTTTCCGCAAAGGTATTTGGCCGAGTGGCAGCAGATGCTCTGGATCCGTTTGCAAGATTGTACGAGTTTGATATTCGTCCTGAAGAGTTGGACACCAGTTCTTTGATTTCATATATGGCACTGGATAAGAAGCGAGCAGGGTCAACCGTTCGTTTTGTGTTACTGGAAGACTGGGAGAAACCCACGTTGCAGCCAGTCGATTCTCAATTAATCGCAGAAGCAGTTGATGTCATCAGAAGATCACTATAACGGGCCGGAAAAGGACGGGCAGGACTCGGCAGATTCCAACGGATCGAGCCGTGATGGCATGCAGATGAATAAAAATCGAAGTAGCAGTGAAAATGCAACTGGCAGGGAAAAAGTAATCAAAAGGGAAAAAGTAAACGACAAAAGATCGGTAACCGGAAAGAGATCGGCTGGTTCACAGCGATCCACGCTGGGGCGATGGGCGTCGGTACTTGGCTGGACGATAGCCTCTGTCGTTGTTTTTTTAATCCTTTCATTACTTCTGCTCCAAACACCGTTTTCGAAATCGTTGCTCAAAACCCAGCTTGAAACCACGTTTAACCGACAATTTGCGGGAGAGTTACAGATCGGATCCCTGAAAGGCTTCATTCCGTTTCAAATGGAGGTTCATGAGGTTGTATTTTCTGAGGGAGGTGAACCGGTTATCTCCATTGCATCGGCCGGTATGCAGATGGATGGCACACGGTTATTGCAGAAAGAGCTTCTCATAACGTCGTTTGAGTTAAAAACCCCTCTGTTTGAAATTCGCGGAACGCCATCAAATCATTCACTTGGAAGGCTTTTCCATCGAAACGATGGTACCACCACAGCAATTCCTGATTCTAGTGCTGCATCAAGACTCCCCTCCTTCACATTCCGAGTGGATTTTCCTTCCATTGTGATCTCAGATGGAGTCGTTCATCTGCCAACCGATTGGGTTTCTGCAAATGGGTCACGCAATGAGAATTCACACGAAGATTCATCATCCATAGATGTCAAATCCGACGATGTCACATCCACAGATATTACAGCTACAGATATTGCAGCTACAGATGTTACATCCATAAACGTGAACGCTCAATTCGCTATGGTTGCAGATAGCGACGGGCTACTTCTTCAGGCCGAATCTGTGCAACTTTCCGCACCAGATCTGTGGCCTGAACCACTCATTGCCAACGGAGCTTTGTTCCAAACAGACTCAGTGCTTGAATTGGATCCGTTCGTTCTGGCAACCGGCGAGTCGTCCTTGCAAGCCCGAATTTCTATTTCAAACGAAATGCTGTTCCCATCACCCCGAAACTCCATTGGCAGTGCCGCTATCGAGTGGGAGGTTAGTGAACTGAGGCTGGAACCGTCTTTGATCCGGCGCTGGATTGGCAATTTTCCGGAAACCAATCCTGGTTTGATGCTTGAAGCCATGGCGGAAGGGACGGGAACGGGGAACCATCTGTACCTCGACCGGGCGGAATTTTTCCTTGGCGGTTCTTCGATTCGTATGGATGGGGAATTGCTAGATCTTTTTGGGGATTCTCTTCGCTATTCGGCCTTGATCCGACAGGCGGTGGCGGGTGATGAAGTGGCATCTTGGTTGGCTGGGATGACGGGTGAATCCATGGGTTTTGCGCAGGATCTGGTCTGGGAGGCAGATGCAGAGGGGAACGCGGAAGGGTTGGATTTCGGGTTGATGTTGATGCCTGCGGAGCGCTCAAATGATTCGGGTGAGCAGCAGTCTGTATCTCCATTGCGGGTGTCGGGAAGTTGGCAGCAGGATCGTTCGCAGTTGGACATCGACCTTGAGATGAATCGGTTGGAACCGGGAGCGTATGTACTTTTTGATGATGATGGTGTTCGAGACGGCGGAAATGGGATGTACGATTGGCTGGAAAGGATCGCCTCTCCCCTGCTTCTTCATGGTAAGGTTTCCGCTGGTTTGTCCTGGGCTCCGTCTGATGGGATGAATGAGCCAGCAACTGCAAACTTGCTCTATGTAGATGCGGATCTTCGGGAGAGCCGATGGAGCACGTTGCCGGTCGATTCCCTGGTGCTGGATGTGAATGCGGTAAACGGGACGTTTGCAGGGGGGCTTGCTGTGGTAAGTGACTCTACAAGATTGTCTGTACAGGGTTCCTTTCGTGTGGATGAAACGATGAATCGGGTGGTTTTGGATGGGTTGGTGGAGCGTTTCAACCTTGAAGTATTACCATTGGCAAATCCCATTGATTACCAAACGGACGCTACGTTTTCGATGGATCTTTCCACTCCGGACTGGAGTGATCTGTTTGGACGTCTGAGTATGCAGTTCACATCGACCCGCAGAGACGGTATGGAGATTCGTCCACATCAGTTTTATCTGGATCTGAATTCGCCGGATAGCGAGTTGAGAGAGCTTCGGTTTACCAGTTCGATGGCGGATGCCAGGTTTACAGGGGCGTTTCGTCCTTCCGACATCCTGGAGGATCTATCCGCAGCCGCTGCCACTCTTACGATGCGCGTAGATGAGGAAATTCTTCTGAAACGTGAAGGTTCGCAAGGTGATCGAAAGGTAGCGCAGGGGCAGGGTTCATCGCAGGGGCAAGCTTCATCGCAGAGGCATGCTTCTTCTCAGGGGCATGCTTCTTCTGAGGGGCAAGCGCTCTCAAACTCCACATCCCGATCCGATATAGGAAAAAAGGCGTGGAATCTGGAGGGTACATTTTCGACCAAGGATCTTTTATTGCTACGCTCATACGTTCCCGGACTGCCTGAGATCGATACCCAAGCCCAAGGGGATTTGGAAATACGCTCCGGATCTGAACAGGAACCGATGGACGTGAGTCTTCGGGTTCGAACTGATACACTGGCGATAAATGAAGCCACATTCTCCAACCTTAGATTTTCGATGGACACGACGATCGATCCTGACATGCCGATCCGGGAGAGTACTGAGATGGCCGTCCTGCTTTCATTCGATGGTGTAAATCCCAATGCAAACCTGCAATTGAATCGCAGTAGCCTTGATTTTCAACTTCGTAAGCACGAATTCTCAGTGAAGGCCGCTATTGGTGAGTTACGTGATGAGTTCCACATGGAGCTGGATGCAGGCGGCGAGTTGAGCCCGGACTGGATCGATCTGACGCTCGGCGCACTGGTCCTGAAAGCACCGGGCTACCAGTTCACCGGAAAGGGAGAACCGGGGATTCGATACGACCAGCGGCAGGCATTCACATTGAGGGAGTTTGTTCTGGAGGGTGCCGATGATTTTCTCTCCGTGGACGGGACGTTTAGCAACGACCCGGACGATTATGTGACCTACGAAGTCCGTAATCTGGATTTGACAGGGATATCCGATGTAATTGGCGGGCGGATCGGTTTTTCAGGTCGTGCCAGCGGAGATTTTTCCACCCGAACACTACGAACCTCACCCATTTTTGCGGGAAACATTTTAATCGAGGATGGACGGCTGAATGGACGGGAGGTGGGCGATCTTTCGCTGGAGAGTGCCTACAATCCAGTCTTCAGACAGTTTGATACCGAAATTCATCTATTTACCGATCCGGCGCGCTATAGCGAGTACCTCAGCCGCTACAACACAGAGGGGCAGGATATCTTCCTCTATGGCTATTTTAAGCTACCCGATGAAGCCACACCCGAAGAGGACCTGTTCTATTTTGATGCCGACCTGAAAAAACTCGATATGTGGTTTATCCGGGAGATCATTCCAAGCGTAATGCTGGATTTTGAAGGGAAGGCTACGGGCCAGGGTTTTGTTCGCGGTGGTGGAACTGCGTTTGATTTCTCCGCGACTTTTGATGTTGAGCAAGCGGTATTTACCCCTCAATTCCTGAATGTTGAATACCTCGCTGAGGGAGAACTGATCTTCAATTACGAGGACGGATTGCTGTTTCGTGATGTGATACTCACGGACAGGCTTGGAGGAACAGGCATGTTGAATGGTCAGATCGACCTGGATAAGTTCTCGCCACAAAACTTTTTTAATCTGGAGCTGCTTCTGAATGACCTTCAGTTCATGAACAATCCTCCAGAAGCGGGTGTACCCTTCTTCGGTTCGATGATTGGAACCGGAACGGCCAGCTTTACAGGAGATAACAGCAATCCGATATTGCGTACCGTAACTCCGGTTACTCTGTCACAGCAATCTACCGTGTCGATTCCGTTGGATGATGATACCTCGGTGGATCAGAGCGATGGATTTATTGAGTTTGTGGACTCCTTTGAGCTTGATGAAAATGGAGAAGATCGTTCCGGTAACGGGTCGGCCAACGGTTCCGAACCACAACGCCGGTTTATCGATCTATTTACGATGGACCTGCAGTTTGTTGCGCCCAATCCAATCCAGGTGGATTTGGTGTTTGATCCACTCACGAATGAGGTGCTTAATGCCCGTGGTCTCGGTCAGATTCGTATCCAGCTTCAGGATCAGGATGTGAATATGTTCGGACAGTTCAATATTACCGGCGGATCGTATCAGTTTGTGGCCGGAGATATCTTTACGAGGCGATTCACCCTACAAGAGGGCGGGTCGATTCAATGGCAGGGAGATCTCGAAAACGCAGCGCTAGATGTGCTTGCGGTCTATCGTACAAGACCAGATCTGTCCACCATCATCCCGTCCCTAAGTTCTTCCCAACGGGTGCCAGTAGAGCTAAACCTTCAGATTGGGGGAACCATTTCGGCGCTTGAAAACGATTTTTATTTCCGCATTCCGGCCGGTCTCGAGGGAACGTCCGACCCCACCATCACCACACAAATCAATACACTAAACCAGAACGATGATTCCAAAGTACTTCAGGCATTTTCGATCCTGCTCACGGGCGAGTTTTTGCCGGCCGATCAGGCTCAGACGCTAGGCATCGGCGAGAACGTAACCGGAACAACGGCTCTGGTAAATCCGCTGATCTCCAGCCAGATCATCACCCCTCTCCTTTCGAACCAGATTAATGCGCTTCTGACCAGCGATATTGTACTGGATGTGGACGTAAACCTCACAACCAATCGGATTGGAGGAAATGAGGGGGATCAGCTGGGGGTTGATCTGGATGTCGCACTGCGCTTGTTTGATGATCGGATTATCATTCGCAGAGAGGGGCAGATTGCGGGCCAGCAGAGCAATATTGGCGATTTGGGTGCTACATACCGGATAAACCGGATTTTTTCCGTCACTGCGTTTCACCGACAGGACCCCACGTTAGCCTCCCGATCCGATACCGATAGTCAGCAGAGCCAGGAGATGAACGGGGTTGGATTTGAGGCAAGATTTCAGTTTCATACATGGAAGGCGCTAAAAGAGAATGTCGTTCGTTTCTTTAAGGGATTGTTTGGGGGGTGATGGTACAGTGAAACAGAAGAGTAGAGATAAC
>PZPG01000002.1:71698-92175 GCA_003045995.1 Bacteroidota bacterium
AGCCTGAAACAAAGAGATTTACATCGTATTATGGGCAATAAGCCCGAATGAATTCAAAACCAATATATGTCAAAAAAGAGAAGTTTAAGTTCACTGGAACAGAGTATTATTGATCTGTTGAAAACGTATCCGGATGCGTCGATTCCGATTCCGCTGCTTGCGGACGGACTACATCTAAAAAGCCGGAAAGGAAGTTCTGCACTAAAAAAAGCGATCAAAAGACTGGCTCACCTTGGGTTGATTCAGATTGGTGGCAATCAGCTGGTTCGGCTGAAACCGGCAGAAATACGCGAGGTTCGGGGGGTGATTGGAAAGTTGGATGTAAACAGTCGCGGTACCGGTTATGTAATCGTAGAAGATCGGGAACAGGATATCAAAATTCCCGGAAAGTATATGTCTACAGCGTTGGATGGAGATCTGGTTCGGGTCACGATCACCGGAGAACACCACAAGAGCCATCAGCCGATGGGGAAAATTGTAGAGATTGTGGAGCGTGCCGGAACCCTATTTGTGGGTACGCTCATCCGGCAATCGGACAAAAGTTATCTCATAGAATCGGACCTAAAATCATCCCGAATGGATTTTTTTGTGGATCCTGAAGGGCTAAAGGGGGCAAAACCCGGCGACAAAGTATCGTTTCGGTTGAAGGCATGGGAAGATGTCCGGGCATATCCCGAAGCGGAGATCGTTGCGTCACTAGGCAAAGCGGGCTCGAATGAGGCAAGCGTGTTGTCGATCCTGGCGGAGAAGCAGTTTCAGGCGGCATTTCCAGCCGATGTGGAGAGAGATGCCAGTCGATATACGGATGTGATACCGGAGGAGGAGATCGCACGGAGGCGGGATCTTCGCGGGGAAGTAGTGCTTACGATCGATCCGTTTGATGCGAAGGATTTTGATGATGCGCTAAGCATCCGACCTCTGAAAAACGGCAACATGGAGCTGGGTGTGCATATCGCAGACGTAACGTACTACTTAGAACAAGGTTCGGCACTGGATCAGGAAGGGTATCGGCGGGGTACCAGCGTGTATCTGGTAGATCGGGTGATTCCCATGCTGCCGGAGCACCTGAGCAACGGTCTTTGTAGTCTGCGCCCCAATGAAGACAAGCTCACCTACAGTTGTTTTATGGAGATTGATCATCGTGGAGAGGTTCTGGACCACTCGATCGAAGAGACGATCATCCACTCCAAACAGCGGTTTACCTATGAGGAGGTGCAGCAGATCCTGGATGGTAATGCATCACACCGATACCAAAAACAACTCCGGCAACTGGAGAAACTAGCGAAGAATCTGCTGGCCAAGCGGGAACGCGAGGGTTCCATCCAGTTTGAAACCCCGGAGCCTAAGTTTGTGCTGGATGAGTCGGGTAAGCCTACCGACGTCATTGTGAAGGAACGGCTATTCGCGCATCGATTGATCGAGGAGTGCATGCTCGCGGCCAACAAAACGGTGGCGAAGCACGTGGATTCGATGCGAAAAGACCGAAAAAACCGGAACGATCATCCGTTTTTGTACCGTATTCACGATCGGCCGGATAAGGAAAAGTTGCAGAATATCAAGGAGACGGCGAAACAATTGGGTTTGCATTTTGAACTGAACGGCACGGTGACACCAGCCAAAATCAATGCGCTCTTGCAAGAGGTAGAATCGACCCCGATCGAAAATATCATCAACGGACTGATGCTTCGTGCCATGGCCAAGGCGGTGTATAGTCCGAAAAATATTGGTCATTTTGGGCTTTCGTTTGCGGATTATACACACTTTACGAGCCCAATCCGCCGTTACCCCGACGTAATTGTCCATCGTTTGTTAAAATCGTACGCAAAGGGCCGGCGATCGTACACCTACGACGAGTTGACTCGGGACGGAGAATACTGCAGTGAACGGGAGCGTTATGCGGTGGAAGCTGAGCGGGATTCCGTGAAGCTGAAGCAGGTAGAGTTTCTCTCGGAACGAATCGGTGAGGTTTTTCACGGGGTGATTAGTGGCGTCACAGAGAATGGTATCTATGTGATGATCAACGAGATCTACTGTGAAGGTATGGTTCGTGTGCGAGACATGAAGGATGATTACTACCTCTACAATCCCCAGATGCACTGGTTAATGGGGCGGTCAAAGGGGAAACGATACCGGCTGGGAGACAGCGTGACGGTTCGCGTAGAACAAACCGATATAGAACGCCGGTTGATTGATCTGCTTCTGGTTTGATCGACCTGCTGTCTGATTTTTGAAGTTCGTATCCCTGCCAAAGTTCGATGTTTTCTGTACCTTATGGCAGGCACCGTTACAGACGCCATCGTTTTTGCTTATACGGAAGGATTGACCGGTCGGCTGTGCAATTCCATCAACCCGACAAAAAAATAGTACAGGTATGTTGCGAAAATATTTGCGAACCATAAACGTAATCTGATTTATGAAACTTTTTGCACCATTTTTGACCGCGTTTTTGATGCTTTTGGCCGGTGTGGCAGAACCGCTGATGGCCCAGTATTTCTATTTTGGGAAGAATCGGGTTCAGTACGAGAATTTTGACTGGCGGTACATCGAAACCGAGCATTTCGATATCTACTACTATGATGCGAAAAATTATCATCTTGCGCAGTTTACGGCGGAGACGCTGGAGTCGTCGCTGAAGCAGATTTCCGAGGATTTGGGGTCTCCGATTGCCGATCGTATTTCGGTGATCATTTATGATTCGCACAGTGATTTTTCGCAGACGAATGTAGTGGCATTGCCGGTAGATGCGCAGGGAATTGGCGGCGTGACGGATAAATATAAAAACCGGATGACGCAGCCATTTATGGGGGATTATGCGGATTTCCGGCGAACGCTCCAGCATGAATTGTTGCATGCCTATATCAATGATGTGTACTATGGCGGGAACATTCAGTCGATCATCCAGAATAATTTGCAGTTGGTGTTTCCTTTGTGGTTTGAGGAGGGGTTGGCGGAGTATTTGGCTCTAGGTTGGGATACGCAGTCTGACATGTTTATGCGTGATGCGGTGATTAATAACTATTTGCCACCGCTTGCGCAGCTTGGAGGGTATTTTGCGTACCGGGGGGGGCAGTCGTTCTGGTATTTTGTTGAGAATGAGTATGGGCGCGGGAAGATTTCGGAAATTTTACAGCGGATTCGGACGATCCGAAATGTGGAGCGGTCGCTGACGCTGTCGCTTGGGCTTACGGTGGAGGAGATTTCGGAGCGATGGCAGGAGTTTTACCGGAAGCGGTACTTGCCGGAGGTGGCAAACCGTTCAACGTTGCGGAGTGTGGCAACGCAGATTACAACCCGGGCAAGTTCCGGATCGTATAATACGAGTCCTGCGCTGTCTCCGAATGGGGATCGGTTGGCGATGATTAGCAATCGGCGGGGTGTGTTTGATGTGGTGATTGTGGATGTGAATACCAGAGAGCGGATCAAAACGCTGATTCGTGGTGCGGATAATCCCATGTTTGAGGAGTTGAATATACTGAATCCGAACATTTCATGGTCGCCGGATGGACGTCGGATTGTGCTGTCGAGCAAGTCTGGAGGGAGGTACGGGCTGGCTATTGTCGAAGTGGCGAACGGTCAGAGTCGGTGGATGCGCGTACCGGATCTGGATTCGATTAATTCGGTTGCGTGGTCGCCGGATGGAAAAAAGATCGCGTTTGATGGGAATATTGGGCCGTATCAGGATATTTTTGTGTATGATTTGGCGTCGGAGTCGGTTGTGAATCTGACGAACGATATTTTTACGGATAAGGAGCCGGAATGGGATGCGAGTTCGGAGAGGATCTATTTTGTTTCCAACCGGGGGGATCATGTGAGCCCCGGGGTGTTTAGGGAAGGATTTTCCGGGATGGGAGAGTTGGATTTCTTTGAGACGGATCTGTATCGAGTGCAGGTTGGGGGCGGTTCCGGTGTGGAGGGTGCTGGAGTAGAAGGTATGATCGAGCGCCTGACTCAGACACCACTCTGGGTGGAGACTCAGCCAACCATTACCGGGAACGGGGAGTTGTATTTTGTTTCAGACAAGAATGGGATCCCTAACATTTATCTCTATGATTTTGATACCCAAACTAGCAGACCCGTCACGGATCTGCAATCTGGTGTGATGCAGATTTCGGTGTCTTCCGACGGGTCATTGCTCGCGTTTAATTCCCTGAATGAAGGGTATCCAGATATCTTTTTGATGCGCTCTCCAAGATCAAATGTAAAGCAGGAACCACTTACTCCGAATGAGTGGGCCTTGGAACGAAACCGGGAGCTGCCTGGGGACCGGGTGCCGTCGATTGAGTATGTTGGGCGGTTGATTCAGAACCGAACGGCCGGGAACCTGGCGCTGAACAGCTTTATGGAGGCAAGAATAGAGGACGCGGATGGTCTCGGGGATGTGACTGAACAGGAGGATGCGGATGAGACGGGGGCTGCCACGGAGACGGGGGCTGCCAAAGATACAGAAGCAGCTGCGGAAGCCGATACAGATTCGGAGGAGCGACTAGATTTCCGTAATTATCAGTTTGCAGCGGATGTGATTGCAGATTCAACCCTCCAGCTCACTGTTCTTACAGATCGGTTTTCACCCGTGGATAACGTAAATGAGAGCGGTTACTATGTCCCAAAGCGGTACCGTCTGAAGTTTTCACCCGATTTTACCTACGCGGCAGGGCAGATTAGTACCCAATATGGTAGCGCTGCATTTGCGTATTTTACATTGAGTGACCTTTTTGGAGATCATCAGCTGAGTATCGGTTCCAACCTGGTATTTGATCTTCGGAACAGCGACTACTCCATTCAGTACGCTTATTTGAAAAACCGTACCAATTTTGCTGCCTCCTTTTTTCATCAGGCCCGAAATTATCAAACTTTTTTCGGAGATCTCCTGCGTTTTCGAACCTATGGAGGGGGAATCGATTTTCAGTATCCGTTGAATCGGTATCAGCGGGTAGATTATGGAGTATCGATGATCGGCATCGCGCGTGATTTCAGCACAGTTCAGTCGGTGGGTGAGCAGAATCTGCAAAATGACCGAAGCTCTTTTCTGTACCCTCAGGTCTCGTTTACCGGAGACTTCTCCATACCCGGGTTTATCACGCCGGTGGGTGGAAACCGATATTCGTTACAGCTTTCCGGAAGTCCGGGGATCGGTGTGGATGCACCGCAATTTGTGACATTGCTGGGAGATTATCGACGGTACCTGTATCTGGGACGGGGATATTCTCTCGGGATACGCGGAGCCGGAGCTGCTTCGTTTGGCCCCGATTCACAGACTTTTTTCATGGGCGGAATGCTGGGGTGGATCAACCAGCGATGGAGTGATGCTGAAATTCCGTTCGACCGCTTAGCGGATACATTTTTTACCCTGCCGGCAACCCCGCTCCGCGGTCATGAGTACAACACACTCTTTGGGAATAAATTCTCATTGATCAATGCGGAGTTCCGTTTCCCTCTTTTTGCCGCAATTTTGCCCGGGCCGGTTCCTGTCATCCCGCTATACAATATTACAGGGGTCGCATTTTTTGATGTGGGGGCTGCCTGGGGTTTCGATATCCCCTACTCACGATTTAGCGATGAAAATGGACCGATTGTCTATTTTGAAAAATCATCCGATCTGGATTTTCGGGTTGCTGAGAAAAAAGAGGTGTTTTTAGATCCGGGGACAGGTCTGATATCGGACGTTCCAACCTCCTTTACATCAACGTATGTGGATGGAGATGTGCTTATCGGAGCCGGTTTTGGTCTCAGAACCATACTTTTGGGTCTTCCTTTCCGCTATGACGTGGGTTGGCCGTACTACCGGGATGGATTTCAGACACCGCCAATCCACTACTTCACGATCGGGATTGACTTTTAAAGGTTCCTAATTGATGTTTTGTGCATTCGGTGAGTTTGCCTACATTTGGAATCGCTTCCGGGCGTGATGATACAATCGAACGGAGCTTAAACTCTGTGAACTGCTAACAATCGAACTTCTACTCTCGAACTTCTAACTCTGCGAACCGATGGCTGATATGCACGAACCCCCTGCGCAAAAAGGACGAATTCTGTTAATCTCTGTTATTGCCGCCATTGGCGGATTCCTTTTTGGATTCGATAGTGGAGTAATCAACGGCACTGTTGACGCCTTGCAACTTGCTTTTGATTCCGACGCGGTTGGAACCGGGTTCAATGTGGCTTCCATGTTGCTGGGATGTGCTGTTGGAGCCTTTTTCGCGGGTACCTTTGCCGATAAGTTTGGACGGAAACCAGTTCTGATGGTTACTGCTGCCGCATTTATCATCAGCGCATTGGGGTCGGGTCTTGCTACCAGCTCTTTTCAGTTTGTGATTGCTCGTGTTATTGGAGGCCTTGCGGTAGGTGCCGCAAGCATTCTCTCTCCAGCCTACATTAGTGAGATCGCGCCAGCAAAAATTCGCGGTGCCCTCACCACGCTACAGCAGTTGATGATTGTAATCGGACTTTTTATCGCATTTCTTAGCAACTACCTGATCGCCGGAAGTGCTGGGGGTGCCTCTGAAGTGTTTATGGCCGGTGCGCAAGCCTGGCAGTGGATGTTCTGGGTGGAAGTCATTCCCGCATCCATTTTTCTGTTCGGGTTGATGCTGATTCCGGAATCACCCCGATACCTGGTTGCTGCCGGCATGTTGGAAAAAGCAAAAGCGGTTCTCTCGAGTCTGAGTCTCTCCGAATCGGTGGAGCAAACCATTGAAGACATTCGCTCCACATTACGTACAGATCGTAAACCCAGTTTGTCCGATATCTTTGCAGGCGCGGCAAACAAGATCCATCCACTGGTTTGGGTAGGGCTGGGAATTACCACGCTTCAACAGTTTACAGGCATTAATGTGGTTTTTTACTACGGGGCCACACTGTGGCAAGCTGCAGGCTTCACGGAGGCAGATGCGTTGCTGCAAAATGTGATCAGCGGATCCGTAAACGTGTTGTTTACGTTTGTCGCCATTGCGCTGATCGACCGAGTCGGACGCAAACCGCTGCTCATGATTGGAGCATTGGGACAGGCGGTAATGCTTGGTATTTTAGCACTTCTCTTTCAGTCGGGTACCGTACTTGAGGATGGAGGGCTAGATCTTGGTGGCAACGGGATTTTCGCTTTGCTTGCGGCAAACGGATACATTGCATTCTTTGCCGTCACCTGGGGACCTGTGATGTGGGTGATGCTGGGAGAGATGTTTCCGAATCAATTCCGTGGTGCAGCTCTTGCCGTCTGTGGACTGGTGCACTGGAGTTCCAATTTTGCCGTTACCATGACTTTCCCCATCTTTTTGGCAAATTTTGGACTGGGCGTATCGTATGGAATCTATGCCTTTTTTGGGCTCGTCGCATACGTCTTTGTGAAGCGATATGTGGTTGAAACCATGGGTAGAACGCTCGAGGATATGTCCCGCGATGCGATGACGCACTGATGCTCAGCCCGTATTCTGATGCTTATTCCGTGGTTTGATGCTTATTCCGTGGTTTGATGCTTAACCCGTGCTCTGCATGGCCGCGGCAACTCCGTTAATACTGAGCTGTAATATTTTTTCCAGCTGATCCCGCTCCTCGTCGGACGCCCTTTCCCACCGATGTAGCAACTCGATCTGCATCATATTCAGAGGAAACGTAAACCGGTTACGAAAGTCGATCGATCTCTGAATAACTGGACTGTTATCCAGCAGCTGCTCCTGACCTGTAATGGCCTGAATCACGCGCTCTGCTTTCCGGTAGTCCTCCTCGATCCACTGCTGAAAATGGGACGATACCTTCTCCTCACCCCCCTTTGCAGAGGCCACCCGATTGTGATACGATTCCGCCGTTAACAGATGCGTTCGCGCCATCTCCCGCTGTGCATTATCCACAATCGTCTTAAAAAACCGGCCATCCTGGTACCACTCTCCTGCCCTCTCCGCCAGCTCAGGCCACTCCTCCATCAGGCGCTCAAAAGCTGTGCCAAATCCATACCACCCCGGTATGTTGTACCGGACCTGTGTCCAGGCAAATACCCAGGGAATCGCACGCAGCGACCCAAACGACAAGTTCCCGGAAGTTGCCCTCGATACCGGACGCGAAGCAATCGGCAGTTTCCCGATATGCTGTACAGGTGTTACTGACACAAACCAATCCCAAAATCCAGGATGATCAATCAAAGCGCGATACTGCTTCATCGCTTCATCAGCTAGGCGTTGCATCCATTGATTACGCAAATCCTCCGCCTCCTCCTGGTCATTTTTCTCTCCTGACGTGATTCGCACCACCGCATTAATCACCTGCTCAAGATGCCGATGGGTAATTTCCGGAAGAGAATATCGAAACGAAATAATCTCCCCCTGCTCGGTAAACCGAATCCGTCCGTTATTCGCAACCGTCGGCAACGCCAAAATCGCCTTGTTTGATCGTCCCCCACCCCGGCCTACCGTTCCGCCACGTCCGTGAAACAGACGAAAATCGATCTCCATCTCACGGAGAACCTCTCCCAGTTCCAGTTGTGCTTTCTGCAATGCCCAGTTCGCCATCCAATAACCACCATCCTTGTTGCTGTCGGAATAACCAAGCATGATCTCCTGAAAACGATTTCTTGCCTTGAGCTGCCCACGGTACACCTCCTGCGACAGAAAAGCACGCGTCAATTCAGCACTCCGCTGCAGATCATCAATCGTTTCATACAGTGGAACTACATCCAAAAGGCTGTGAACTTCCCCCTCATCCACCCACCAAAGCCCCTCCTGTTTAGCCAGCAACAACACCTCCAGCAGGTCACTAACTCCATGCGTCATACTGATAATATAACACCCGATCGCATCTGGCTCCCGGTGCAAAATTTCCTTGATCATCCGAAAAACCCGCAGTGTTTCCAATGTTTCTGCGCTAAACACCTTATGAACAGGCGCAAGTGGTCGAGGATTCATCAACTCCTTCGAAAGCAACGCAATTTTCTCCTCCTCCGGTAATTCACCATATCCACTGGTCACGTTTGCTGCCTGCAGTAACTCTGCCACCGTCCGTTCATGCACTTCACTATGCTGCCGAATGTCCAGTGCTGCCATATGAAACCCAAACGTCTCTGCGCGGATGTACAGATCATTCAGCGGTCCGGAGTCCGCCACATCCCGGAACCCATGTTCCCGTAGCGAATCCCGAATCAACCCAAGATCCCGGACAAAATTCTCACTCGAATATCCCATCCTTACAGAACCAGCACCAGACCCAGCACCAGACCCGGCTCCAAACCCAGAATCCAGACTCCCGTCCACCCCCCTGCCAACTCCCCCGCCAAACTCCACTCCAGCTTTCCCCTCATCCGCGTCCTCCTCCAGCTTCCTGCGAATCCGATGCATCATATGCGTTACCTTCCGCCGGTACGGCTCATTCTGATAATGCCTCTGAAAGCTCTCACTCAGCGGAACCTCCTCTCTGTCTGCCCGAAGAGAATTCTCCAACTCCTCCGATATCGACGTCAAATTCTGAGACACCGACAAATACCGCCGAATCTGCTGAAGATCCCGGTGATACATCTGCAAAACCGCCCGTTGCTGCTCCAAAAATGTACTCCAGGTCAAACGATACGTCACATTCGGATTCCCATCCCGGTCGCTCCCAATCCAGGATCGATACTTCAGCACCACAGGCATAGCCGGTGCCCTCCCATAATGACGCATAAACGCATCCTCAATCTCATCATACAAACGCGGAATCGTACTCCAGATCGCACCCGTAAAGTAAAAAAGCCCGTTCTCCACCTCATCCTTCACCGTCAGCCGCTCCGGCCGAACCTCATCCGTGGACAAAAGAAGCAAAATCTCACTCAATATCCGGTGCAACGTCGTCTGCCGCTCCATCGGAGTCAAGCGCTCCAGCGCCAGCCGATCGATCAGCGCCGTAATACTCTCCTGTTTATTCAAAATACTCCGCCGACGGGCCTCTGTTGGATGCGCCGTAATCGTAGGCTGAATATCCAGATGCGAAAACAGATCCGCCGCCGCCTCATACGAAAACCCGAGCTCCTTCAATCGTAAAACCGCCTCCTCGATACTATCCGGCAACGCTCCGCTCTCACCACGCCGAATCGCCCGCTCCCGATTGATCCGAATAATCTCGTGCTGTTCAAGCGAATTCACCAGGTGGAAAAAAATCGTCGTCAGCCGTAACAATTCTGCTAGCTGATCCTGTGTCAGCGAAGCTACCCGTTCACGAATCGCAATAAACAACTCGGTTGCCTCCCCGCTTTCATCCATCGTTTTTTTCGGGTTGATGGGAGAGCCATACTCATCCCAGTGATCCTCCGCTCCCACGACAGCACCCACGACAGCACCCTCGGCAGCACCCTCGGCAGAACTCTCGAAGGCTTCTTCACCGGCCTCCTCAACAGCTCCCTCGACAGCTTTTTCACCGGCTCCAGCACTGGTATTTAGCACTTCAAACAGGTCCGATGTAAGCGAGGGCAAATCCGTGGAAAGCGTAAGAAGATCCTTCGCACCCCGCCCCTCGAGCACTCTTTCCAGAAGCTCTGTTAGCGTCAATATATTTTCGGCGAGTGGCTTACTAATGCCGGATTCTTGTGCAAAGGTGTCGATGGCTGATGTCCAGGACATAGAATTTAATTGGTTAATTTTTCTTTCGAGATTAAGCTTCGATGTTCACTACTGTCTTGTTCCGAACAGAACCGAGGCGGCTCCGGTTCCCAAATCTATACCAAATGAAATTCCCAGATCCATCGGAATCAAACCAAACCGAAACCGGGTTCGGAGCCCGGCTCCAATTACGGTTTGCAAACGCACAGACGTCCCGGCCTCCAGCGTGTCCAGGTCTGCCAGTGTCTGACTGAACAATTCTGCATACACATTGGAAAGATAAAAAGGAAGTAAGACCCCCCCATCATCGGGATAGATTAGTGGAATGGTATACCGCTGATTCCAAATCCCTGCTCGTTGAATTCCTGCCAGAGGCCGCCCATCAAAATGATCCAATACCTCCGATTGCGTATTAAAAACGGGCCGTTCGGTTTGATTATAAAATACAAAGCCAGTCCGAAGCGACTGATTTAAACGAGCCAGCGGAGCCAGATAAACCGAAACACCCAGACGCAATCCTCTTCGTTTATCTAAACGAGCGGTGAGTTTTGCAGGTTCGCCATCCACCCTCACATCGGCAATCAACTCTCCATCATTGAGTCCTGCAAGTGCTTCGGCATAAAACGTCCAGCCAGCATTGGGCTGAATATCCCTAGCATATCGCCGAATGTTCCAGCTAAGCGCTGTTGTAATACCGATACTTTGCACGGATGCAAACGAGGATCGACTAATCCCTGAATTTTCACTGTCAAGAAGCCGTAAACTGCCCCAATTAAATTCTGGCTCGATGGCTAGTGCGGTAAACCGGGTTTGTTGTTCAAACCGAAATAAAAATGGGAGTGTAACGGAAAACCCCCTGCTCTGTTGCAGAAAAGGAAACGAGTAGAGCACTTCATCGGCTCTGGCCCGAAGCTCGATATCCAATGGCTCATTGTAGGCCTCGAGCCGTACTCCCGGAAAGAAGTGCTTGCTTGTATACTTGAAATTGTACCATAGCTTATCAGCCTGCATACTCAATTCCAAAGAGTAGGCATTCCGACTCATCACATCTACACTTTCCAATTCCACACCCCAGCGTTCCCTTCCCGACTCCATTTCATAAAATGGTAACCAGATGCGGGGTTTTAGCCAAGAAACCCCCATTTTATAGGGTGTTGGCTCCAAGGCAGGTAATTCGCTATCTCCATCCTTTGAAATGGCGATTTGATAGGGCAAACCTCCCGAGATCGGAGGATTCTTATCACTTTGTGATACCAAAAACGCTGCGTTGTCACTGCCCATCGAAACCTGCCGCTGCAACGCCCGAGAGAGTTCCAAAGTCATCACCCTTTGCTCCTCTTCCATTTGTGCTACAAATGCAATTTTCGAGCCATCCGGCGAAAACGAAGGCTCAAACGCATTAAACATCGTTTCCGTCCTTTGTACGGTTTTGCCAGTTTTCAGATTGTGTTCGTAGACCTGCATTACTCCGGTGTGGTCACTTACAAACAAAAACGAGTTTCCGTCGGGATGCCAGGATGGATCAAAAAGGGAACCATTCTCTGTATACAGCAAAGGAGCTTCGGTCATGACAGAATCTGTTTCTGTAAAATCGAGGAGCCAAAGTGCCTGTCGTGTGCCAATTCTGCCAATCAACAACGCATCAGCTCCGGAATGTCCCGCAGGTCGAAATGTCATTTCTACGACAGTACTATGAGCTGGCTGCCCATATACCTTTTCCACAACGTAGTGAAGAGAAGAGTCATCGGAAGAATCAACAGCGCTGTCAATGGCTGCTAGTCGCACCAGTTTGTGCCTGTCCCCGTGTACCTGAAGAGCAAACAACATCCCCGCAGATCCTGTCATACTCGTTGCATCCCGAAGTACCTTTGGTGCCTGCACCGGCGCTGAAAGGCGAAGCTTCTTCGTTACTCGTACTGGTTCGCCCGATTCCAGGTTCAACAGATGCAGATCCCCCCGAAACACATTGTCGTAGATGCGATCCGTGTGATATCGTGCAAATAACAAACCGGAGAAATTCTCTTCGAAATCCACCCTTGAGTAGAGATAATCCTGCGTCAACGCCGTTTCTCTAAGCAGTTTTGCATCCGAGCCGGATGTTAAATCCACGGTATAAAACCCAGCCGGCCGATTGCAGCTTCTCCCATAGAACAATAGCATCTCGTTATCCAGCCACAAAGGTCTACTCATGCGTCGGCATGAAGCCTCAAAGGGCACCTCGGTTGCTACATCCATCGTCCTGTGATTCTTGGCCATTCCCAGCCCCCCTGCCACATGCAGATCGGCATCCACATCATCCCGAAAATCACGATATAACCGTGCCGGCCACTCTCCTGTTGCCCGTCGAAGTGCGACCCCAAACCCGAGAAAAGGTGCCCTGTAATTGAGTTCGATCGCCCTTCGTATCACCGGCTGCCCGTACCGGCCAATGAGCCACTCGGTAAAAGCAAAGCCACCAATATAATGACGATCGAATGGAGGGGTAGCATCCGTGACACTGAGAAGCTGCCCCATCGACCAGGGATCCTCCGATGCAGCATTTACGCGAAACTGATTCATAAAGTAAGGGTAGTTGCCCCGCCCTCCGGATCGGTGCGCCCCATAGGTTTCATGATACACGGCAATCCCTTCATGAACCCCAAATGGAGCTGTACTGTGGATCGAACGCCGAAAATCGGGCGAAAACAGACCGATCACATTCGTTAGTGCTAATTTTGGCCGTTTGCTGAAGTGCATCACATGCACCAATTCATGCGGCAGTACCAAATTCATCCAGTCCCCGGAGCCGGGGTTCATCACCTTCCCGGTAATCGGGGCAATCTCCACCTCGGAGCGAAACAAAATAGGCGTCACATACCCATTCGACAGATCATTTTCCGGGTTCAGGATGATAGGAAACCTTCGGATCTCACCCCCCATCAACGCTTCCACAGAAGCCATTTCTCGTTCCAGAATCCGGAGTGAATGCTGTGCGACCGGTGTGTATCGCTTGGGATATATCAGTCGAAAGTGCTCTGTTTCCACCTGCATCCACTCCTGTGATGATGGTCTGAGCGTCACCGGATAATATTGTGCGTGAAGCAGCGGAGAAATTAGTACCATTCCAATCAGTGCAATCAAAACCGTTCGAGCCAGGCATGCAAATGATACAAGATGATTCATGATAATGATAACCGGTATGATTTTGATGATGATTGTGATGGTGGTGGTGATGGTGATGGTGATCAACCTCTATTCCGGGATGGCATGTTCAACCAAGCCTGGATCAATGTTTTTGCACGAACTGATGTTTTGGTTTTTAGCTGTCGTACTGGTGGTTGTTACGTGTGAAACACTCATGTCGCCCGGCAGCTTTCCCACCACCCCGAAAAGCAATCGCATCACCCCGAACTAAATTCACGCGACACGTTTACAGGGAGGCAAGTTGCACCCCGAGATAGAATAAAGCAAACAATGTTAGAAAAACAAGTCCGGCAACCGATAGAATTCGCATCTTTTTTCCCGGTTGGAATGCGGCGTCCACGTGCGGGCCGGTGATCAATTTGTAGTTCATCCAGGCGAGTCCAGGAGCGACGAGGAAGCTGAGTGTGGTGGCGAGATCGATAAGCAGGCGGAACCGATCGCCCATCAGCAACAGAAAACCGAGCGAGGTGGCAGAAAGAAGCACGAGCAAAAGTGGGTATGTGCGCTGGAAACGTTGGCCTTTGTGGCTTGGGAAGAGTTCAGCAAGCAGATGATTCACTACGCGCGGGTAGGTATCGATAACCGTAAATGTGGTGCTGAACATGGTTGAAAACGCGCTAATGACGATGATAAAGAAGGCCCATTCACCCAGGCTTTGCGTGAATAACTGAATGAGTTGTTGAGAGAAGGCTCCGGCAGTTGCTGCAAACGATTCTCCGGAACCGTACATGACTTGCGCCCCTAGGATGAGAAAGAGAACCGCAAAAATCGCAGCGCCCGCGTAGCCGATTTGAAAGTCGGTGAGGGATTCTTTAAGGCTGGGTTGATGGGAGGTCTGTTTGCTTCGTTCGAGCGTCCAGATGGAGTGCCACACCGCAACGTCGAGCGGGATCGGCATCCATCCCATAAGGGCGATGAGGAAGGTGATGCCGGCGAGAGACCAGATTTCCGGCTCCTGAAACGACGGATCGGGGGAGTGTCCGCCGCCGACCAGCGCTGCAGTGACGGCAAACAGCGTTGAGATGGCCAGCACAGACAGGAAGAGTTTTACAACGCGGTCGAGCACAGCGTAGTTGCCACGGATGAGTAGGGCTGTGCAGAGAATGACGATGATGACAGACCAGGTTTGGACGGAGAGTTCAATGCCTGTGAGGGGCGTTGCCAGACTTGCGGTTACGAGGGTTACAACTGCCTGGATGGCAAATACAGTCCCGAAGGTGAACAGGATGAAGAGTCCGATCGCCCAGCGCCCTAATTTGCGGTAGCCGGCAATGAGGTGTTCGCCGGTTGCAACAGCATATCGCGGACCAAATTCCAGAAAGGGGTATTTGAAGAGATTTACGAGAAGGACGATTCCAATGAGACTAAATCCGTACTCGGCTCCTGCACGGGTGGATTGAACGAGATGCGACACACCGATCGCGGCAGCGGCCATGACAAGCCCGGGTCCGAATGCATACCGGAACGTACGCCATGTGATAGAGTCAGACTGCATCTTTCCTACGGTTTCTTGGGATTTTATTCAGTTTCATTAAGTTTCATTCAGCAATGTGGGAACTTTTTTGTACTTTTGAATACCTAATCGAACGGGTCTCCGGTCATTTCGTTTCAGTATCTGTGAAAATAAAAACAGAATCAAACGAACAGCAACAGATATCCAAATCGAAGTTTCATCAAACATCAAGAACAAAGAATTTATGGTCACAAATAACGTCGTAGCACAACTGATCGAAAAAAAATCGCCTGAACTTCTCACCATCACCATGCCGGCATTCCAAAAGGGCGAAGAGACAAAACAAAATAAAATTACCTACAAAAATCTGTTGCAACAAGCAGAAGCCAAACTCGAAAAGCGTGGCAAAAAACCGGACGAGATCACTGCCTTTTTAAAGGAAGCCCGAGACCTGATTGATCAGCCACTCTTTTGGGCTCATCAGGAGGGTGGCCTCGTGGTGTATATCGAAAACGGATCAGTGACCACCTATTCGTTGCCCTACAGCGTCCGCGAGCAGGTCTATCTGCACGACCATTTTCTCATCACTCCCCTGCTCCCCATGCTTTCACTGGAGGGCACTTTTGCCATCCTCGCACTGAGCCGAAAATCACTGCGCCTGCTTCATTGTACTCGGGATGATGCGACCGACATCACGCCTCAGGGAATTTCTAGATCGGTAGACCAGTACCTCGAAGTAACCCCGGAGAAACAGCTACAGTTTCATACCGGAGCAGAGGGTAAAAACGCACAGTTTTTCGGGCATGGCTCCGGCAATGAAGATAAAAAAGTGATTACAGAGCAGTATTTCCGGGAGGTAGAAAAAGGAGTTACGGAGCTTATGAATATGATTGGCGAGCCGTTGATCCTCATCGGGCTAGAGGAAAACCTATCTACATACCGCTCATTCCAGCGCTACTCCCGAACCATGGAGCAATCGGTTACCATCAACCCCGACAACCTGGAAGACCGGGAGCTAATCGACGCTGGATTCGAAAAAATTAAAGAGTATTTTCTGAAAGATCTCTATAAGGCATTGCGCGTTTTCTCCGAAAGTACCGATGATAAATTCTCAAACAACATGAGTGAAATTATCCGTGCAGCATTTGAAGGACGTGCAAATACCATTTTGCTCAGCCCTGATGAACAACACTTTGGCGTGGTGGATCCCGACTCCGGAGAGGTTCAATTTGCTCACGAGCCGGGTGAGGAAGATATCGACCTGATCAACTGGCTTGCTATTCAGGGTTTCAAAACCGGTTGTGGTGTTTTCATGCTGCCAAAGCATGAGATGCCCAATCATGCAAATGTTGCGGCAGAATTCCGCTATTAAGCTACTTACCAGGTGGAGAGGTTTCTTCCCATGTGGAGGACTTCTTTTCAGGTAGAGGAGCATCTTTGCATATAAATGAACTTCTTTCCAGGTGGAGGAGTTACTTCCCAAGTTGAGGAGTCACTTCCCAGGTGGAGGGGTTTCTTTCCAGGTGGAGGCGGTTTGTACCAGTCTGTCCTCCCATCAACCCGAAAAAAGTACATACCATTATGACACGCTTTGAAATTCGTTTGCCCGGAATTATGGCCTCATTGCTTCCTATGTTTGCGATTTTTTTTACGCTGCTAGGAAAGCCGGATGCCCATGCTCAGTCGGAATTTGAGGGCTATTTTCCGGAAAATGCAACATTTCTGGAGGAAATCACTACACCGTCTGAGTTTTTTGGGTTTGAAGTCGGCGAGCGGCATGTAACCCACGATGAAATTCTTTTTTATCTGAGGCATCTTGCAGAACAGTCGGATCGGGTTATTCTGGAGCAGTATGCGACCACGCACGAAGGGCGGCCACTCATCATGCTTACCATCACGTCCCCTGAAAATCACCTTTCCCTGGAGCGGATCCGGCAAACTCACTTGCTTCTGTCCGACCCCTCGCAATCGGACGATCTGGATCTGGAGCGGATGCCAGCCGTTGTAAACCTGGGCTACAGTGTTCATGGAAATGAGGCCAGCGGTGCCAATGCCGCTGTGTTGATGAGCTACTATCTGGCTGCGCGAACCGGTGAAGATTTTGAGTCTTCGCTGGATGAGATGATTATTTTGCTAGATCCTGCCCTCAATCCGGATGGTGTGCAGCGGTTTGCTGGCTGGGTAAATCAGCATCGTTCTGTGAATAGCTCTGTAAATGCGTCGGAAGCGCGGGAATTTAATGAAGTTTGGCCAGGGGGGCGTACCAATCATTACTGGTTTGATCTGAACCGTGACTGGATGCCAGTGCAACAACCCTCCTCACGCGGACGGGTACGAATGTTTCAGCGATGGCTCCCCAATTTGCTTACCGATTTTCATGAGATGGGTACCAATTCGACCTACTTTTTCCAGCCGGGAGTCCCGGAACGAACGCACCCGCTCACGCCGCAGCGAAATCAGGATCTTACTATGGCGATAGCGGAGTATCACGCCGATGCTCTGGATGCGATGGGCGAGCTTTATTACAGCCGGGAAACATTTGATGATTTTTACTACGGCAAAGGATCCACATATCCGGATATTTTCGGTTCAGTAGGAATTTTGTTTGAGCAGGCGAGCTCCCGCGGATCTGCTCAGGAATCTATACACGGGGTTCTGACATTTCGGGAGACGATAGAAAATCAGGTTGCAACGTCACTCTCATCCCTTCAGGCGGCGCGGGAGCTTCGTACCGATCTTCACGATCATATGAGAACATTCTATTCTGACGTGTTGATGGAGGCTTCGCGGTCGCCCGTTAAGGCATGGGTGGTTGGAGATGCTTCGGATCCTGCACGCTTGGCTCATTTCACCGATATTTTGCTCCATCATGATGTTGACGTATTTGATCTTGCACAAAATCTTACCATCGGACAGACATCGTTTGAACGTGGACAGGCAGTCATTATCCCTGCCGAACAAACCCGCTACCTCTTTTTAAAATCACTGTTTGAGCGTCGTACTGAATTTGCGGACTCTGTTTTTTACGACGTTTCATCCTGGACACTCACCGATGCATTTCATCTCCCAGTTGCTGAGGTCTATGCTTCCCGATTCAATGACGGATTGAAGGGGGTTGCATGGTCGTTGGACGAGAATTTTCAGATTCCGGAGGAGGGGCGGCTAACCGGTGGCCGAAGTCAGGTTGCCTATCTGATGGAGTGGTCTGATTATTATGCACCCAGAGCATTGTACACCTTGCAGCAGCATGGGTTTCGTGCGAAAGTCGCCACAAAATCGTTTACGGCAGCCACACCGGTTGGAGTGAAAACGTATCCGCAGGGAACGGTGTTAATCCCGGCAGGAGATGAGATGATCGATAAAGATCGTTTGTGGTCTGTGATCCGTGAGGTAGTCCGTGAGGATGGTGTAAATGTGATGAGCCTGAATCGCGGGCTCACTGTTTCCGGTGCAGATCTGGGCAGTCCATCCTTTGTACCCGTCACCATGCCAAAAATTGCCATGATTGTCGGAGATGGTGTTCGCAGTTATGATGCGGGAGAGGTCTGGCACCTACTGGATCAACGCTATCATATACCGGTTACAATGATCGACAAGCAGGATCTTTCGGGTGCCAATCTTCAGGATTACAATGTGATGGTTCTCGCCGATGGTCGCTACAGCGATTTAGGGAGCGCGATGACAGAGGAGCTGAAGAACTGGGTCGCCAATGGCGGAACCCTTATTACTCTGCGTGGAGCCGTTCAATGGGCTGCATCGCAAAACTGGGTGGATCTAGCCTATGTAAAGGATTCGGATGGTGAGTCCGATACTCACTCACCACGTCGGCCATATGACCAATATTCCAACGACCGTGCGCGCGATTTCATTGGTGGTTCGATTTTCCAGGGAACGCTGGATCTTTCCCATCCGATCGCGTACGGATACCAGAATGAGTCAATTGCACTGTTCCGGAACACGTCCATCTTTTTGCAACCCACAGAAAACCCATACGCAACACCCCTTCGCTATGCGGACGAACCACTACTCGGCGGGTATGTTTCGGATGAAAATCTGGAGAAACTGAGTGGAAGTGCATCAATCACAATACACCGGCTTGGGAACGGGCGCATTCTATCCTACCTGGACAATCCGGTTTTCCGTGCCTTTTGGTTTGGAACAAATCGTCTTCTCATGAATGGTATCTTCTTCGGTGATACCATTCGATCTGGTACAGCCCAATAAATCCTATGCTTTTTCTTGGGCGCCTGTTTTCCCAAAGTAAAAAAGTTCCTATTTTTGGCTCCTTCATAAGGCCATACACATGTATTGAATGCAGGTGTAGTGCAACCACTGCCAATGTAGCTCAGGGGTAGAGCAACGCTCTCGTAAAGCGTAGGTCGTCGGTTCAATTCCGACCATTGGCTCTCTTGTTTTCTCTCTCATTGATCCCATCCCCGATATGCCATCACTCCTAAAAAGAGAGATTAACACCACCGGAGCGATGCTGATGGGTCTTGGTTCTATTATCGGTACGGGTGTTTTTGTTAGCATTGCCATCGCAACCGATATCGCAGGTAGCTCAGTTCTTATCGCCATCATTCTTGCCGCCTTTCTCGCACTCTTTAACGGACTCAGCAGTGCCCAACTAGCAGCGGCCCATCCCGTTTCAGGAGGAACGTACGAGTACGGCTACCACTTTCTGAATCACTGGTTTGGTTTTACCGCCGGCTGGACCTTCCTTGTTGCAAAATCAGCCTCCGCCGCAACTGCCATCCTCGGTACCGTGTCCTACAGTTTCCACATGGCCGGCATCAGTCCCGGACCGGTAACACACCTCATTGCCGGTTATGTCCTGCTCCTCACCGTGACTCTTCTTGTCCGCGGCGGTATCCGTCAAAGCGATCGTGCCAATCGCTGGATGGTCCTTATCACTCTTATCGGCCTGCTATTGTTCGCAGGCGCAGCATGGCTCACCAACGGATTGCCAACTACTCCATTTGGGGATGCTATGAGACAAATGACCGGAGATGTAGCAAGTATTACAGGTGCCGGAGACGCAACCGGAGCCATTGGCGCGCTCGGCCCGAACAGTACACCCGACACACACAACACCCCCGGCTCGCACAACACACCCGTCGCATCCCTCTTCTATGCCACCGCCCTTATGTTCGTTGCCTACACCGGATATGGCCGAATCGCAACTCTTGGCGAAGAGGTAAAAAACCCACAAAAAACAATTCCTCGCGGCATCATCACCACCATGATCGTCGTTGTACTGCTCTACCTTCTAGTCACAGCCACTGTCATCC
>PZPG01000067.1 GCA_003045995.1 Bacteroidota bacterium
TTCCTCGGTGGGGTGACGCCCCCAGACAAAAGTATCCGGGATGACCTATCGCAGGTTGCCCCAATCACTCGCTTGCTCATCAGTTCCTCACGACGGCTTTCAGATAGTCTCTTCTCATCTGAGCAATGGCGGAGATCGAAATCCCTACCGGACAAACCGCTTCACACTCTGCAAAGTTGGAACAATCGCCAAATCCCTCTTTTTGCATCTGCTCCACCATCGCAATCGACCGAAGATCTCTCTCCGGCTGTCCCTGAGGCAGGCTGTTAAGATGAGCAAGCTTTGCCCCTGTAAACAATGACGCCGATGAGTTCGGACATGCAGCAACACAAGCACCACACCCGATACAGGTTGCATAATCGAAGGCCTCATTGGCTGTCTCCTGTTCCACAGGAAGCAAGTTGGCTTCCGGAGCCGCACCGGTATTCACGGAAATATATCCACCCGCTTCAATAATTCGGTCGAACGCACTTCGGTCTACCACAAGATCCTTAATCACAGGGAACGCCGAGGCCCGTGGAGGTTCGATTACGATGGTATCCCCATCCTTATAATTTCGCATGTGAAGCTGGCAGGCAGCGGTCTTATGTTTCGGCCCGTGTGCTCGGCCATTAATCACCATATTACATGATCCGCAGATCCCCTCACGGCAATCATAATCAAACTCCACCGGGTCTTTCCCCTCCTTCATCAACTCTTCATTGAGAACGTCCAGCATCTCCAGAAACGACATGTGTTCATTCACCTTGTCGAGTGTATAATTCTCAAACTGCCCTTTTGCATCTTTGTGTTCCTGTCTCCAGATTCGCAGATGGATGGTCATTAAACTCATAGTAGTCCCGTTTATGTTTCGATTCTTTCTATTTGTAGCTTCTTTGTTTCAGCTCCACAAACTCAAAATCTAGCTTCTCTTTGTGCAGAGCCGTCTGCAGAGAACCATTAAGCCCTTCAAACTCCCAGGCAGAGACGTACGAATACTCCTTATCGTTTCGTAGTGCTTCACCTTCTTCGGTTTGATACTCATCTCGCAAGTGACATCCACACGACTCCTTGCGATCCAGTGCATCCAGTGCCATCAATTCTGCCAGCTCAAAGAAATCCGCCACCCGGTTCGCAAACTCCAGGTACTTATTGTAGTAGTTGGTCTTCCCTGGCACCCGAACGTTCTTCCAAAAATCCTCCCGCAGCGCACGAATCTTGCTTAATGCCGTTTCCAGACCCTCTTGATCACGGGAAATTCCAACCTGATCCCACATAATTTTACCCAGCTCTCTGTGGTACTCAATGATGGTCTTCTCTCCCTGTACTGCCAGAAGTTTATCCAGCTGCGCCGTCGCCTCTTTCGCTGTCGTATCAAATGCCTCATGCGCAGTAGACACATCATGTGGCGTTACATCTGCAAGATAATTTCCTACGGTGTACGGGATGATAAAATAGCCATCCGACAGTCCTTGCATCAACGCGCTTGCACCAAGCCGGTTTGCTCCGTGATCCGAAAAATTCGCCTCGCCTGCAACAAACAAGCCGGGAATGTTACTCATTAGATTGTAATCAACCCAGAGTCCTCCCATTGTGTAATGAACCGCAGGGAAGATCCGCATCGGTACTTCGTATGGATTGTCATCAGTAATATTCTCATACATCGCAAAAAGATTCCCGTACCGAGCACGAATCGTATCCTCTCCGTCTCGTTTAATCGCATCCCGAAAATCCAGGTATACGGCCAATCCGGTTTCACCAACACCCAAACCTTCGTCCGTTACATGTTTTGCATTACGGCTGGCTACATCTCTGGGTACCAAATTTCCAAAACTGGGATACCGCTCCTCAAGGTAGTAGTAGCGGTCCTCCTCGGGTATGTCATTGGGTTTGCGCTTGTCATCTTTGTTTCTGGGTACCCAGACTCGCCCGTCGTTCCGCAAACTTTCACTCATTAACGTCAGTTTCGACTGATAATCCCCGGAGACCGGAATACAAGTGGGATGGATCTGAACAAACGACGGATTCGCAAAAAGAGCCCCACGCTTATGACAACGCCATGCTGCTGTTACATTGGAATTCTTCGCATTGGTGGAAAGATAGAATACATTACCGTATCCGCCGGTTGCAAGCACAACAGCATCTGCCGCCCATTTCTGAATCTCTCCGGACACCAGATCCCGTGTAATAATCCCTTTGGCAACTCCGTCTACAACCACCAGATCCAACATCTCCTGACGAACATGATTCTTGATCTTACCATGATGAACCTGTTTCATCATCGCCTGGTAAGCCCCCAGCAATAGCTGCTGCCCGGTTTGACCCCGAGAATAAAAGGTGCGGGAAACCTGTGCCCCGCCAAACGAACGATTGTCCAGCAACCCTCCATAATCCCGGCCAAAAGGTACTCCCTGTGCTACGGCCTGGTCGATAATATGATTGGAGTTCTCCGCTAGCCGGTACACATTGGCTTCTCGGCTTCGGTAGTCCCCTCCTTTAATGGTGTCGTAAAACAGGCGCCATACACTGTCGCCGTCGTTCTGATAGTTTTTAGCTGCATTGATCCCACCCTGCGCGGCGATACTGTGAGCCCGCCGAGCTGAATCCTGAATACAAAAGGTGTCTACGTTATATCCAAGTTCTGCAAGACTTGCCGCAGCCGAAGCCCCGGCCAACCCGGTACCCACCACAATGATCCGGTATTTTCGCTTATTATTGGGAGAAACCAGCTTGATATTATTCTTATGCTTCGTCCATTTTTCCGCTAACGGACCGTCCGGCACATTGGATGTAAGCTTGATTTTGGTCATGTTCGGTAGTTTGAAAAGTTCAAAATAGATTTAGTAGAATCAAGGCTCCACGCACTGAATGAGAGCAGCGTCACAACCGCCGCCAAAATAGATGTACAACGGGATGAACAGAAATCCGAATGCCATCACCACGGCATAAATGGTTCCGATCGTGTACAGGGTTGCCGTCGCTTTTTTCCCGGAGAACCCTAAAGAGACAAATGCACTCCAGAATCCATGCCCAAGATGCACTCCAAGAAGCAACATCACAAATGTATAGCCAAATGCATAACCCGGACTCTGAAACGTGGCGATCACAAGAGATTTGATATCTTTCATCATCACCCCTCCTATTGATACCATTTCAGGCTCTCCGAAGGCAAAAGTTCGAAGATGGAAAACGATGAATATCAACAAAACCACACCGGTAAAGGCCATGCTTCTTGAGCTGAGCGTCTGACGACTGGGCCCGCCCTTGCTACTATACACCTCATATTTTTGTGGACGTGCCTTTCGTTTGTTCAGCCAGATGGAGATTCCGATGTAGATATGGGCGACAAAAATGACCAGCAAACCGATCCTTGCAAACCAAAGCAGTGGTCCGAGTTCATGAAGAAAATGAGAGTACTCGTTCATTGCATGGACATCGCCAAACATGGCAAGATTTCCAGTGAGATGGACGACAACAAATAGCATAAGAAGAACACCGGTGAGTCCAGTGAGGTATTTACGTCCGACCTGAGAGGTTAGTGCAGTTAGGATTTGTGACATAATCTCTTTGACAGTTGTTCATGGTTGAAAAAACCTCTTTTTCAATAGAATCTGAAAATAGAAATTTTCTGATTGAATTTCAGCCATAACGGCACAAAAACAATGAATTTTTCGGTCAAAAACCTATCTTTGCGCTAGGAACGAATTCAACCAGCTCCATGCAGACTTGCAAAGAACGCACCGAAACCAAACTAAGAATCAAACATTCCCTGTTTCATGGTATTCTGATGCCGGTTTCATCGAGATATGCCGCCGAATCCGCACTCGAAACGATCCGTCTTGCACACCCAAAAGCAAACCATCACTGTTATGCTTTTCGCATCAACCCGAAGAAACCTATTGAATTTTCGCAGGATGATGGGGAACCTTCCGGAACAGCAGGCGCTCCGATTCTGCATCGGCTTCAGTCCGAAGACCTCGTAGATGTTCTGCTGGTTGTAATCCGCTATTTTGGTGGGGTGAAACTGGGGACCGGCGGTTTGATTCGGGCCTATGGGGAGGCTGCAGGAAACACCATAGAGGCCGCAACACGTTTGCCGTTACATCGCTTCCAGACGTTTCGGGTTCAGTATGCGTATGATCTCGAATCTGTTGTGCAATCGGTTTTGCACCCGTTTCCGGTTATTTTCAGGGAACGAACGTATCTTGAGGAGATTGCTGTAGAGCTTCTTTGCCCTGTGGAGGTGTCTGACCAGCTGGAACCGCAGCTTCGTGCGATTCGCCATCTGGTGAGCAGCCTCGAGGTTGGGCCGGAAGTCGTTGTGGCGGATCCGAATCACACCTCGTGAGAACATATTCCGGTATCCCCGAATTCATACAGTACTCGAGAACCAGTACAGTATTAAAGAATCTATGAGTATACGAGAATCCACAAGCATTCGAGTATCCACAGTACTCGGAACACTGCAGTACTCGGAAAACCGTAGTTCATTTTTGTTAATTTTCATTGAACCCGTATGAAAGATCCCCAAAATTCATCAAAGCAAGAGCCCTGGGAAGACCCTAGGGGTAGTCATGACGACCAGGACATCCGGGACGACCAAGACATCCGGGACCATCCCTCTTCACACCCCGGGATCGTTTTGCATCCGCCCGAACACATTCCGGATGGAGTGGAGTTTCCGATACAGGAGGCTGACATTGAGGCGATTCTCGCTGCCACAGAGGAACACGAAGGGGTGCAGTTTGTGGCATTGGAGGTTGTTTTCATGAGTGCGGAAGAGATCACAGAGATCAACCGAACGTATCTGAATCATGATTATGTGACAGACATTATCACGTTTCGGCTGGATGATGAGGAAGATAGGAGTGCATTGGAGGGAACACTGTGCTGCTGTGATGATCGAATCCGGGAACAGAGCAAGGAGCTGGGGGTGGAAGTAAGAGAGGAGTTTTTACGGGTACTTATCCACGGAGTTCTGCATTTATGCGGATGGGAGGATGACTCCGATGAAAAGCAACAGGCGATGAGAGAGCGGGAAGATTTCTATCTGGAAAGGATCCAGAAGGTGGGGTGATGTTTCATGCGTCGTCATTGTAATCCCAGTGCTACATGAATTTTACTGGAGGAAAAGGTGTCATCCGGCGACAAAGCATAACTGATCCGCATCATCCCGAGCGGAGTCTGATAGGCGATTCCAGCACCAAACGAACCGATCCAGGCAGATTTCCGGACTCCGGATCGGTCTTGTGCATTTGAATCTGCGACTTGCCGGGACCACGTTTCGGGGCGATCATACCATCCATAGGCACCGAATACAAATAGATAGGTTTCCTGGTCGAGCAAGAAGCGGGGCTCCAGATCGGCCCAGGCCAGAGTAGCTGCACGAAACTGATCTTCAGCATAGCCGCGAACGGTGTTTGTACCGCCGAACCGATACAGGTCGGTACTCAAAAAGGAGCCCGAAACCATGTGCCGGAGTTCATTTCGCAAAGCAAAAACCCAGCGGTTTGCTGCAGCAATGTAGACTTTTCCGGAATATTGAAATCGTTGAATCCGTTGCCGGGCGGGAAGTTCCTGTGTCGAGGTTTCGGAGACGCCAATGCGAGTACGGAGTTCCACCTCGCCAATCATCCTTACATCGTACCCGCGTTTAGGTACCACTGCATGATCGAGTGAGAACCATCGAAACCCCAGCCCCCAGGAGGTGGAACGGGTGTCGGGCTGAAGCGTAGACACCGCACGAACCCGGCCAAATTGACCGGACCCTGTGACGGCGAATCCGGCACTCAGGAAATACTCCCCCTCAGCCCGGAACTCCTGCTGCAAATAGAGTGTATCCTGTTGCAAAAAATGTACTCCCACGGCCAGCGAAACCGGCAAACCAGCCGGATAGGTTTGTCGTACGGTTGCGTCGAGGCGTGAAACGGACCTTGAGAGCTGTTCGTATCGGAGGGTAAGTTCATTACCGGGGAGAAGCAGATTTCGAAGTTGGAGATCTCCATAGCCGGCAAGCAGTCCATCTCCGTTTGGCCCGGGTGCGTATCCTATCATCCCGTCCAATGCATTTTGGCGAAGCTCCTCCACCGTGAACTGCAGTACAAGCCCCTGTTGACCCATCTCCCACCGACCCTCATCTACGTCCCGAAAAAATCCGGTACTTAGAAGTGTTTGGCGTACCCGTTTCCGATCGGAGGGCAGTACCCGTTCTCCCGCACGAAGGGCCGGAAGTTGCTCCAAAAACGACGGCTGAAGGGTTTCAAGGCCTATCCACCGATATCCCTCTAATGGTGTTTGCAGGCCTGGATCGATTGCCAATTGGATCTCGGCACCACAATTTTCAGGACTTTGCAAAATCGACTCCACAGTAACCGTGCTCTCCCAATAGCCCTGTTCTTTAAGGATTTGGTGTGATTCATCGGCAATACTGCTCAATAGTGAATCGGTGAGAAATACACCCTTCAACGCAGAAAAATCGGGTAGGTTGATGTCGTCCAGATCCAACAAACGTACATTCACGCTCTCGACCCGGATCCCGTCCATGCACGGATTGGCAAGCAGTACTCCGCTACACAGCCCTCCCATCACCCCGAAAAGAAACCCAAAATAAGATCGCGCCTTGATGCGAAACATGACTCCGCCTGTCTGTTTAAGAGGATTGTGAATTTACATCCCTGCCCAACCCCAGACTAGTCCCAATCCTACCCAAATCAAGCCCCAATCCTCACTCTTCAATCAATTGCCGCACAAAATTTGGTAGTGCAAACGCCCCTCGATGTAACTCTGGATTATAATAACGAAGTGCCTCGAGAAAATCACCATCCTCCGCCAAACGCTCTGCCAAAGGCCCATCCAGCGGATCCCCGCCCTTCGAAGCCAGTGCCATACCCCACATCCCAGCCGGATACAGCGGTATGAACGACAAATACAAATTCGCATACGGAAACTGCCCAGCAAGAATTTGCATCACAGCCCGAATGGCAGGCCGGTACGATGGTACCCAAGGACTCTCATTCTGCGCCACCAAAATCCCACCAGGCTTCAACGCTCGCTCACAATCCCGAAAAAACGACTCGCTAAACAACCCCTCTGCCGGTCCCGTAGGATCCGAACCATCCACAATAATCACGTCCACTGCATTCTCAAGCCCGGCTACATACCCGATCCCATCCCCAATTGTCACGCTCAGTTTCGGATGTTCAAACACGCCAAGCCCGGGAAAATGTAACTTTGAAGCCTCTACAACCGCCTCATCGATCTCCACCAGATCCACATGTTCCACCGTACGATGTTTCAAAACCTCCCGAACGGTCCCGCCGTCCCCTCCGCCAATCACCAGCACGCGTTTCGGCGCCGGATGCATAAAAAGCGGCACGTGCGAAATCATCTCATGATACACGAATTCATCCCTTTCGCTCAGCATCACCATCCCGTCAATCGTCAGAAGATGGCCCCAGGCATCGGTATCGAACACCTCCACGCGCTGATACGGCGTTTGTTTGTCAAAAAGTTTCTCCCGAATTCCGATCGTGAGACCCGTTTTTCCTTCATAATATTCTAGAAAACTTTCCGCCATATTGCGTTTCTATTGTATAGTTTTTCGGGTTGATGGGATTCGCATTGCTGCCTGTGGCAGATACCCGGACGATTACAAACGGATACCGTTGTGCATCAATACGTACTTACCGATACCAGAGAACCACTGCCGCAAAGACAGATCCCACCTTCTCAACATGATGCTCCACGCCGATCGATAGTACCTCTTTTAATCGTCTGTTTCGGATTTTGAAAGCATCTTCGGCCATTTTACGAACGGTAGACTCTACTACAATTAACTCTGCTTCGTCTTCATGCTCCATAATCACGCCGGGCTCTGAGGAATCTTCCGGAATACCAACGGCGACAGCGGCAGAGATCACCTGTCCAGGTTTTGCACTGTCAATCACCGCATAGGCTATGGGAATCAGCCCGCCTTTTGGCAATACTAACTCCTCTTTCTCAATTCGTTCGGCTGCTGGTGGCAAAATACTACTCACCCGCATAAGATTGGTATCCCCTACGCCCGCTCGCAGCAGAGCGTGATCGAAGGCATTCAGGCGCATTTCAGCATCGGCGGAACCTTGTACCAGTGCATAACAATTGGGGGTTGGTGACATACCAACAAAAGGTAGTGACGTCATAAGATTCTCCTGATCGATTATCCGGCTACTGGGGCGGTTTCCTGTTCAGCCGTTGGTTTGAAGAGCAATTTCTCACCCGCCGGTACTTTAAACATTCCTCTCTTGAGTTCCATACTGGACACACTTTCGGAATTGAATAGATTTTTAAGGGTTTCCTGAATGATCCAGGGATCGATCGTTTCGCCGCAGGTGAAGATGTCCACGGCAGCGTAATTGTATTCAGGCCAGGTATGTATCGCTACATGGGATTCAGCAATCACTACAACACCACTTACACCGTAGGGACTAAATTTATGAAACGTATGCGATACAATGGTTGCGTGCGATGCTTTTGTGGCCTCGAGCATCGCACTTTCTACATATGAGACGTCATTGATTTTCGATTCTGAGCACTGATAAAACTCGGCCAGAATCTGTCTTCCTAATGCTTCCATTTTCTCCTTTTTTTATGATGAATGTAAACGCGATTTTTCTTAAGATATGCGATGCACTTTGGATGGAAGATCTTTCTGAGCTGCGCATAAGTAACAAAAATACGGAGTTTTTCAGGATTTATGATAGATGGCAACAAAAAAATTTCCAAAGCGGCAGCGACCCGTCTATACGAACAGCTTCTCCTTCCAAGACTAATTGAAGAAAAAATGCTTAACTTGTTGAGGCAGAACAAGATAAGTAAATGGTTTTCCGGCATAGGACAGGAAGCCATCGCCGTAGGCACTACTTCGGTTCTAAAGGCAGATGATCATATTTTGCCCATGCACCGGAACCTGGGCGTGTTCACCACCCGTAATGTCCCCTTCTATCCACTATTCTGTCAACTCTTCGGCAAACTAGACGGATTTACCCAAGGAAGAGACCGATCCTTTCATTTTGGCCTGCCAGAGTACAACATCTTTGGCATGATCTCCCATTTGGCAGCTACTATGCCGGTCGCAGACGGACTGGCACTGGCAGCCAAGATCCGCAATGAAGATAAAGTGGCTGTAAGCTTCTGCGGGGATGGCGCCACCAGTGAAGGCGATTTCCATGAGGCCCTCAACCTAGCCGCCGTCTGGAAACTCCCGGTCATCTTCATCATCGAAAACAACGGATACGGGCTATCCACTCCGGTTTCCGAACAATATGCATGCAAAGACCTGGCCGATCGTGCTGCCGGGTATGGTATGGAGGGCATGGTCATCGACGGCAACGATATCTTTGCTGTGCAAAAAGCGGTTACCAAAGCGCGCACGCTTGCAAGAAAAGGGAAACCCGTGCTCATCGAAGCGAAAACCTTCCGCATGCGAGGTCATGAAGAGGCCTCAGGCACATTCTATGTTTCCGACAAACTCTTCGAAACCTGGGCCAAAAAAGATCCTGTACTTCGGTTCGAGCGATGGATGATCGAACACAATCTGGCTGACGGGCCTGAAACATTTCAGTCCATTGCAGAAAAACTAAAGGTTCAGTTTGATGCAGATCTTAAACGGGCCCTGGAATGCCCCGATCCAGAATTCGAACTCGAAAGAGAGTTGGTACAGGCAGGGCTGTCACCTGCTCATCAACCTGCCTCCGCACCAGCCACCTCTTCCGTAGATCGACGCTTCGTCGATGCTATCCAGGCTGCTCATCGCCAGGCATTCGATGAAAACCGAGATTTCCTGCTCATGGGACAAGACATTGCCGAATATGGAGGTGTATTCAAAGTATCAGAAGGATTTCTACCCCGTTACGGCAAAGACCGCATTCGCAATACACCCATCATAGAATCCGGAGCCATTGGTGCAGCCATTGGCCTGGCGATGGAGGGCTTCAAACCCGTAGTAGAAATGCAATTTGCCGACTTTATCTCCTGCGGTTACAATCAGATCGTCAACAACCTGGCCAAAAGCCGTTACCGATGGACGCCAGACCTCAATGTAACCATCCGCGCACCCCACGGAGCTGGAGTCGGTGCCGGCCCATTCCACTCTCAATCCGTTGAAAGCTGGTTCATGTCATTGCCCGGCGTTCGGGTTCTGGTCCCGGGTACCGTACAGGATGCACAGGATATGCTTTATACTGCCCTTTACGACCCCAATCCGGTACTCTTCTTTGAACACAAAAAACTCTACCGAAGTATCCGCGAAGAGGTGCCGGAACGTTGCCAATTCACCAATCTCGACAAAGCCGCCATTCGTAGAGAGGGAACCCATCTCTCTCTTATCACCTACGGCTACGGACTTGTATGGGCCAATCGTCTGGCAGAAACCCTCGCTTCCGAAGGAATTGAAACCGAAATCATCGATCTGCGCTCACTAGCCCCGATCGACTGGGACACGCTCGCCACCTCTCTCCAAAAAACACACCGTGCCCTGCTCCTGCAAGAACCCTCCGAAATGATGGGACCCATGAGTGAAATCTCTTCCGGGTTGATGGAGCGATGTTTCGAGTTCCTGGATGCCCCCATAATGCGCTGCTCCTCATTGAATATGCCGGTTCCATTCAACCGATACCTCGAAGCCGGTTACCTGGCAGATGCCAGACTCGAGGAGACTGCCAGAAAACTCCTGGCCTATTAACTCTCTGTTGACCTACTAACTTCCCTCTCCCTGCGAACTCAACGTAAGAATCATCCCATCATCAACCCGGAATCAGCCGAACATCACCCCCAAACCAGCCCAACATCAAACCTGAATTACCCCGGTTCTAAATGCTGGCAAAACGGGGTTTTGATTCGCATACCGGATCGCCCGGGAAATCACATTCCGTGTATCTTCCGGTTGGATAATTCCATCCACCCAAAGTCGCGAAGCTGCATAACGCACATCAGTCTGCTCATCATACCGACCTTGAATTGTTTTAAGTATCTCTTCTTTATCACTGTCTGACAATATTTTACCCTTTCTTTCAAGTGCACTCACCTGAATTTGTGTGAGCACCTTCGCCGCCTGTGCCCCACCCATCACTGCAATCCTCGCCGACGGCCATGCATAGATAAACCGGGGATCGTACGCTTTGCCGCACATCGCGTAATTCCCCGCACCATAACTATTCCCAACCACAATCGTGATTTTCGGCACCGTCGAGTTCGCTACCGCATTCACCATCTTGGCTCCATCTTTAATTATACCGCCATGCTCACTGCGCTTGCCAATCATAAATCCGGTCACATCCTGCAAAAACACCAAAGGAATCCGTTTCTGATTGCAGTTCATCACAAACCTTGCTGCTTTGTCGGCGCTATCAGAGTAGATCACCCCACCAATCTGCATCTCCCCCTGCTTGCTTTTTACAACACTTCTCTGATTTGCTACAATCCCAACACTCCATCCATCCACCCGTGCATACCCCGTAATAAGCGTCTGCCCATAGCCCTTTTTGTACTCTATAAACGTCTCCGCATCCATCACCGACTCCAGTACGGGCATCACATCGTATGGCTTGGCACGGTCGTCGGGAATCAACTCCGAGACACTCTTCGGATCCCGTGAAGGGGCAATAGGCTCGTGTCGC
>PZPG01000068.1:0-2670 GCA_003045995.1 Bacteroidota bacterium
GACAGGGTGATCGTTCTGTCTAGCCGTTTTCGGGTAAAGACGGGTTGGGCAGTGCGCAAGTAGCGGGTTTCATTCGTCCGTGCCAGAATGAGTGCAGCCAGCAGAATCTCCCTCGGATGTTCTGCGGGCATCATAATTTTCGGACAAGGTCGCACAATCATTCGCTTGTCGGGAAGCTCCTGTTCCATCGACTGCTCCGCCTTTTCAAGCGACGTCAGCCCGGCCGATGCAGCAACCCAATCGAGCCATTGCTCCAAAGAACGCGCTCCAGGTGGTACTTCAAGCCGAATCCATAGTGTTTCGGTCGTGTGGCGATTCGCATCAACCCCAAAAAATGAACTGTGTAGTGGATTACGCATGGTTCGCATGGTTTGCTTCCTCCTTTTGAGTTTCGGGGTTTGTTCTAGTTTCGGGTTTCGTGCTGGTTTCGGGTTTCGTGCTGGTTTCGCCTTGTGCGCTCGCGTGTTCCATGGGGTTGGTGCCTTTGGGAGGGTTGGTTTCGGGTTGATAGGAGAGGCTCATCCGCTGTTTCACCATCGTTCGGGCCGTCTGGAAACAGGTTTGAAGGTGTTTCTCGGTCTGGGCAGGGTTTGGTAGATGAACACCTTTGGCCAGCAGGTATTTAAAGATCTGAATGGCCCGGAAGCGACGGTCGTGCTCGTGTTCCGGTATGGTGTCGATTACCGACTGGCAACGATCCCACTCGGGGTGATTCAGGGTGTTGGAGTTGGTGCTGAATTGATTTACACCCTGGACATTGCTGTGCACCCGGCCGTGGATCTCCAGTGTGGGAATGGCATACGCTGCGAGATCTCCCAGTGCGTCTTCGGTAAGCAGGCCCAGCTCGTTGAATGCCGGAAAGGTGGCGATAGAAAAAACAGCCAGGGTTTCGTGGTCGTCGCGGTGTTTGTGAAGTAGCTGCGTGACGGCGAGACTTCGGGTGTCACGATCTGTGTGAGGGCCGAACAGCATTTCGATGCGCCGTTTGAGGGAGGGTTCGATGAGGAACGTACTCACCCAGCGATCGGCGGAACTGGCCGGTTCGAAGGTGGCGTGGAAGGCCTCTGCATGGGCAGCGAGGATGGTGTGTTCCGGGAAGATGTCCATGGTTGCACGGTGCGGAAGGCTCCATTTTGCGGTTTCGGAGAGGATTTTCCGTAGCTGTTTGGTGGGGAGTGTCTGCTGAAGGAGGGATACGGAACCGTGGTCTACCGTCTCTTCCGGCGACGAACCGGGCTTCACGAAGGAGTCATCCTGCGCTTGCATCGCCGTTTCAATGGCCAGCACTGCCGTTACATTCCGTACCAGCATTTGCACTCGCCGGGGCGAGACCCGAAGTTCGGCTTGCCCGAGCATCTGAACGAACAGCCGGACATATTCGAACAGCTTTTCAGGCGGTGCCTGCTGCCAAGTGTTGTACGTGGTGGTTGCACGATTCAGGAGATCAGTCAAATGCTTTTTAAGGGTACTACTTTCGCCTGCATTACGCTCATCCCCGCAATCCTGCAGATTCACCGGCGAATGCTTCATCACAGCCAACTGCTGTTCGTTCGTAAGGTCGTGCCAATCAGGAACATGAATCAAAAATGCGAACCGATCCGCCAGCGCAGGATCCAGTGGCTCCGTTCCCTCATACATATCGCCACTCCCCTCCATAAACGAAAACGGATTCATCGCAGCCCATCGATAACGCAATTCCGGAATCGCGATACCGTGCACTCGCCGCTCATGAATGATGGAGAAGAACTTATTCTGCGTCTCCGGCTTGCATCGGTTGAGCTCATCGACAAGCACCGATTCGGCCTCCCATATGGTTGCCGGCGTAGGCAGAAATCGAATACCGGAACCGTCCGACTCCGGATGAGGAAATCCAATGAGATCGTCGAAAGAGATCTGGCTGGCGTTATAATGCCGATGGTTCAGCCCAAGCGCTTCCGACAGCCGATTCAACAGAAACGTTTTCCCGGTTCCCGCCTCCCCAATCAGAAGCAGTGGATCTTTCGTGATGAGAGATGCCAGAATGACCGGTTCGATCGCCTCGTAGCCAAACAGTCCCAAGCCCTCCAGCACACCGATTCTATGGGTTGATGGGAGAAGCGATGGAGACTGCGGTTGCAACGACGACTGTGCCTGCGGTTGCGACGACGACTGTGCCCGCACAGTTTGCGTATCGGTTGTGGTTTGCGTGACTTGTTGCGTGATGTGTGTATGTGGTTTCATAATTGCAGTTATTTTGAGGTTAACTGCATCACGAAACGAACAGGCAGAATTGCGGTTCGACAGATTCAGAGAAGGATCTCGCAAAGAGAGAGTCTCGGAAGTGAGAGGGGTCTCAGAAATGAAAGATGTCTCGGAACATGTTTTTGACATAATGCCCGCATCGTTTGGCCACCGTGGCTTCTTTGCTCGGTTGGCACCCATCAAAGGGTTCGGGATGCAAGATTTGCTTAATGCATAAGATGATAAGAAAAATTTATGACAAAGTCAAGTGTCTTTTACAACCGAATCCGCTTCAATCGCAAGCCACTCCTCATCTGTAAACAATCGAGACTTCATCTGAATGGATGAAATTTCTAAACTATTTCTGGAGATGCCTAGGAATGAAACAGGAAAGTCAGATTGTTTCCGTTGAATGGATATTTTGTTTATAGATGCAGAATGCCCGCTTTG
>PZPG01000068.1:2869-9685 GCA_003045995.1 Bacteroidota bacterium
TTGATGCGTGGGCAGCAGCTGTTTTTTCGAACCGAAGCGGTGATAATGGCGTTGTCGAGAGCTCACGGGTTTCGATTCTTGCGCCGGTGGATGTGGCTTCCCTGGCGATGGTTAGATCCGATATACCGGCTGGTAGCTGCCAACCGGCATCGGATTCAATGGGAAGGATCAGTCTGTTCAGTAGAGATGCCGGAACGAATGCTCCCGTAGGTCGAGGCGTGATGTTTGGCGCCTCGAATCTGGATTTTAAAATTCTCGAAGATCTTCCGTCTGCTGCACAACGTACCGAAACGTATAGTACCGGGAGGCGGATCGAGTTTGAATATTCACGAATTCGTCGGAGGTTGGGTCGGGGTTGCCTTCGTAATAGCTTAGGATTTCGAGTTTTGCGTAGTTGCTACCGTTGGCGGTTTTGATGATGAGGGTGACATTTTCGCGGGGAAGTATGGCGAAGGGTGGGAACCCCTCTCCGGTGTAGTTGTACCATCCGGTCCCGCTTCCCGTAGAGATGGCGTAGTTGTCGGCAGAATCGGCTTGATAACCTTCGGACGGCGCAAGGGTTACATCATCAAATGGAAGATCCAGTAGAACAACGCCTCCTTGACCAGGGCCACTGCTTCCGCTATTGAAAATGAGGGTGGTGCCTCGGAACCCAATGTCCCAGTTGGTGCTGGTGGAATCGGTGGTTGCCTCTCCGGTTCGCAGGTTGAAAAGCGTGAACACGCCATTTTCGCCAAGCGCGGCAAGGTCTTCGACAAGCTGGGATTCGGTGTTGGATACCGGATCGCTGGAGTTGGTGGTACCGCAAGCTTGCAAAAGAAGGAGTGCCAGTGCTGGTAATGCGAACCAAAGAGGGGTGCGTGTAAACGTGCGTATAAACGTGCGTGTAACTGTATTCATGTTCATGGATTTTTCTTCTTGATGTTGGTGATCAGTGATTTGTTTGAGAGTTTCCAAGTTTTTAGAGTCGCACCTGGAGCTGCACATACCACAACCGGCCGGCGTAAAATGGCTGGTTGATGTCGGTGTAGTCCAGGAGGTTGTCGATACCTGTACGGAGGGTAAGTTCGGGTCTCTGAGGCGTTTGAAAACGGATGGTTTTCCCGGCAGAAAGGTCCCATATCATGCTTGCAGACTCATACTCGTCCTGGTCTGCAAAACCGTTAGCATTGCGGTCGAACAAACCATAACGCCCCCGGAATGTTCCTTTGAGAGCTCCTTTCCACCCATCGATTCCTTGGTAGAACACTCGGATATTCCCGGTATGCGCAGATCGGTTAAACATCGGTTCGAATCGTTTTTCAGTGACCTGAATCAACTCTCCCTCATCATCCTGAACTGTTTTGGTGGTCTCAATGAGGCGCCGGGCGTCCAGAAATTGATACCCGGCAAGAACCGTCCAGCTCTCGGCTAAGAGAACCCGGATCTCAGCTTCCCCACCACGAGTGATCACCTCATCCAGGTTGAAATAGGTAAATACAGACTGCCCGGTGGTGCGTCGTGCAATCGGTGCGATCTCAATCAGGTCGGTAACATGGTTCCAAAAGAGGTTGGTGCGAAACCGGAAATCGGGGGTGATGTCCAGATCAAAGCCGCTATTGAGCGCCCAGGAGGATTCCGCACGAATTTCGCTGAGCTGCTCAGGAGCAAGAAAGATCTGCGCAATGAGACCGCGTTCGATCTGTTGCTGCAATCCTTCTCGTACCGTGGATGACCCGTAGACCGTGTAACCGGCGGTGGAGTTGGTAAAATCCAGAAACAGTTGCCGAAAATCGGGCGCTTTAAATCCACGTCCTGCAGAGGCCCGCAACTGAAGCCGGTCCGAAATCCGATATCGGGCGGAAAATTTTGGGCTAAGCTGGGCCTTGTAATCGCTGTGATGATCGAATCGCAGGCCGGCCGTAAACTCAAGAATGCCGGGTATTGGGCTCCAGCTTTGTTGTGCGTAAGCGAAGCGCGTAGATACTTGCGGGTCCGAGGGGTATCGCTGGGATGATAATGTCTCTCCTATCAACCCGAAACCCACTGTTGATTGATGATAGGACGACCAGCGGATGTCGGTTTGCAGTTCCGGTTTCTGATAGGTTTGGCGGAAGTAGAGTCGTTCAAAGAACTCGCCGGACTCGATTTGAGTGAGAATGGACTCGGAGGAAAACGTGCTGTAATACCACGAAAGAGAGGTTTCTACCTGGTCGAAGGGGGTCCATAGAAATCGCTGCGTAGCGGAAATATCGTCTTGCGTGTCGTCGGTACGGACCTCCGTCTGCTGGGTTTCGTTGATCTGCAGCACGGTTTCGCTGAAGAGTTTCTCCCGGAAGTAGCGAAGGGATGTGGTGGATGTGAGGCGATCGCTGATTTGGACCGTTCCGCGGTAGCTCGCTGTGCCGTTTCGAAATTCCGGCACGGTTTGGCCGGTGAGCGTGGAGTTGAGTTTGTAACCGTCGGAGCGATTTCCGTTGAGGAAAAGTCGATGAGAGGCTTTTTCCCGGTTGATATGCAGGGTTCCGCCCAGGTCGGCTGCGTTGTTTTTTCCGTAACGGACGGAAAGGTCGGCTGCCATCGGGTCGGTTTTTTTCTTCGTGATGATATTAATCACCCCGGCCAGAGCGTCACTTCCCCAGAGTGCGGAGGATGGACCTTTGACGATTTCGATCTGGCGAATATCGTGGACGGAGATGCGGTTTAGGTCGAGCGTGCCGGCGATACGCCCGATAAGAGGTTCACCATCGAGCATGATGAGGGTGTAATCTGCATCGAATCCCTGGATCTGAATCCCGGTTCCGAAGTCGGACGTAAGTTGGAGGCCGGTTTGCTCTTCAAGAATTTCGCTGATTCGGGTGGATCCACTGTTGCTGATTTCACGTTCGGTGATGACAGACACCGGGAGGGTAACTTCTTCGAGGTCTTTTTGTGTGCGGGTGGCCGTTACGACAACTGTGCCGGCTTTGTAGTGTGTTGCACGAAGTTGGATGAACAAGGGTTGCGCGTCGCGGTTCTCTTTGTGAGTTGGGCTGTTGTTCGGAAGGAGGTTAGCGTTGGTGATGGCTCTGGAAGCGTTCCATTGGAAACTCCAGGTACCTGCATCCGAGGTTCTGCTGCCGGGTTTGTAGGTTGCCGTACCCTGTAGTATTTCGGGTTGATATCCAAGGGACTGGATGTGGAGTGTTACGGGGAGTGGGGTAGTTTGCGATAGTTGCAGAGTTGAAAAAAGATCCTCAGCATCACACTGCAAATCGAACATTCCTTGGCGATCCGTTGCTGTGGCGCATGTTTCTGAGGCGATTACGTGTACCCCTTCCAATGGGTTGTTCGTGATTTCTTTTACATATCCGGTTAGACGGATAGAGGGAGTTTCGGAACTGTGCACGTTGTTCTGGGTAACCTGCAGAGGCGCCGCTTCAAATGTAGTTGAAGTCCAAAAGGAGAGGCAGGCCGCAATTACGATCGAGCATGTTGTAATACGGGGGAACTTCAACGGAAAGATGGATTAAATGGTTACGAGTCGTCTTGAGATCGTATTGGTGTCTTCTTGACTAGGGTAGGCAAGTTATTTAGACTGAATCTACGAAACAACATGTAACTTGATCTTCCGCACCTATTCCATCATGTTTTTCTCTATATGGAATATCAATCCTGTCTATGAAAACCTGGAAGCGGCATCGAACCAGCGATTTTCTTCGCCATTGTGCACGGTGTACCCAAAGCCAGGGTGAATACCGAACGCACCGGTCTCTCCTTTTTTATTGATTGCGATGTACCCAACCTGAAAATCGGGTTTGGTGTCGGGGGGTTGTTTTTCGAGAATGCGCCGGACGGCTTCTTCGCAAGCCTGCTGAGGAGTTGAACCTTGTCGCATCAACTCGACGATGAGAAAACTTCCAACGGTTTTGAGGACCTCTTCGCCGAGACCGGTCGCTGTTGCTGCACCGATTTCGTTGTCGACAAAGAGACCGGAACCGATGATAGGGGAATCGCCGATACGTCCATCCATTTTGTAAGCGAGGCCGCTGGTTGTGCATCCTCCGGAGAGGGTGCCGTCTGCCGAACGGACAAGCATACCGATGGTGTCGTGATTTTCGATGTTGATGATCGGTTTGTACTCCGATGTGATTTTCCACTCCTCCCAGGCTTTGCGGGAGCTTTCAGTGAGGAGGTTTTCGGCGGGGAAGCCCTGCTGGAGAGCAAATTTTAAGGCGCCGGAGCCGGCCATCATCACGTGAGGGGTTTCCTCCATCACTTTCCGAGCCACGGAGATGGGGTGTTTGATCTGTTGCAGGTACACGACTGAGCCATACCGACCACGCTCGTCCATAATGCATGCGTCCAAGGTGACTTGACCGTCGCGATCGGGCAGACCACCATATCCGACGGAACTGTTGCCGGGGTCGGCTTCCTCTACGCGGCACCCCGCTTCTACGGCATCCAGTGCCGAGCCACCCTCCTGCAGACGTTCGAAGGCCGCGCCAGTTGCGTTGGGAACGTTCCAGGTAGCGATGATGAGCGGGTTACTGGTTCTTGTTGAGACACGCGAAGTAGGTTGTGTGGCTGTTACTGAAGATGCAGGAGCAGAAGATGGGAGATCAGATTTGCCCGCGGGCGTACTCTCGGTTCTTGATCGCCCTGATGCCGCAGACATCAGCCCGAATGCGGACGTCATCAACCCGAAACCGGAAGCTGCTGCTCGTTGCAAAAATGTTTTTCGTTTCATGGATTGTGTGGATGTAGGTGGATGTTTTGGATGAGGTTGAAGGGCTTCGTCTGTTTGTTGCCCTCGCAAAACTTGCCCTGATGAAACTTGCCCTCGCAAAACTTGCCTATGAGAATTTTGCCTCTGCGGAAGTTGCACGCTCTAAAATTGCATCTGTGAGTCGCCCTTTCGAGTGCGGGATCGCAGGAAGATCATCGCTATTGCAGATGTCAGGATACCCCATATCAGCGCCCCGACAGCACTTTGAATAGCGTAGCTTTTGTAATTAAAGTATTCTGCGGCTGCTTCTGCGGATGGATAGTAACCCATTTCGACCGAGTAGGCGATGACGTTGGAAAAGTAATGTGGCGAGATGAGGGAGGAGGTGATCCATTGTGTTCCCGGGCTGAGGATTGCGATGAAAAGGGCGATGAGTGTGCCCGATAGAAGGCCTTGTTTGTAGGTCATGGCACCGTCGAAGGCGATGCGGCGTTTGTCACGCAGAGCAAGGATCATCACAACGATCGCAGGAATCGCAAACAGGTTGGTGAGCATCGGGTGCAGGTGGATGTTCGTTCCGTGCAGGCCGGCGACCCGCTCGAGAGTCATCCACACAAGGGTCATGGCGGCGAATATGAGCGCCCATTTGAGTTCGGTTTGAAGACTTTTCATAGCTTATGTGGGATCACTTTCCCCGGAATTTTTTATGGGTTCCATCGCAGTATGGCGGAGTTTCGGTATGCTTGCAGGTGCACAAAAACGCGCGGCCCGATGCATCCGGCTCCACACACATCGGCTCAAATTCGGTTCCGGCGTGGGATCCGTCGCAGTAGGGCTGGTTTTGGCTCTGCCCACACGCACACCAGTAATACTCTTTTCCCGCTTCCTCTTCGATTTTCATCGGTTTTGTGTCTGCAATTTTTGGATCGGCCATACGCTTTTTGATTGATTGGTTTTATTGGTTACTTAATATTGCTTTTCCTCGGGTTGATGGGATTCCTTCTCGATGATCATTACATCTTTGATTTGCCTACATTGTTGTGACATCGCCATTCCGAAGACTCTGACAACGTTTAATGAATATCGTTGATCGGCACCGAAATCACAACACAAGGTTAGCATCACCCCGAAACTCGATATCATCACCAAGAATCAACATCACCCCGAGACTCCACATCACCCCGAAACTCGACATCACTCCACCCGTTCGACATCACTCCACCAATTCAATCTCATCGACAAAAATCCAGGCCTTCCCATCCATCGAAGCCCCAATATGCCAGGCCGGCAGATCACCCACCGTTTTGGCGACAACGCGAAACGCAGAAATCGGATAATCGGGCATCGAAATCGAAAACGCCTCGATCGACACCGTGTCGTAAGCCTCCACCTGGGGAACCTGCAAGGTTTGCCACACTGTCCAGCTCGCATCGCCCGGTGCATCCTCTGCTTGCACCATCACCTGCAATTCGGTAGGCAGGAAAATCCAGCTCCGCTGATCCTGCAAAAACTGCATCCGAATCTCCTTCAAGGTTCGGGTTGATGGAAGGGTATCAAGACCCAAGTTCGCGCCGGAAAAAGAGATAACCGCATCCAGGTCCACGTTCTGATACCCCTGCCAGGCGCCGGTTCGAAAATCCCGTGTTCCCCGAGCCCCGTCGATGAGTGCCCGATCGCCCCCTCCGTTATACTGGTTTGCATACTCGGTTCCCAGTGCGATGCGCAATGTTGGATCGATCTTCCGAAACTCGGTCGGGATGATGAAACTCGCTTCCCCGTTTTGTTCGGCGTAAATCTCGAGGGTTACCGGTTCGAAGATGGTAAACGGCCCGGTATACGGTACAAAGGGAGGGAGTTCATCCCCTTTTCCACCCCCTGGCAGAAGTCGCATAAAAATTTCTGGTTTGATAGGATTTGCATATTCGCCCACTTGAACATCCGCATCCACTTGAGCATCCGCACCCGCTTGAATATCGGCTACCACACCAGCTTGAGCATCCGCTACCACACCAGCCACATCAAGTGTGACCAATGTAGAGTCCTGAAAGTTCACGTCACCGGATGCAATGAAGGGTGCCGGGGTGATGTGAAACTCCTCCGCAATGGAGGTTACAGGAACGGCGGTATCC
>PZPG01000068.1:10111-11409 GCA_003045995.1 Bacteroidota bacterium
AGGCTGCTGAAGATGTACCAGGCACTCATTTGGCCGCAGTCTTCGTTGCCGGGGATGCCGTCGGGTGCGGTGGAGTGGAGTTCTGTGAGGATCTGATAGACGCGTTCCTGGGTTTTGTGGGGTTTGTTAACGAAGTTGTAGAGGTAGGCCATGTGATGGCTGGGCTCGTTTCCGTGGGCGTACTGGCCGATGAGTCCGGTGATATCGACTTGTTGGCGGCCGGTGGTGGAGGTTTCGGCTGTGAAGAGTTCGTCGAGGTACTGCTCGAGCCCCTGTTTGCCGCCCATCATCTGCATCTTGCCAGTGATGTCATGCGGTGCGTAGAGGTATTGCCAGGCGTTGGCTTCGGTGTAGTTGAAGTTGACTTCGTAGGGGTCGAAGGGGGAGAACCATTGATTACGGTAGCGCGCCCGGATGAAGCGAGTGTCGGGGTCGAGGTGGTTTTTGTAGTACTGGGAGCGACGGAAAAAGGTGTCGGCGGTTTCGTTTTGGCCGAGGGATTGGGCCATTTTGGCGATCGTCCAGTCGTCGTAAGCGTACTCGACGGTTTTGGAGGCGGATTCACTCTCGTCCTCCATAGGGATATATCCGAACGATCGGTAGGCCGCGAGCCCGAGGTGGTCTTGCATGGCGCTTTTGATCATTAGGTCGAGGGCTTCCTGGCCGTCGTATCCCCGGATGCCTTTGAGCCAGGCATCGGCAATGACCGGAACGGCATGGTATCCAATCATAGTGCCGGTGTAGTTGGATGCGAGGTCCCAGATAGGGAGCAGGTCTCCTTCGCGCCCTTTCGCCAGCAGCGTTTTCACAAAGTCTCGCGTGCGCTCCTGATCGATGATGGTGAGCAGCGGATGGAGTGCCCGGTAGGTGTCCCAGAGGGAAAAGACCGTGTAGTAGTTGGGTTGATGGTGGATCTGCATGTCCATACCACGGTATCGGTCGTCTACATCGGAGTAGAGATTGGGGGCGATCATGGCGTGATACATGGCGGTATAGAAGATCTCTTTGTGGTCTTCGTTGCTGGTTTCTACGTGGATTTTCTCCAGTTCGCGGTTCCAGGCATCGCGGGCGGCCAGGCGGATATCATCGAAGGTGCGGCCGTCGGCTTCGGCGAGGCGGTTTTTACGGGCGCCTTCACGATCTACAGCCGAGATGGCCAGGTCGAGTTCGATGACCTGCCCTTGCGCCGGGTCGAATTCGAAGATGGCGGCGACCTCCGTGCCGGTTTGTGCATCGTTCAGAAATGTGACGTTGCGGTAGGGACGGGAGAATTTACCGTCGAAATAGACGTGCTGTTC
>PZPG01000069.1:0-8752 GCA_003045995.1 Bacteroidota bacterium
TACGGCGATCTGTACCAGTGGGGTCGAGCAGCCGACGGCCATGAGAAGCGTACTTCTGGAACAACAAGTACGCTTAGTGATACGGATACTCCGGGGCACGGAGATTTCATCTTATCCAGTAATGACTGGCGTAGTTCGCAGAATGACAATCTATGGCAGGGGGTCGATGGCGTCAACAATCCGTGCCCTGCTGGGTTCCGACTTCCTACAGAAGTGGAGTGGGAGGCTGAGCGTACAAGCTGGAATAGTAATGACAATGACGGAGCGATTGGCTCCCCGTTGAAACTTACGATGGCGGGCTTCCGCAGCAACGTCAATGGTTTGCTCAACGATGTTGGTTCGGGCGGCTACTACTGGTCGAGCACGGTGGATGTCGTGTTAGCCAGACACCTGTACTTAGGTAGCAGCGGTGCCAATTTGTACAGCGGCACTCGAGCGTTCGGACTCTCGGTGCGTTGCCTCAAGGATGTAGAAGAGCCCGGCCCTACGGAAGTTACCTCCACCACAGGTGCGGTATGGATGGACCGGAATTTGGGGGCGAGCCAGGTGGCGACGAGTTCGACGGATGCCGAAGCCTATGGCGATCTGTACCAGTGGGGTCGGGCAGCCGACGGCCATGAGAAGCGAGATTCGGGAACCAGGAGTACGCTTAGCGACACCGATACTCCGGGACACGGAGATTTCATCTTATCCAGTAGTGACTGGCGTAGTTCGCAGAATGACAATCTATGGCAGGGGGTCGATGGCGTCAACAATCCGTGCCCTGCTGGGTTCCGACTTCCTACAGAAGTGGAGTGGGAGGCTGAGCGTACAAGCTGGGATAGTAATGACATTGACGGAGCGATTGGCTCCCCGTTGAAACTTCCGATGGCGGGCTTCCGCAGCAGAGTCAATGGTTCGCTCACCAATGTTGGTTCGTACGGCCTCTACTGGTCGAGCTCGGTAGATGGCGCGAGCGCCAGTATCCTGTACTTCAGTAGCAGCGATGCCAATATGTACAGCGACGGTCGGGCGCTCGGACTCTCGGTGCGTTGCCTCAAGGATTAAGATGTTGACCTTCCCCGATCGTCCCGCAGGGCGGGAAGGCCACGAAGACCTGCACAGCAGGTCAATAATTTTTAAATATTTGAAACAAAGATGCACATAACCCAAAGCAACGGGTGGCATTAAACAATACGCATCAAAAAGAAATAGCCCTTTCGGCACCATGTAAACTCAAGGACACAAAGACCACTATGAAAACAAACCAACCAACACCTACTTTATCACGAAACCGATCGAGCCAGTATGGATTGAGCCAGTATGCATCAAGTCGGCATACAGCGCTCTCGATTTATTCATCACAGGGGCGTATGCTACGAACACCACAGCTGCTTTCGCTCCTGATCCTTCCACTTTTCTCTCTTCTTCTCCTGTTAAGCCCGGCCTACGTGGCTGCACAGTACACCGGCGGTGAGGGCAAGGGCGACGACAAGGACACCTCACCGTTCATCACCCTGCAGGCGCCGACCCAACAGGTGCAGGGTATTGCCGATGTGACGGGCAGCATCATGACCGACTACAAGGACAACACCCATGGGGTGTGCTTTGCAACCAGTACGGCTCCCACCACAGACGACACCTGTGTGGCGAACACCAGCGGTACTGACTCCCTGCAGGTGCAGATCACGGGCCTGACAGAAGGCACCACCTACTACCTTCGCCCGTATGTAGCCTATCAGGGCGGGACGATCTACGGCGCTGAAACCACCTACACCTCGTCGTTCGACAAGGAGGTGACCGTCGCGATGAGCATGGTGGGCTCCTCGGGCGGTGCGGCGGCCGGCGGCTTGGTCTTCCGTCCTGCGGATGGCGATGGCCGTGTGCCGGCGACGCTGACGGGCAGCTACAATGAAGGGGCCGGCACCCTCATCGAGGTGAACAGCGCAGTAGCCGACTTCTCCTACGACTCACTGGCCGTGAGTTTTGATGTAACCCTATCTGCCAACTACGTAGACAGTGTAAACAGTGCACGATTGGTGTTCCGCTACGACAAGGCCTTGATGGAGCTGAACCCGGGGGTAGGAACCTTGGCCGTGAAGGGGATCGAGCCGGGATCGTTCTTCACCGCCGAGACGGACGGCAACAGTTCACTGGGACCGATCTACAACACGCGGATGCTCCCCGAGGAGACGATCAACGGGGCGGTGCACAGCAAGGTCGAGGTGACGGCGTCGACCATCGGTGGCGATTCACAGTTGTTTGACGTGGACAGCAGCACGGGCAATACGAACGCAATACTTCGTCTGTCGTTTCTGGTGAAGAAGGCAGGACTGTCGGACGTACAGGTAGACCTGGCAGACTACGATCTGTTTAAGACGATGCCGAATGGGGATCTGACGGGGAGTGTGACGATCACGGCGGCGGACACAGCCAAGGCGGAGTTCTACCCGGGCGACACGAGCTCGACGGGTGCGACCGGTGTACCGGACGGGAAGGTCGACTTTGCAGACTTGACCGGCTTTGCCTCGGCGTACTTCACGACGACCGACTCGGCGGCCTACCGGTTGAAGTACGACATTGGAAGCACGACGGTGACCAACTACTACACGTTGCCGGTCCATGACGGAGAGATCAGCTTCCGCGACCTGGTAGCTTTTGCCACAGGTTATACGTTGTCGATTAACCGCAACGCTGAGACTTCAACACCAGCAGGTGGTTCGGATAACGGAGCCGGACGTGATGGTGGGGTGCGTGATGGGAACGACGCCAATGAAACGCTGGAACCCATCGCACTGTGGTTGGGTGAGGCGGTGGTTGTAGAGGGTGAGAACAATAGTAACCGAGCCCTCTACGCTATTCCGGTGATGCTGGGTGGCAACACATCGGCTGTGTCGGCGATGCAGGTTCGGCTCGAGGGTCTGGATGATCTGTCTGCAGTCACTACGATTCTGGGTGTGGAGCGTGGCGATCTGTTTGCCGGTGAGAATGGCTTTGCGGCACATCGCCTGCTGGGTTCATCCACATCAAACGGAGCAGAGTCCACGACTGCCATCATCGAAATCGATGCGGCGACGTTAAACAGCGCATTGGGTGGCGCGGGCACCCTGCCCCTGCAAACCTCCGGTGTAGCGCTCACGATCCTCATCGAGAGTGATGAGCAGCCCCTGCTGGCCATCCGCGATGCACAACTGGTGGACAACAACGGCCAGAATCTGCCGTTCGAACTTACCAACGGTCCGATCGACGGCCATGATGGCAACGGCATCGACAGCGCCGGCGACCTCCCACAAACCTTCGACCTGGGCCAAAACTACCCGAACCCATTCAACCCGAGCACAAGCATCCGCTACGCATTGCCGGAAGCCTCGGACGTGCAACTCGAGGTGTACAACATCACCGGCCAGCGCATCGCCACGCTCGTAAACACCAGCCAATCGGCCGGTACCTACGAAGTGAACTTCGACGCATCGAACCTGTCGAGCGGCGTGTACCTCTACCGCCTCACGGCCGGCACGTTCACCCAAACCCGGCAGATGATGCTTGTGAAGTAACACACGCGTTGTCGTACTAGTACACCAAAAGTAGGGCTGTAAAACTGGTGTAGCCCGGTCATCGCCACAAGCGCGGTGCCGGGCCTTATCAACCCGAAAACATAGACACTTACAAGTACAACGTTCGGTAGTTTGCCAGGCTGCCGAACGTTTTTTTTGAACTTCCAGGCTATTCTATTTTTTTGCTTATTCGGCCTCACTCCTGATCCTATGAAAGATAGTTGATTGCGATTTCGCAGAGATTACGATTTCGCAGAGACTGCAATTTTCAAGAGAGTGTAACGTAGTAGAGAGAATTCAATTTGATTTCTATACCATCGATATCTACATTCGTGTTCGGATATCCGTTCTAGGATTTCAAGATTCATAGACGCAGCAAAGACTTCAAAGACTTATTCGCAACGCACTGAAGGAGTGATTAGGACTCTATTGGTAAACACAGAACTGTTCCTACATTTGTGTAATTAGACACGCCGAATACATACATCAAACAAATATGCTTGTTTGGACAATGAAACCACGTTCGAAAAAGTGGGGTTCGAACTAGGCGTTTGCTCGAAGCACAACTAGGCGTGACTTGATGCAGGCATAGAGCTGAGGTGGTCCATCAGAGATCTTTTTGCTCAGATCAGCGAACGAAGATTTTGGTGTGGCTGAAGCGTAAAATGTTATATTAATGTACTTATAAGTTAATAAAAAAATAATAAAAAAATTCTAAAAATGGCATGTCGTAAAGGGAACAGTTTACAATACGCATGGGTTTGTTCTTTTTTTGTTTTCGGGTTGATGTTAGGGCTTTTAAGGCCATGGGATACTGTACAGGCGAAAAAGACCCTAGATGAAAAAGACAATGTAAACGGTGTTGCAGAGCAGGCGCAGGTCGATCAAGCATTGTGGGAATGGGATGATCTGCCTCAAGACTTCCGGAATAAGGTTCATTTTACCGATCCGTCATTTCAGGAGAGGTTACTCCAGTATTTTGGAGAGAAAGCGATTGAGAGGACACAGAATTTCAGTGAAGAGGGTGTATTGGAGCCTCTGGAAGGTGGTCTTACTCCTACAATAAATGTATTAAAGATTCTTACAGAACCCGACCAACTAAACTACCTGGAAATCGCCAATCTTGTTCATGATTATGCAATCGAAAAAAGCTATTTAGAAGAGGGCTCTAAGACCCTTCGCGAACTGTACAACGAATACAAGTCGTACATGGACAAAGAAAACCGAATGGAATTCAGGTTATTAGAAGCTGATCTTCTTATGTTTTCTAGGAATTTTATCGAAAGTTCTGAGATGTTCCAGGAAATTATAAGTGTAACAAGGAACGAAGAACAGGAGGCCAGGGCACTCTCTCAATTGGGGTATATTAAAGGTGAAACAGGGCAATTTGAAGAGGCAGCTAGCTATCTTTTTGCGGCAGCGGAAATTTTCCGGGCGTTGGAAGAGACGGACAAGCTTGGGGTTACCTATAATCGGATTGGACTTCTTTACAGTTCGATGGAGAATTACGAAACTGCTGAGCAATATCAACAAAAATATATTGATATTGCCGAAGCCCGTGGTGATTCGACATGGATGTTAGACGCCTATTCAAATATGGGGGTGTTGAAGAAGGAGAGTAAGCAGTATGAGGATGCAATAAGGTATTACGAGCTCGCTTATAACATCGCGGAACAACTACAGTTACCCGGTCATCTTGCCAGGGTCTTATTAAATATTGGGAATGTATACAACTCGCAAGGGAAGCATCAAGATGCACTTGACTACTACTCTGAATCGTTGGTCATTTGTGAGCAGATCGATCTTTCATATGGCGTGATGCTAAATCAGCTAAATATTGGGCAAGTGTATTTTCAAATAGGCGAGTATCAGCTTAGTGAACAGAATTTGTTGTTTGCATATGAGTATTTGAAGGAGAGAAACATGCAACGGGATCTTAGTAATGTTGTGAAATATTTGTACGAAGTTTACAATCATCTTGGGCAGTTCCAAACGAGTAATGCATTCATAGAAGAGTATTTGGCATTGCAGGCAGAGCTATATGATATTGAAAAGACAACATTGACAGAGGATTTGCGATTTCGATACGAAACCGATCTGAAAGATCAACAAATATTGTTGGCTGAGGCAGAGGTTCAGAAAAATAGGGCAACGAACCGAGCACTTTCAATGATTAGTCTACTTATTGTATTCCTGATGGGTGGAACGGTTGTGTACTTAAAGCAACGAAACGGATTCCTCCGTACTTTGTATGAACGAAATGTGGAAATTCTGGATACAATGGGCTTGGACGAGTGGAATCTGAAGGAAAAAGAAGATGCAATCCCACTAGAGAATAAAGAGACGCAGCGAAACCGTGAACTGTTTAAAAAAATTAGCAAAACAATTCTGAAACATGAGCTGTATAAAGATCCGGATCTACAGATAAGTAAGCTAAGCAAATTGCTCAATACCAACGAGCGGTATCTATCGATGGCGATCACTTCCATGTCTGGGATGTATTACAATCAATACATTAATCATTTTCGAATTCAAGAAGCAAAACGAATGATTCTTCAGGGAGCGACAGTCATTTCTGAAATACAGTCTGCCTGTGGGTTTAATGCAAGTTCAACGTTCTACAACGCCTTCAAGAAAAGTACAGGAATGACACCAATGCAGTTTATGGATCAGAATCGGCAGGCAAAATAAAACCACGACATCAGAGGTGTTTTGATGCCAGGTGTTGGCACGTCTTTTTTTTAACAGGAGAGAGAGGCCGGTACACACAGCACGGAAAGAGAACATAGGAACAATTACGCTTCCCAAAAAATGCCTCCCCAAAAAACAGGATGTAAGAAGCATATTGACTTGAAAGTAACGATGTGGAAGTAAATTCCGGAAATTGAGACAAACTTTTCATGAATTGAGACAAATCTTGTTTCGTTTTTGGTTTGAAGATTTGTACAATTATCACACTTTCTAGAAAGGCCCTTGTAGTGAAAGATCTGGACGCTCTTTTCTATGATTTGCTTCAGTTGCTTTGTGATGCGGTCTGTCTAAGTACTTGATTTTACTGTCTAAATATCCATTATTATGAAAAATTTCCTTTTGATCGGCATGCAACACGTTCGTCGAAGTTTCTCGACATCAAAATTTACAACTCGGCGGTTATGTACGAGTTTGATGCCGCAGGGAACATCCGCAACAAGTTGGACTTCCGGCGTGCTGGTTCTGATTACGGCATTTTTTCTTGTGGAGGTGGGTTATGCGCAGACGTCAACAACACCGCAAGCTTCCGGAACGTGGCTGAATCTTTTTATTAGCGATAAGTTTGATCCGAATGACGATCAGCAGTCAGTTGCAGACACGGATCTGGTGGGAAATGCGTCGAACCCGATGATTCAAACGCAGAGGGCAGAGATTGAGTTCACGGGAGGGGTAACGGATAAGGTGTATTATTTTCGGGCACGACTGGGAAATGCTCATACGAACGGGAAGCTGGGGACGTCGTTTTATCTAGGGCTGGATACGGACGGGGATGACTTGGCGAATGTGTTTGTGGAGGCAGATGTGAAAAATAGCCAGGGTCCGTTGGTGAAATTTCATATTAGTGATCCTACGGAGTCGGGGTTATCACCCTCGGAGACGGGTTGGAAGAATTCGTCGAATGACGACAGTGTCGAGAGGGAGTTGACTGCGCGGGATGCATTTGTGGAAGCGTATAGTGTAACGGCTGGGGATACCGATCTGGATACGAATGGCGAAACAGATACGTGGATTGAGTTTGGGTTTACAGAGGAGAGTTTGAAAGATTTTGTATTTGATGCGTTTGGGCAGACGATTAGTGGGCAGACGGCGATCGCTTTGTATACGTTTACGTCTACGTCGCAGACGGCCAATGGAGATATTGGCGGGGTGCATGATAAAGTGGATGATCTAACGCAGACCTGGGAGTCTTTGGGGGTTGTGATTAAGTCGAGTCTGGATGATTTGAGCTCGGATGTGATAATAAAGCCGATTGTGAATGCGCAGACTACAAATGATACGACGCCGGTAGTGACGGGAACATGGGGCGGTGAGCGAGGGGGGGATGATCAGTTATCGGTGGTATTGAATGGTGTGACGTATGATGTGAATAATGGGTTGGTGATTAATGGTACGAGCTGGTCGTTTACAGTGAGTACGGCGTTGGCAAGTGGCACGTATGATGTGGCCGCCACGGTGAGCCGGACGTCGACGGGGACGAGCGAGTCGGATACAACGACCGATGAGTTGGAGATTCAGTCGGCGGCGGTTCCTCACACGATTACGTTGGCGGGGCCGGGGTCTGGATCGGTGGCGACAGGGTCGGTGAGCGAGGATTTCACATTGACGGTGGTGGATTCGGGGGGTGATTCGGTTGTGGTGGCGTCGGATACCCGGTTTGTGTTGGCGGCGTTGGATGAAGACTTGACGGCGGTATTTTCGTCCGATACGGTGACGGTTGTAGCGGGTTCTGCAACGGTGGATTTTACCTATTCGAATTCGAGTGTGGGGGATGGGGTACATACGATTCGGGCGACGCGTTTTTCGGGGGATGAATTGCCAGGTGGGATTTTGGCGACGGTAGATGTGGCGGTTACGGATGGTACGGCCCCGGTGGTGACGGCGTCGCAGAGCTTTGAGTATGCGGAGGGCCAGGCGTCGGGGTATGCGATTGGCACGGTGGTGGCGACCGATGGGGTGGGTGTGACGTCGTATGCGATTGCTTCCGGTAACGATGACGGGTTCTTTGATATTGCGGCGGATGGGGCGTTGACGCTGACGGCGGCGGGTGCTGGTGCGGTGGCCTCGAACGACTTTGAAACGACGCCGAACTCGTTTACGCTGGCTGTGACGGCGAGTGATGCCGAGGGCAATACGTCGGAGGCGGTGGATGTGGTGGTGAACGTGACCGATGTGGATGAGGTGGCCCCGGTGGTGACGGCGTCGCAGAGCTTTGAGTATGCGGAGGGCCAGGCGTCGGGGTATGCGATTGGCACGGTGGTGGCGACCGATGGGGTGGGTGTGACGTCGTATGCGATTGCTTCCGGTAACGATGACGGGTTCTTTGATATTGCGGCGGATGGGGCGTTGACGCTGACGGCGGCGGGTGCTGGTGCGGTGGCCTCGAACGACTTTGAAACGACGCCGAACTCGTTTACGCTGGCTGTGACGGCGAGTGATGCCGAGGGCAATACGTCGGAGGCGGTGGATGT
>PZPG01000069.1:8852-11255 GCA_003045995.1 Bacteroidota bacterium
CGCTGGCTGTGACGGCGAGTGATGCCGAGGGCAATACGTCGGAGGCGGTGGATGTTGTGGTGAGTGTGACCGATGTGGATGAATCAGCACCGGAGGTAACGATTTCGATAACCACGCCGTCCGATAGTGTGTATGTGAATGCGGACAATGAGTCGTCGTTTGCGATCAACGGTACGGTATTGGGTGCGGACAGTGTACGGATTACGCTGACGCCGGACACGGGTGTGGCGGAAGAGGAGATGCTGGTAGTTGTGGCTGACAGTTTTTCGGTGACGTACGACATGAGTAATTTTGCCGATAATATACCGCTGTGGTTAACGGCGGTGGGCATTTCGGCAGAGGGCAGTGAGTCGGTGGCCGACAGCGTGCGATTGTTTAAGGATACGGTGGTACCGACGCTGGCGCTGGCCGACACGTCGCTGGTGGTGAGCGATACGACACCATCGCTGAGCGGAACGAGTAGTGAAACGACAGGGGCAACGGTTACAATTACATTTACCAGCCAGAGTGATCCGTCGCAGGTGTTCACGTACACGGGTTCGGTGACCGATGATGACGGCAACTGGTTGGCGACCGTGAGTGAGGCGCTGACCGACGGTGCGTACGATGTAACTGCAACAGTGACCGACGATGCTGGTAACACGAGTGCACCGGACACCGCGGTGTATACGATCGACTCGACGGCGACGGGTAAGGTGCTTTTACGATTTGCAGCATCTCCTCACGAGTCGTCCAACCCCGACTCGGTGTATGTACCGGTGGCGGGCCAGGGTGTGGTGCCGTCGTCGCTGAGCGGTGACTATGGCTCGGCGCTGCAGAGCGGCGACTGGAGCTACGAGGACCATGCGGTGGACTTTGCGGTGATCCCGTCGACGGGCATCACGCAGGGGATGCAGGCGGCCTCGCTGACGGTCTACTACGATGCGACGGTCCTGGATCTGACGGGCGTGACGGAGGGTACGTTCTTCACGAACACGGAGAATGGTGGCAGCTTCCTTATGCAGGAGCTGGCCGACAGCACGGGTTCCGACGGGTCGGTGACGGGCCGTGTACGGGTGGATGTAGCGAACCTTGGGGGCAACGTGGCGCTGTACGCCAACACGGACTCGCTGTTTACACTGAACTTTGTGCTTGCGGGCGCGGGGTATGGCGATGTGAAAGTGCATGCGTATGAGCTGAATGTGTTTGATGAGTACAATCAGGCGGGCATCAATGCGGATCTGGCCCTGTTCCTGGAGGCGGAAAGCAACACGGGAGAGGTGCTGTTCTACCCGGGTGACACGAGCTCCCCGGGAGCCTCGGGTGTACCGGACACGAAGGTGGACTTCTCGGATCTGACGGGTTTTGCGGCGGCGTACTTTACGAGTTCGGGGGATGCGGGCTACCGGTTGAAGTACGACATTGGCTCGTCGGGTGTGACGAGCTACTACGCACTGCCGGTGTCGGACGGTCAGATCAGCTTCCGCGACCTGGTGACGTTCGCCACGGGCTACACGTTGTCGCTGAGCCGGACGGCCAATCAACAGGCCCAACCAACGATGAATCAGAGATCGTCGTCCGAAGAGCGTGATCCGCTGGCGGTGAAGCTAGGCGTACCGCAGGAGATCATCGGAGGTGTGGTTGGTGCAGGCGTGAATGGCACGACCGGAGCGAACACTGGCTTGGGTAGTTCGTCCGGCACTGGCACGACCGGCACCGCCCTGTACCGTTATCCGGTGCTGGTGGACGGTGTGGCGGAGGGTCTGCGTGCGGTGCACCTGGCGCTGGATCTGCCGTCGGGCATGACGCTGCAGAGTGTCGAGCGTGCCGGGGTGTTTGCCGGCGAGGGTGGGTTTGCTGCCCATATGCGCAACGACTCGCTCACGGTGATCGACCTGGCCACGGTGGGTGAATCGATGCCGGTACACGAGCAGGCGACGCTGCTCTACCTGACGATTGCCGGTGGCGACGGGTCGATGCTGGCGCTGCGCCGTGCAGAGGTACGCGACAGCTATGGCCGTGAGGTGAGTGCGCGGGTACTAAGCCTGGAGGAGACGCTGGCCGAGCTGCCGCAGGAGTTCAGTCTTGGACAGAACTACCCGAATCCGTTCAACCCGGCTACAACCATCCGGTACGAGCTACCACAGCGGGCCGACGTACGCCTGGAGGTGTACGACATTCTGGGCCGGCGGGTCGCCCTGCTGGTCGACGGTACACAGACCACGGGCCGCTACGAAGTACGCTTCGACGCCTCCCGCTTTGCCAGCGGCACTTACCTCTACCGCCTCATCGCCGGCGACTACGTGGAAGTGCGCAAAATGATGCTCATCAAGTAGTTTTTGTTTCTGTTCGTTTGAGTTTGGATTCTGCGGGGCGGTTTGATACTTTTTGCTGTGATGTACATGCCATGTTTGAAGTGCTAAC
>PZPG01000017.1 GCA_003045995.1 Bacteroidota bacterium
TGGCAAAGTCGCCCCTTCCCTTCAATCCATTCTTGTATGAACCTTCTATAAAAGCGGAATTAAGATGCAATTAAGAGGAATTTTCCGTTCCTTTTGAACCACGATTTCTTTTTCTTCCTGCTCCGTTTTGGATTCATCCGAACGATCATTTACAGAACGGATCAACATTCATCACATATCCCACTATGTTCCATTCCTTGGCGACTCGCATCCATACCATTTGCATTCAGAGATTCTTAACAAAGTTTTCTGTATTTCTACTTTTTGCGTCTCTACTGAGTTTTGTTGTTCCGATGCACTCCCCAATGCTCGCACAAAGTATTCGAATTAGCACAGATGGATCCGAATCAACCCAAAACCAGTACACAATTGCCACGGGTAGGGATCGTAGTTTTTATCTGGAACGGGAAGATTTTTACGGCGCTCCGTTATCCAATCCGATATATAGCAATGTAAAAGTTGTTCGACTTTCCAGAAATAGAGCCAAAATAGGGCTATTGAGGGTGGATGAATCGATAGAACACATCATACTGGATGATGATGGAAATCTGTTGTCGGCATCGGTACATCCATTTTACGGAGAGGATCCAAGCCTTGAGATTTATACCTGGGACGACGGTCGTTCGGTGGTTCGGGAGAATGTGTCGAATTTTATGTTTTATGATGCGGGTGGAAAATTGCTTTTCCCCGTGTCGAATGCGTCCGGAAGCAGAGATGGGGAGGCGTTTTCGGAGCTTGCTTCCGATCCTGCGGGCGAAACTGTGGTGATCTATAATCCATCCATCCGAAGAGCCAATGGCTCATTTTCTTCCCGAGCAGCACTACTGAATCGTGCATCGGGTTCACTGTCGTCGTTTTACGGTATGCCTGACGAGCAAATTTATTATGTTGATGTGAGTCGATCCGGATCGTTTATCACGATTACGGCGGGGAAAGAGGGCGAAGACTCGAAGGTGATTGTATTTGACCGTTTTGGCAATCTTCTGTTTGAAAAAAAGCTTGATTTTGAGGCTACTCGAGCATCCTTTCTCGCGGAAAGTGATCAGGTGTTTGCGTATTCAGGGTCGCGAGCAGCTGTTTATGATGTAGATTCCTGGAACCGAATTGGTAGCAGTTCTGTGCGCAAAACGATTTTGACCGCCAGTTTTTTCCCTGAAGATGGATGGATTTTACTGTGCACCGGAGATCTGGAGGGGGATCGTGTAACAAACGTTGAATTTGTTGCAGTGGATGTGGTACAGCGAAAGATTGCAAGAGAACCCTTGAACAGGAATCTATTGCGGACCAAAGTAGCCCCCTATTTCGAACCATTTTCAGAGAGAGATGGTAGCTTTTTTGTGCTACATGGCATGGGAATACCGGTGACGCTTCGCCCTACTTTTTAGCAGAATTTATAAAACGGCTTATATTGCTGTTCAGGAATTTGCGTTTGCTTCCTTAGCTTCCTCTCCAGGGGCTGCAGAATCAACAGCTTTTTCAGAAGGTTCTGCATCTACCCAGTCGAAGGTAAGTCCATCTCTGGATCGGTTCATTTTGATTTTTATGGTCGATCCTTCCGGGTGATCCTGCCCCAGAATCTCCTCTGCAACAGGGTCCTCGATATATTTCTGGATAGCTCTTCGCAGTGGACGCGCCCCGTACTTTTGATCAAACCCTCGCTCGGCAATAAAATCAAGTGCCCCCTTGGTAACTTCAATTTGATAACCGATCTCAGAGACCCGCTTAAAGAGGTCGGAAGCGATAAGTTCGATGATTTGATGGATATCCTCTTTGGCCAATGGTTTGAATGTGAGAACATCATCAATTCGATTGAGAAATTCCGGATTGAATACTTTTTTGAGTGCCTCCTGTATGGTAGACTTCATTTTGGCATAGTCGAAGTCTGCATCTGATGAGGAGAATCCAATTCCTTTGCCCATATTTCGAATATCACGGGCACCGATATTGGACGTCATTATCATAATGGTATTTCTAAAATCCACTTTCCGGCCAAGGCTATCCGTGAGTACACCATCATCGAGAACCTGAAGTAAAATGTTAAAGACATCGGGGTGTGCTTTCTCAATCTCATCCAGAAGAATCACACTGTAAGGTTTCCTCCGGACTTTTTCGGTAAGAATACCACCCTCTTCGTACCCAACATATCCGGGAGGTGCTCCTACCAGGCGTGAAACACTAAATTTCTCCATGTATTCGCTCATATCTATTCGAATGAGTGCTTCCTCTTTGTCGAAAAGATATTTGGCAAGAACTTTGGCCATCTCTGTTTTTCCAACTCCGGTTGGGCCAAGAAAGATGAAGGAACCGATCGGGCGAGACGGGTCTTTTAGTCCGGCTCGTGTGCGCTGGATCGCACGTGTTAGTTTTTCGATCGCTTCGGACTGACCAATGATTTTTTTGTTCAGCTCCTCTTTCATTTTTAGCAGTTTCTGCCCCTCTTTCTGGCTGATTTTGTTTACCGGGACACCACTCATCATAGCTACAACTTCAGCAACATCATCTGCAGTGACATCAAAAACGATCTTTTCCGATTCTTTTTCCCATTCCTGCTGCGAATGCTCAAGTTCTTGTATGAGGCGTTTTTCATTGTCGCGCAGACGGGCAGCCTCTTCGAACCGCTGTTTTTTTACCATCGTGTTTTTCTCGGCACCGATCTTTTCAATCTGCTCCTCGAGCTCAAGAATTGATTCCGGAACGGAGATGTTCGAGAGGTGCACCCGCGCTCCTGCTTCGTCTAGCGCATCTATCGCTTTGTCCGGGAGAAAATGATCGGTAACATAACGGTCCGTGAGGCTCACACAAGCTTGAATGGCATCTTCGGAGTACTTAACGCTGTGATGCTTTTCATACTTGTTTTTAATCTGCTCCAAAATTTCGAGTGTCTCTTCCGGAGAGGTCGGATCCACCATGATTTTTTGGAACCGCCGTTCGAGAGCTCCGTCTTTTTCAATAAACTGACGGTATTCATTGAGTGTGGTGGCACCGATAGCCTGAATTTCACCTCGGGCAAGCGCTGGCTTGAGCATGTTAGAGGCATCGAGGGATCCACTTGCGCCCCCAGCTCCCACGATGGTATGAAGTTCATCAATAAATAGAATGACATTGTCGGTTTTTTCCAACTCGGTCATTACCGCTTTCATTCGCTCTTCGAACTGCCCCCTGTATTTTGTACCTGCAACCAACGCTGCCAGATCAAGTGCAATAACTCTCTTATCAAACAGAACTCTGGACACCTTCTTCTCTATGATTCGTGAAGCAAGACCTTCTGCAATCGCTGTTTTTCCCACACCTGGCTCGCCAATCAGTACAGGGTTGTTCTTTTTCCGGCGACTTAGAACCTGGGCAACTCGCTCGATCTCTTTTTCACGGCCGATGATCGGATCCAGACGATCCTCTTCGGCCAGCTGCGTGAGATCCCTTCCAAACGTATCGAGAACTGGTGTTTTTGATTTTTCTTTTTTGGTTTCGGAACTGCTCCCTTTTGAGCTTCGGGAGGATGGCGTGTCACCAATGTCGGATTTAATCTCGCGGATGTTGTCCGTTCTTGTGCTGCCGGAAATAATCATATCAAGTTCTTCCCGTACTGCATCGTACGATACATTGTACTGGTGTAAAATCTGAGCGGCAATATTCTCTTCATCTCGCAACAAGGAGAGCAAAAGATGCTCGGTACCGATCGTTTCACTCTTGTATAATTTGGCTTCGAGGTAGGTAATTCTGAGTACTTTCTCCGCCTGTTTTGTGAGAGGTATGTTACCAACCGTTACATTGCCACCTGTTCCGCGTACGGTGTCCTCGATCGTTTTTTTAAGTTTGGACAGATCGCATTCCAAATTTTTTAAAATTCGGACAGCTACCCCATCGCCGAGGCGAACAATCCCAAGGATCAAGTGTTCGGTACCGATGTAATCATGATTCAGACGTATTGCTTCTTCACGACTAAACTGAATAACGTCTCTGACTTTGCTGGAAAAATTTCCCTCCATATGGCGTAATATCCTCTTTGATGCGATTTTAAATTAATTCAGTAACGGTTCCGATCAACGTTTCTTGCAAAATAATTTATCCTGGTTTCGGATCTGAGCTCGTGCACCAGATATCAGACACAGTACATATCAGACATAATACGATCTCTGAGTGAATGACCAAGGCTGTTAACTCTTTCAGAAAGTATCGTTGAAGATGCCCAAATGCAACACACATTGGCATGATTTTTTCAATTTTGCGCGACACTGCATGACAGATGAATTAGATCTGTAAGAGACAAATTGACTGCTTTAGGAACTGGGATCAAAAATGCCCCTGTATTGGAACATACCCTTGCATATGCACGAAATAAAAAAAGCTGACACTGCAAATGCAACATCAGCTTTTGGCGATCCGGACGAGACTCGAACTCGCGACCTCCTGCGTGACAGGCAGGCGTTCTAACCAACTGAACTACCGGACCATTTTTTCAAGATTTCAAAGATAGGCAGGGGGAACCCTCAATGTCAATACCTTCAGTTACAAACTTATCTGCAAGTTAGGGCAAATTCATGGAATTCAAAGAATTATTTTTCAGTTTACGTTGCAAAATGTCACAGGAACATCTTATCTTTGGAGTCTATTTGAATTTTTCAAATATCGAATTTGAAATACTGAATAAGGCGACATGGCCGAGTGGTTAGGCAGAGGTCTGCAAAACCTCGTACAGCGGTTCGAATCCGCTTGTCGCCTCGGACTTGTTGCAATTTGCAGACAGATCTTCCTGCCGCGTTCGTCTAGGGGTTAGGACGCCGCCCTTTCACGGCGGTAACACGGGTTCAAATCCCGTACGCGGTACTTCATCGGAATCGATCGGCAATCGGAATCGATCGGCAACAGCCGACTTTGTTTTTGCAACGTTTCGTTGAAAAGTCTCATTCTCAGAACGAAGCATTTCACGAATGCCTTTTCCGGAAACATTTCTTGATGGAGCCCGTAGCTCAGTCGGTTAGAGCGCCAGGTTGTGGCCCTGGAGGCCGTGGGTTCAATCCCCATCGGGCTCCCATCAATCATTCGCCGCGTTCGTCTAGGGGTTAGGACGCCGCCCTTTCACGGCGGTAACACGGGTTCAAATCCCGTACGCGGTACTATCCGGTCTGATAAAAATTCAGACCGGATTTTTTTTACCCTATTTTTCTGGACTTCTCCCCCCCTTTAATTCCGGCTTACAAAATGGGTTTTGCCGGGCACATCCTCCTTGAGTGAAGCCTTGAGAATCGTATCCCGTCCGTATGTATTGTTGACACAATCTGTCGCCATGTAAAGCATTTTCATCCCCTCATCTTCCGTAAAAAAGATCTCTTTTTGATGGATCTCCTGCATCTCAATTGTATGCAGACCTACCCCCCGAATCTTCTCTCCCTGCCGCACCGCCGATTCGGTCCGTTGCATGGCAATGGGAAGGCACGCGCGCAGTACATAGTCATCCAGATTAGTAAATCCCGGTGTCGCGAATGCAAAAGAAAATCCGCGCCGAACCTCTCCCTGGTACCGGATATGGCATCCCCATTGCCTGGCCTTTCGGTCGTAGCCCCGGAGACGATAACAAACCTGCCGGACAGCCTTCACAATCTCCCCTTTTACTTGCGGAAGGTCCACCGTCCAATCGCTGAACGTATGCATATAACTTACCTCTTCGGGAATGTGATGCTCATGGTCCAGAATCCGTGCCCGATCCCGCCCGGTTACAATTTCGAAGAATAATTGCCCTTGCATCGCCCCGAAAAGTTTTCGGAAAACACCGGGTCCTGTCTTGTGGGCATCTCCGATCGTTCGCACTCCCCTTTGCAACAACTTTCGGTAGCGTCTCGACCCAATTCCCCAAACCTCATCCAACGGAAGCGAGAAAAGATGCTCCGCCGCATCATCTGGTGTCAAAAGGATCATCATTCCGTTTGGCTTACGAAGATCAGAGGCCAGCTTGGCATATGTTTTACTCGTTGCAATCCCCACCGAAGCGACCAGTCCAAGCTTTCGGTAGATCTCCCCTTTCAGACGTTTTATATAATCCTCCATCTCCCTGCGGCCCCGCTGGAGCAGGAACGTGACATCCATGAAGTACTCGTCCATAGAGTAGCGTTCTACCTCCGGTGAATAATGATCCATAATCGTCTGAAGCGCCCTGCTAATTCCTTTGTATTTGTCGTAATCGATCTGCAGAAACACCAGATAGGGGCAGATGGATGCCGCTTCGAATGCGCTCATAGCCGTTTTAATACCCAGAGACCGCGCCTCATAACTTGCTGTTGCCACAATTCCTCGCGGGGTCCCATCTGGCTTCCTCCACCCTCCCATCGCCACCGGAAGCCCGTACAGATTGTAAGCCCGTTGCTCTACCTGGGCGTAGAAACAGTTCATATCCAGATGCAGGTAGAGGCGCCGGCGAAGGCTCATATGCTGATGGTCGCGCGCCACCGTACTGTACAGCGTAATGCGATGTACGTCCTCTTCCGTGTGATAAGGTTTTCGTTTGCGCGGATCCATACATCAAAAATAACACTCTTTTACATATATCACACATATATTTTTAGGGCAATGGGAGAAGCTCTTGATATATGTGCAATTTATGTGTAAAATAGAGAAAACTTTTTCCCGCATACATCATGAATAAAGAAAATGAATGAAGAGAACTACCCCCCCGTACATGTACTCACCGTATTCCGCGGATTTCCATCCGATCACCTGGCATATCATATCACCCCGTACCGATTTGAAACACAGAAAGGGGATGTTCACAAGGTACATCACATCCGTCAGATGCACCGGCAAAAAGTGGGGAAAGGAGAACATTATCACTATGTGATTTTGACACAGGAACAGCGATACTTTCATCTGGTGTTTGACACCAATACCCTGATCTGGCGACTGGTCCAGGAGGTAGACGAGATGCTTTTTTTTAACGAGTAAAGAGATGATGAACAGAAATACGGGCAACTACAAACCCTGCTGCGTGAGTTGCTATATGAGTTGCTATGTGAGTTCCAGCCCCTCCAGGGCAAGGATCTCAGTAAGCTTCTCCATGCCAAGTCCCTCTCGCATCAGTACAGGAGTATCACCGGTGAGATCCAACATGGTAGTTTCCATCGCCTGCAGGGGTTGCTCTGTGTCTGCTATAAGATCCACCAGCCGGTCAAACCGGCTTAGATACATTTCGCGGTCAGGGGAGTCTGGGCTGCCAAACTCTACATCCGGTAATTTTGCCGTGATTGCCAGAACCGGTCTGCCAAGTGCTTCCGTCATTTTGCGACAAACTGCATCATCGGGCACGCGAATACCAACAGTCCGTTTTTTGGGATGCATTAGCAGGCGTGGCACCTCCCGGGTTGCCGGCAATATAAAGGTATAGGGACCCGGGATAAGGCGACGGATCAGTTTGAAGGCCGTATCATTCAGAACGGCGAAGACAGAAGCATGCTCCAAGCTGTGACACATCACTGTGAGATGGTCGTTTTTGTCCATCCTGCGGATGGCGCGAATCCGGTCCATCCCTTTTTTATTCTGATAATCGCAAACAAGTGCATACTGACTGTCGGTGGGGATCATCAGCACGGATCCTTCGGCGAGGTGGTCGGCCAGTACAAAGATCTGCTTGGGTTTGGGAGCAACAGGATGGAGATGAATGCGTTCTGCCATGATGGGGGGATTGTGCTTGAAAATTTCCTTTCAAAGAAAGTAGCAAACTCTACCGTCGAATGAAACGCAGGAAATCACTGAGATTCGTGAGCGATCCTGTTTTCTCATCAACCCGTTTTCCATACATTCCCAAGAACATGCCGTAAATATGAACGAAAAACCAACGAAACCTATGGAAAATCAAGTACAAATCTGGTGGCTTGGGCACTCAGCCTTCCGTCTTACTTCACCGAACGGCCATGTGATCTATGTGGATCCGTTTCTGAGTCAAAACCCCGCTGCACGTGAAGAGGATAAACATCCCGGTCAAGCGGATTTTATTTTGCTGACGCACGGGCATGAGGATCATGTGGGGGATACACTGGAGATTGCAAAAGAGACTGGCTGTAAAGTAGTCGCACAGGTGGAGTTGTGCGGTCTTTTGAAAAAGCATGGACTACCGGCGGATCAGGCTGTAGAATTTAACAAGGGCGGAACGGTGCATTTCGATGATTTTTCGGTAACGCTTGTGAGTGCGAATCACAGCTCTTCGTTTGGCGGTGAGTATGCGGGGGAAGCAGGCGGGCTGGTGATCTCTTTTGACGAGGATATCTGTTTTTACCACATGGGAGATACCAATATTTTTGCAGATCTGGAGTTGTACGGTGAGCTGTATGAACCCACTGTGGTGGCTGTGCCGATTGGAGATACCTATACAATGGGGCCTCAGGAGGCTGCATTATGTGTGGAGATGCTGGGGGCAGAGGTGGCCATTCCGATGCATTATGGAACATTTCCGGTGCTGACGGGAGACCCAGACGAGTTCCGTGAGTTTACGGAAGAGTATTGTGATACGCGGGTGGTGATCGCAGAACCTGGAGAGAAGGTGTGGGGTTGATTGTTGCTGTGATACTGTCTCCCGGGATATGCAGGCGTGTTAGGATTACGTAAGTGTGTTACAATAAGCAGGTATTTTATGATACGTAGGCATTAAGAATGAAGAAGATCATGACGCCGGTGACTGAAACATACAGCCAGATGGGAAATGTCCACTTCGATACTTTCCGATGGGTGCTGAATTGTCCGGAAAACGCGTAGTAGTAACTGGTTAGCACAAGAGGAACTACGCTTGCTGAGAGAATGATGTGAGAAATCAGAATGGTAAAATACACCGGCCGAATCCATCCCTGTCCAGGGAATGGAGTATGGCCAACAAAGTTGTGATATACCAGATAGCTGACCAAGAACAGAGAGGAGGTAATAAAGGCTGTAAGCATCAGTTTCATGTGGCGGATGTAGTTTTTCTGCCGGATTGCTACGTATCCGCTTAGAATGAGAACGGTGCTTGTGCTGTTCAGCAGAGCATTCAGCGCGGGAAGCTGATCGACCCAGGTGGCTGTGGTTTCAGCGCCTTCCTTGAAGTAGAGAAGCCAAATAAGAAAGAGAAATGCCAGTGTACTGATCGTGAGGATGAGCAAGATTGCTTTTGGGACACTAATCTCTTTCAAAAATTGAACGGTGATTTGATCTGCAATATCTTTGTTCATAGGTGAAGTGTGTTATTCCTGTATTCTTTTGTTTTTGTCGAAAAAGTACGAAAACGAAAACACGCCGGGAAAGATAAACGTTCTGAATGTCGGACGGGAATTTGTTCGAAAAAAACCGAATTTATTATGCAATTATTTACAGACTCCCCTATCTTGAGAGTCAAGAAGATTTTTGGAATGAAAGCATGCTCATTAATTTAGAATGAGTTTAAATTGTTCGTTGAATATGTTTCAAATCCATCCACATTTTCAGATTTCGTATTTTTGATCAGATTTTCCGGACAGGTCTTCAGATAGCTTGTCAAAAATTTAACGATGTAACTACCTATGTCACAGCTTTTTCCTGAATGGGCCAATCAAGTGCCAAGACGTTTACTGGTTGGATCGATTGTGCTTGTAAATACGATTGTTTTTACAGTTTGGTACTTCTTCTCTCCTGAATTCACTCAAGTTGGGTACATGCCGGAACAACCTGTTCCTTTCAGTCACCAGATTCATGTAGGCAAGTTGGGAATGGACTGCCAATATTGCCATACACAGGTATATGATTCGCGACATGCCAACATTCCTGCAACGCAGACCTGTATGAACTGTCACAATCAAATTAAGACAGACAGCGAAAAGTTGGCTCTTGTTCGTGAAAGTTGGGAATCAGGTGAGCCGATCGAATGGTATAAAGTCCATATGCTGCCTGATTATGCCTATTTCAATCACGCAGCTCATGTGAACGTTGGTGTTGGCTGTGAGTCCTGCCATGGACGCATTGACCGAATGGAGGTTGTTTATCAGGCTGAGCCGCTAAGTATGGGCTGGTGTTTGGACTGCCATCGTGAACCGGAAAAATATGTTCGCCCGGTTGAGGAGGTGACAACCATGGGATATGTTGCTGAAAACCAGATTGAACTGGGGCTGCAATTGGTTGCAAAACAAAATATTGATGCGCCTGTCTATTGCCAGGCATGTCACTACTAACCACTTGAATGATTCATGTATTGACAAACTTGTTGAATGACGAGAACGGCAAAACCCGATTTTTGACTCATCAAGCATCAATATTGCATAGTTTATACCTTCACTTTCTTAAAATTACGTAAAGCAGATTCGAAATCGTATGGCTGAATCACAAAACGAAACAACCTACTGGAAAAGCCTGAATGAGCTTGCTCAGAACCGGGAGTATCAAAAATTTGTTGAGAGAGAGTTTCCGGAAGATGCGACGGAAATGACAGATCAGGTGTCCCGAAGAAGTTTCTTGCGGGTCATGGGAGCGTCCATCGCCCTTGCAGGTTTTGCATCATGCCGAAAACCAATGCAAAAAGTGATTCCTTACACGAAGCAGCCTGAAGATCTAATTATTGGTGTTCCAAACTATTATGCAACCTCAATGCCGTTTCAAGATACGGTAACCGGACTTGTGGTAGAAAATAATGAGGGCAGACCGACTAAAGTGGAGGGAAACGAGGCACATCCGGCAAGTGGCGGTCGGACTTCAATCTATCATCAGGCCTCTGTTTTGGAAATGTACGATCCGGACCGGTCCCGATCCCCTAGACTGAACGGGCAAAAGTCTGACATGGCGCAATTTGAAGCGTTTGCCGCAGAGCACTTTTCAGATACAGGTAGATCGATCCTTGTTTTGAGTGAATCAAACTCCTCACCCACATATCGTCGATTGAAAGACCGGTTTGCAAGACGATTTCGGAACTCTACTTGGATCACATACGAGGCATTTGGTGAGTATAATGTTCTGGAGGGAAGCAGAATTGCGTTTGGAAGCAAACTTCGCCCGGTGATGCATTTTGACAAGGCAGACAGAGTTGTGTCTTTTGGGGACGACTTTATGAACCCTGCAGAGCATAAGAATAGTGTTGAGAATGCTGGCAAAATCACTGCACGGCGTAAAGTTCGCTCTACGGAAGACGATATGTCCCGAGTTTATGTGATCGAAAGCAACTACTCGGTAACCGGGGGGTATGCGGACCATCGTATCCGATTGAAGCGATCCGAAATAGAAGCGTTTATGGGTGCCGTTGCTGCAGCTCTTTCAGGTCAGTTGCGTGGTCTGAGTGCATATTCCGGAGTGCAAAACGCATTTACCGATCATGAGTGGGTACAGAAAATTGCGGCAGACCTTTTGGAGAATAGGTCCAATAGTCTGCTTACCGCTGGGCGCGATCTCTCCCCGGAGGCTCATGCGACTGTGGCCGCAATGAATGCAGCACTTGGAGCTATTGGTACAACCGTAACATATCATCGTGTTCCTCATTTGGATGATGAGGCTGGGCCAGAAGGTTTGAAATCTGCCACAGATGCAATGCGCAACGGAGAGTATGACACGGTTGTACTTGTCGGAGGGAATCCTGCGTTCACTGCCCCGTCCGATCTCAACTTTTCTGAGGCACTTCGGGGTGCTGGAACCACCATTCACCTCTCCAATTATGTGGATGAGACCTCAAGGGCTTGCTCCTGGCATGTAAACCGTGCTCACTATCTAGAATCCTGGGGTGACGGACTCTCCTACACGGGAATTGCATCGGTGATTCAACCGCAAATCTTGCCATTGTTTGATGGTGTTAGCGAGATTGAATTTCTACATATATTGACAAACGGTGTGAAAGGTAATGGCCATGACCTCGTGAAAGAGACCTGGCGTTCACAAGTTTCGGCTCCGTTCGAACGATCATGGGAAAAAGTACTCCACGATGGTCTGTCAGAGGGGGATGGTTTTCCAGCTGCAAATGTTCGCCTTACCGGCAACTTTCAGAGTTCGGTGTCCGGGTTTGGCCAGGATAAAAAACTGGGAATGGAAATTGTAATCAAAGCGGATCCGAAATTGTTTGATGGTCGCTTTGCCAATATTGGATGGCTTATGGAGCTTCCGGACCCCATGACCAAAATTACGTGGGATAATGTCGCTCTCATGAGCCCTGCTACCGCGAGAAAATTGGGTATTCGGGATACGCGGAAGTTCAATTCTGATGCTGTTCCTGTGGTAACAATTACAACTGAAACAGGATCATTGGATATTCCTGCATGGCCCGAGCCGGGGCACGCTGATGATTCCATCACACTTTACACTGGGTATGGAAGAACGCAAACCGGACGAGTTGCTGATGGTGTTGGAGTGAATGTGTATCCGCTTCGAACGACCGAGGCGCTTGATTATCAGCCAGGAACAGTAGTGAATGCAGGGCGAACATACGATGTAGCTTGTGTTCAGGACCACCACTCTTTGGAAGGACGGGATATGATACGAACAGCAACGCTGGATGAGTATCGTAAGAAGCCGGATTTCGCCACTTATAAATCGGTGCATGGATATGAAGTTCCCGGCATCAAAGAGGCAAAAGCGGAGGGAGACGACAAAGGCCCGATATCACTCTTTACAGAGACGTATGGATCCGACGACCAGCCTCAATGGGGTATGGCGATCGACCTGAATGCCTGTTTCGGTTGCGGGGTTTGTACCATTGCATGCCAGGCGGAGAACAATATTCCTGTAATTGGAAAGCGGGAGGTGGCCAGAAGAAGGATCATGCATTGGATCCGAACTGACAGGTATTATGAAGGGGATGAGGATAATCCAACGGTATATCATCAGCCTGTTCCCTGCATGCATTGTGAGCTTGCACCCTGTGAGCAGGTCTGTCCGGTTGCGGCTACGGTACACAGTGAAGATGGAATGAACCAGATGACCTATAATCGCTGTATCGGAACGAGATATTGTGCTAACAACTGTCCGTTTAAGGTTCGTCGGTTCAATTTCTTTAACTATGCGAAAGAGTATCTAACCACCGGGGATGACCCTGAAATTATTCAAATGGCGATGAACCCCGATGTGACGGTACGATTCCGGGGAGTAATGGAAAAATGCACCTATTGTGTTCAAAGAGTGAACCGCGCGAAAAGTGCATCGAGGCTCGCTACAGGTTCGCGGAAACCGGTGGATGGAGCGGTGCAGACTGCCTGCCAGCAGGCCTGTCCGGCAAATGCGATTAGTTTCGGGGACTTGACAGACCGGCAGAGTAAGGTAGCACAGGATAAAATGAATGAGCGGAACTACGTAATGCTGGAAGAGCTTAATGTACGGCCAAGAACATCGTACCTGGCAAAACTAACACACCCCAACGGATAGCCAAAGTGATCACAAACAGCAGTTTTACATGATATATTAGTGCAGAAACTACCGTTGTTTGTGAATAATTGTTTTACGGGCAACTACCCTGGTGTTTAAAAAATAAGTTGAGTAACAAATTATGAGTAAAACGTACGAATACGTTCCTGAACCAGCGCTGGTTAAGGGAAACCACGATTTTGGCAGTATTACAAGGCTGGTAACAGACATTAACCTGCGTCCGACTCCCAAAGCATGGTACATAGTGTTTGGTATCTCCAATCTGCTACTGTTTGTGCTTCTTGCGTCGATCGGATATCTGATTTGGCAAGGAACCGGAATTTGGGGTCTAAACTCTACTGTAAATTGGGGATGGGCCATTATCAACTTTGTGTGGTGGGTTGGGATTGGACACGCGGGGACTCTGATCTCAGCTATTTTGTTTCTGTTTCGTCAAAACTGGAGAACCGCTATTAACCGGTTTGCAGAGGCGATGACTATCTTTGCTGTGATGTGTGCTGGAATCTTCCCTGCCATTCACGTTGGACGGATTTGGGTAATCTACTGGGTTTTCCCGGTGCCCAATTCCATGGCGATGTGGCCCAATTTTAATAGCCCATTGCTGTGGGATGTGTTTGCCATCTCCACCTACCTTACTGTTTCTTTCCTCTTTTGGTATGTGGGACTTGTGCCCGATTTTGCAACCCTGCGCGATCGCATCAAGAGTAAATTTGGGAAGATCGCATATGGTATTGCAGCTTTAGGGTGGAGAGGCAGTAACCGACACTGGTGGAACTACGAAAAAGCATACATGATTTTGGCAGGATTGGCGACCCCACTGGTTCTTTCAGTTCATACCATCGTTTCATTTGACTTTGCTGTTTCTGTGATCCCTGGATGGCACACCACCATTTTCCCCCCCTACTTTGTTGCGGGTGCTGTGTTTTCCGGATTTGCGATGGTATTAACACTCATGATTATTGTACGAAAGATCTACGGGTTGGAAGAGATCATGACGGACGATCACATTGAGAAGATGAATATCATCATACTTGTCACTGGGTCTATGGTTGGATTTGCTTACCTCATGGAATTCTTTATCGCCTGGTATGGCCAAGTTGAGTATGAGAAGGCGATCTTTATCCTCAGGGCAACAGGGCCCTATGCTTGGGCATACTGGATCATGATTACATGTAACGTACTTTCACCTCAATTTTTCTGGTCCAAGAAACTACGAAGGCACGTTGGTTTCACATTCTTTATCTCTATCGTTGTAAATATTGGAATGTGGTTCGAACGCTTTGTGATCACTGTCACATCTCTCTCCACTGATTTTCTTCCATCGTCCTGGGGATACTATTCTCCAACCATGTGGGATATGCTTACCTACCTTGGCACGTTTGGTCTTTTTGGCACCTTCTTTCTCCTATTTTTGAGGTTCTTACCCATGATTGCTGTTGCTGAATTGAAGGGGGCTATGCCACAGGCAGATCCACACAATTATAATGATGAGGGGGAATACGCGCCTCATGAAGAGATCATTCCAGAACCCAAACGATCCTACTAAACGAACAGAGTATGTCTACTGAATCTAAATCTTTATATGGTATCTTGGCCGAAGTCAAGAATCCTAAAAAGCTGATCGATATCGCATCTGCCGTGGAGCGTGGTGGATATCGAAAATTTGACACGTTCAGCCCATTCCCAATCCATGGCATGGATAAAGCGATGAGTCTAAAAAAATCCAAGTTGGGATGGATCGTCCTGGGACATGGGATTGCGGGCCTCATCGGTGGTTTTTCGATGATCTATTTTATGTCAGTTGCAGATTATCCGCTGAATATCAGTGGCAAACCTTTCATGAACATCCCTGCCTGGGTGCCGATTCTATTCGAGCTCACAGTCCTATTATCTGCTTTTGGCGCCGTTTTTGGCATGTTTTTCCTGAATGGTCTACCAAGACTGAACCATCCCCTTTTCAACTCGGAAAACTTTAAAAAAGCGACCGATAATGGTTTTTTTATCTGTATTGAGTCGGAGGATCCAAAATTTGACCGCACTGAGGTGCAAAAACTATTGGAAGACCACGGTGCGGAAAATATAGAGGAGATCTATCCGGACTGAAACGAAAAGTCAGACAGACAAAGAATTTGAACGAAATCCAATTACTAATGAGATCCAGGCTATCCAATTTACTACTTGTAGTGTTCGCGTTGCTTGCATTAAGCTCTTGTCGCGGAATGAAATCCGAGAAACCACCGATCATGCCACAGCAAAACATGGCGTTCCAGGATCGTTTTAATGCTCAAGAGGAGAATACTTTTTTTGCGGATGGGCGCGCCATGCGTACACCCGTTGAGGGAACGGTGGCTCTTGGGAAAATGCGCGGTGATAATGTTGGATTTTTTGAGGGATTGGATGAATCCGGAAACTATCTGGTGGAGTCTCCTGTGGAATGGACGCGGGACCTTTTATATCGTGGCAAGGACCGTTATGACATCTTCTGTTCTGTTTGTCATGGGGGTACCGGGGATGGTCGGGGCATCATTATGACCGGGCAATATGGCTACGTCCCTGCACCAACCTTTCATAGTGATCGGATACGCGGATTACCTGATGGAGAGATCTACTCTGCAATTGCGAACGGAGTCAGAAATATGCCATCCTACGCAACTCAAATACCCGTAGAAGATCGATGGGCCATCGTTGCATACGTACGCGCGTTGCAGCAGAGCCAGAATGTACCTGAAGATGAGATGCAACAATATGATGTAGACCTTGCGTCCCTGAAAGAGGAGTTCCGTATTGCGAAAGAAGAAGCGGAAGCTCTTGCTGCAGCGAGAGCTGCGAGTCAACCGGTCGAAGAGGTTTCGGCAAGCAGAGGCGAAGGACTCTACACGATGTATGCATGTCAGACCTGTCACTCCGTGGATGGCCGTGTTTTAGTTGGTCCTTCATTTCAAAATCTATTTGGTAGCACACGTGAGTTTGAAGATGGAACCACTGCAATGGCAGACGAGGATTATCTGTATGAATCTATAACCATGCCCGCTGCAAAAATTTCAAAAGGCTATATCAATGCGATGCCAGCCTATGATTATCTCACGGATGGTGAGGTCAATTCACTGATCGAGTTTATAAAAACTCATTCTGAAAATTAATACTGAGAATACAGAATCATGGATTCACACAGCCCAAAACTTACCGACAGCGTATCACTCCCGGAACATTTGGATGCAACCAAAACTTTCATAGGTATCGGGGTTGTTGGCCTGATTGCCAGTTTTGTCGGTTTTTTCCTGGATAGTAAACAATTCTTTTTCTCCTATCTCACGAGCTTTACTTTCTTTTCGAGTATTGCCCTCGCATCGTTGGTTTTACTGATGATCCACCATGTGACCAAATCCTCCTGGGGGACCGTCATTCGTAGAATTCCTGAAGCGTTTGTATCTAAACTCTGGGTCTGGGCACTGTTTTTTCTTCCAGTTATTTTCGGCATTACATCTTTATATAAGTGGACCAATGAAGCGTATGTTGCCAACGATCCGATTCTTCTTGGGAAACAAGCATATTTGAATGATATCTTTTTTATCGTTAGACAGGTGCTCTATTTCTCTATTTGGGGGTATTTTGGGTATAGACTGCATAAAGTATCTGTTGAAATGGATCGTACCAATGACTGGGGACTCACCATTTTGCTTCGGAAAATCAGCGCTCCAGGTATTCCCATCTTTGCCCTTACCGTTGCATTTGCAAGTTTCGATTGGCTGATGTCTCTCGACGCACATTGGTTTTCTACCATGTTCGGTGTTTATTTCTTTGCTATGAGCTTTCAAGCCATCTTTCCCGTGCTGATTCTGTTTACTTTCTGGTTCCATAGCAAGGGGCTCTTGAAAAACACCATTCGGCAGTCCCATATTTATGACATGGGCGCCTGGTTTTTTGGTTTTACAGTGTTCTATGCGTATATCGCATTCAGCCAGTTCTTACTGATCTATTACGCAAATATCCCCGAGGAGACCCTCTGGTTCTATCATCGAATGGAGGGGTCCTGGTCCTTCATTACCTATTTACTGCTTGCCGGACGCTTTGCTCTGCCCTTTGTTATCTTTTTGAACCGAGACCGAAAGCACAGCCGTACACTGCTTGGTATTGTATCGGTTCTTATTCTGGCTTTGCATTTCGTAGAATTACACTGGATCGTGATGCCTACCCTTCATCATCACGGCATGAGCCTGAGCTGGCTTGATATCACAACCTTTTTCGGCCTCGGTGGGGTATTTATGGGCCTTTTCTTCATGATGTTGAAAAAAAATAATCTGGTACCGGTACATGACCCGGGACTGAAGCCTTCGCTGGCCAAAGAATATCATCAATAATCTGATTCGCTTACCCAACATGAGCAAAGATCCAAATTCCTACACACTCGACGAAAAAACGAGAATTTGCCTTGAGGCATCATCCGGTGATGAGAAATCTCTACAGGATACTTTAGATAAATATGAGATCGATGGGGAAACTCTGAAGCGATGGATGCAGGAAACCGGGATTCGAGCGGATACAGATAGTGGCTCCGATCCAAGTTCATCATCACCCTACGAAACAGTTACAGTCGATATGGATGACGAAACTGCAGAAAGCACTCGGTTCGGCGCGTCCTACGATCGTTTAAATTATAAAAGACTCACCTTTTGGGCTTTCTTTGGGTCTGCGGTGATTCTGGTCATGATCCTCTCCATCATTTTTATTTACGAGTTTTCATTTTCCGGTATGAACGATCGCCAGTCTGTTCAGAACAACTACGTTGATATTCAGGAGCTGCAAACGAAAGACGCTGAACGGCTCGGAAGCTTTGGGATTGTTGATCTCGATAATGGCATCTACCACGTCCCCGTTGATAGTGTAATCAATCGAATGACAAGTACTGCGAAATAAACTGCTTTAATAGCACCTTGTTTCTACGATTTTAGTATAAAGAGAGAAACTAGAACAAGGAAACAAAACTTTCTGCGTTTATATCTGACGATGAATTCAGTACAAAAGCGGAATCACATGCATTATACTATGGGCACAATTGTCCGGAGTTTACTACTAGTACATCTCGGGTGCTTTAAGTGTTGCAGCATCACTTATATACAAAGAAGTGTAATGTTCGTTTGTGTGTTTCTCATTTTCACGCTGTTGATTCCCGCCGCCAATGCACAACTTAATCAGGCAAGGCCAGAACTCACTCAAGGGGTTGAAGTGGAGGAAAAGTTGGGAGAAAAAATTCCCCTCGACCTAAAGTTTGTCGATGCGGATGGTGATTCAGTGCTGTTAGGGGATCTTTTCGTAGACGGAAAACCCGTACTCCTCAACCCGCTATACTATGATTGCCCCGTTTTGTGCGGAGTGGTGGTTGATGCCGTTTTGGCTGTAGTTGATGAACTTGTCTGGAGCCCAGGGGAGGATTATACCGTCATTTCATACAGCATCGACCCCACTGAAACTCCGGTTCAGGCTACACAGACTCGAACAAGAATCTTGAGTCAACTGGAACGCCCGGATGTGCAGAATGGCTGGCATTTTCTCACAGGCAATGAATCGAGTATACGTAAGCTCGCGGATGCAACCGGATTTGCCTATCGGTATGATGAACTAAGCGGCGAGTATATCCATATCGCATCTATACAACTGATCAGCCCGGAAGGTGTTATTACCCGGTACCTGTATGGGTTGGAGTTTCGGGAGTTTGACCTCAGGAATGCTCTTTATGAAGCGGCAGATGGAACGATTGGAAATACGATGGAAAAGCTCCTTCTCTATTGCTTTACCTACGATCCCTCATCCAACAGTTATGTGCCAGTTGCAATCAACATAATGAAGATTGGAGGGTTGGTAACTCTTATTTTTCTAGGTATATTCCTAGCGTTTTTATGGGGTCGAGAGAAAGCCTTAAAATCATCTTTTTAATCTAATTTATCCAATTTTCAGCATGGACAAAGTTCTCGAGTTTTTGCTTCCTCCTGCGAAAAGTACCATAGCAGGTCAAGTCGACGGGTTGTTTATCTTTATACTTGCGGTGAGCGCCGTACTACTCGTTGGAATCAGCTTCGCAATCATCTATTTTTCCTGGAAATACAAACGACGATCCGAGCAGGACACAACCCCAGTCATCACTCACAATACGAAATTGGAAGTGGCCTGGTCTGTAATTCCGCTCATTTTGGTGATGATTGTATTTGGATGGGGTTTTACTGGCTACATGAATATGCGAACCGTACCAACAGATGCCTATGAAATCCGCGTCGTTGGGAAGAGTTGGCTTTGGGAATTTCACTATGAAAACGGGACTGTAAGTGTTAACGAACTGCATGTTCCAGCCAATCGTCCCGTAAATTTGGTTATGAGTTCGAATGATGTCATTCACTCCTTTTATATTCCCGATTATAGAGTGAAAAGAGATGTACTTCCGAATCGGTACTCTAATGTATGGTTTGAGGCTATGGAAACGGGTGAATCTGTCATTTTTTGTACGGAATATTGCGGAAGAGCTCATTCAAATATGATTGCAACGGTAACAGCCCATTCAGAGTCGGATTTCGAGAACTGGCTTGCCACTGCCAATGTGATCGATGAAAGTCTATCTCCTGTTGAACTTGGTAAAGAACTTATCGCTAAAAATGGCTGTAATGCCTGCCACTCTGTGGATGGAAGTCGTATGGTCGGTCCCTCCTACAAAGGATCCTGGATGGCTGAAAGAGAGCTAGAAGATGGATCCGTTGTAACGGTAGATGCCAATTATTTGCGAGAAAGTATTCTGGAACCCAATGCTAAGATCGGTGCGGGATATGATCCTGTGATGCCATCCTACCAGGGGCTCCTAAGCGACCGGGAGATCGACGCAATTATTGAGTACATCAAAACGATAGATTAACCATCGAATAAATTATGTCTCACATGGAAACATCCGCTCTTAAACGCCTTCAGGTACAACGATTCAAACCAGAGGAGAATCCGGAAATACACTATTTAAATTCCGAGAGAGGCCTCTGGTCCTGGCTATCAACGGTCGACCACAAGCGTATCGGTCTGATGTATCTTGCATCAATTGCCATCTTTTTCTTTATCGGTGGGGTTTTGGCTCTGGTACTTCGAACAGAACTTCTCTCTCCTGCCCAGTCTTTCCTGGATGCAGATGTGTACAACCAGGTCTTTACGTTGCACGGTGCCATCATGATTTTCTTTTTCCTGGTACCCTCGGTTCCGGCGGCACTAGGCAATTTTATTCTTCCGATTCAGCTTGGAGCAAAAGATGTGGCATTTCCACGCTTGAACCTCGCAAGTTTCTACATCTACACAATCGGTACTGTTTTCACACTTGTAGCAATCATTACAGGAGCAGTCGATACAGGATGGACATTCTACACTCCGTACAGTACTGAAACAGGAACCAATGTACTTTTGATGACATTGGGAATCTTTATATTAGGTTTCTCATCCATTCTTACCGGTGTCAATTTCATTGTAACGATTCATAAAATGAGAGCACCCGGCATGACCTGGAGTAAGTTGCCTCTGAATGTATGGTCGCTCTATGCAACCAGCATCATTCAGGTACTCGCAACCCCCGTATTGGCGATCACTCTTTTACTGTTGGTTATGGAACGGGCTCTTGGTATCGGTATTTTTGATCCGGCACTTGGCGGGGATCCTGTTCTGTTTCAGCATTTTTTCTGGTTCTATTCTCATCCTGCTGTATACATCATGATTGTTCCCGGGTTTGGGGTAATTAGTGAAGTGATCTCCACGTTTTCCCGAAAGCACATATTTGGTTACTGGGCGATTGCTCTATCCTCTCTCGCCATTGCATTCATTGGGTTTCTTGTGTGGGGCCATCACATGTTTACCGCCGGACAGTCCTCCCTGGCCAGTATGGTGTTCTCATTTCTGACCTTCCTGGTAGGGATTCCAACTGGGATTAAGATCTTTAACTGGCTTGCAACGATGTATAAAGGTAGCATCGACCTGAAAGCTCCAATGCTGTACGCCATGGTGTTCCTTTTCCTGTTTACCATCGGTGGTTTTACCGGCATTATGTTGGGTGCGCTCTCTGTGGATATCCACCTCCATGATACCTACTTCGTGGTTGCTCACTTTCATTATGTTATGATGGGTGGTATGGTGATGGCATTGCTGGCTGGGTTGCACTACTGGTGGCCGAAAATGTTCGGTAAAATGTACAGCGAGGTGTATGCAAGAATCTCTTGTGCCCTAATTTTTATTGGGTTTAATCTCGCTTTCCTGCCTCAATTTGTGATGGGAGCCCAAGGGATGCCAAGACGATACTTTAATTACATTGATCAGTTCCAACCGTTTCATCAGCTCTCGACCATGGGAGCGTATATCATGGGCGTCGGTTTCGTAATTATGTTTTTCTATCTGCTCCATTCGTTGGTTCGTGGTGAAAAAGCGGCCTCTAATCCATGGGGTAGCCGTGCTCTTGAGTGGCAAACTACCTCCCCTGCTGCACCTCATAATTTCGAGCATACACCTGTAGTCATCCATGGGCCCTACGATTACCATAAGCCAATGTCAGAGTTCCAACTCGGCATTGCCCATGGGCATCATGGTGAATCCCATCAACCCGAAACACTAGAAACTGTAGCTGAAACGGGAACGCGACCCTGAATTTAGAAACTTATGGCACATTCTACAGCATCTTCCAGTGCACCGGCACATCTTCAGCATCACTTTGTCGACTCCGATCAGCAGTTTGAGTCATCAAAAATGGGCATGTGGATCTTCCTCGTAACAGAGATCCTCTTTTTCGGCGGACTATTTGCTGCCTACATTGTTTATCGGGCTTGGTATCCCGATCTGTATGTACAGGCATCTACCCAACTGGATACATTCTGGGGAGCCGTAAATACTGCTGTATTGATCGGAAGTTCATTAACTGTGGCAATGGCGATTCGATCTGCTCAGCTAAATCAAATAAAGGGCCTGATCATCAATCTATACATTACGATTGGACTGGCATTTACGTTTATGGTGATTAAGTATTTCGAATATGTTCATAAGTTCGAAAAGGGAATCTTCCCGGGACAGTATTATACCTATGAGGGCATTGCTCACGAAAAAGCCAATATCTTTTTTAGCATCTACTACATGATGACGGGACTTCACGGGCTTCATGTGATTATCGGAATTGGTTTGATGATCTGGTTGCTTGTGAAAGCAAAAAAAGGGGCTTTTAGTGCCGAATACTACACACCGGTAGAGATTACAGGTCTGTATTGGCACCTTGTGGATGTGATTTGGATCTTCTTGTTCCCCCTGTTGTACTTAATTGACTAAGTTATTCCTATTCAAAATTACCTGAAGAATCTGACACTATGAGCGGACATCATATTTCATCAGCTAAATTTTTGTGGGGCATCGGATTTGCCCTCTTTGTACTTACATTTATTACCGTTGCAGTTACGTGGATGCATATTCCTGCTCCTTGGAATGTTGTGGTTGCTATTGGATTGGCTGCTATAAAAGCGACTATTGTGGCTGCATTTTTTATGAATTTGTATTGGGATAGTAAATACAATCTGATGTTGCTTGTGATGTCATTCGTATTCTTTTTTCTTATGATTGGCATTACGCTGCTGGACACGCTATTCCGAAATGATCCGGTACCGGCATTTTAAGAGAGCAGCTTACTGAACAGTGGAAATGATTGCGCGATTATGATTGCAAGATCATCATTCTTAGGCGTAGAATTTTAGAGCCGGTTTTCTTTCAGGACACCGGCTTTTTTTCTATACTCAAGTAACGAATCGGTTATCCACAATCCTTGGATTGCCAAAACCCTACAGATCTCGAAACACACCATCACCGAACCCTATGAGCCAGCCAATGACCTCTTTTGGAGCATTCGACCTTGCACCGATTCACTGCGGAACATTTCGCCTGGATGGTGGGGCAATGTTTGGTGTAGTGCCTAAAACACTTTGGAGCAGGCAGATTCCTGCGGATGAAAAAAACCGGATTTTAATGGGGATGCGCTCCCTGCTGATCCGATCGCACAATACGGGCAAAACTTATCTGATTGACAACGGGGCCGGCGACAAGTTTGATGAAAAGATGTCCCGAATTTACGGGATGGACCTCGGGTCTGGAAACCTCATGGACTCCTTGCAGAAGGCCGGTGTGGAGCCTGGGGAGATTACCGATATCATTTTTACACATCTCCATTTTGATCATTGCGGGGGTACAACTTCAATGGATGATCATGGCCAATTGATTCACAATTTCCCCAATGCGGTGTATCATGTGCATGAAAGACACTGGGCCTCAGCTACACAGCCAAATGCGCGTGAAAAAGCCAGCTTTCTGAAGGAGAATATTGAGCCGATCAAAGAATCGGGTAGACTTCACCTTACGGGAGATGATGTTTTATATGAAGAGGGATTATCGGTTATCATGGCTGAGGGGCATACTGAAGGGCAGCAACTTCCGGTCATTGAAGGTATTTCAAAGGGGAAAAAACAAACCATCGTATACGCTGGAGATCTCATACCGACTCATGTTCATATTCCTCTTCCCTGGGTGATGGGTTACGATATGAAACCATTGGTTACACTCCGTGAAAAGGAGTCTTTTTTGAAGAGATGCGCAGATGAAGACCTGCTTCTGTATCTGGAGCATGATGCAGATACAGAACTGATCCGGGTTGGATACGAGGACGGGAAGTTTTACGTTTCGGAAATGATGAAGCTGGCGGATTTGAAAGAATGATTCGGATCTGCCCGGGGAACGAAAACCGCAAGTTGAAAACCACAAGTGGGATACTGCACGTAGGATACTGCACGTGGAATACTGCAAACTAAAAACGGCAAAACCAAGTAGTATACAAATCGCATGAGTCATCCGTACCGTGAGAAAGCAAGACAACTGAGACAGATCCTTGATCAATCTCTCGATGCGATAGTACGATATCGACGATGGGGGCTCATTCGTCTTCTATCTGGTAGTTTGTTGCTTGCCGTGCTCACGTTGTTACCCATCGAAATGAATGGGTACCTCTCCCCTGCCATCAAAAGTTCGATTCTTATTTCAACTACGTTGCTTCTGTTTTTGTGGGTTATCATTCGGTTTCGCCGAAGGAAGCATACCTGGAAGGATGCAAATTATGCGACCTTGCTTCGTCCGCTTGGGAGCCAGGGGAAGCAGATTCTGAGTGCCATTGACCTGGAACAGGACGAACTCCAGCAAGAATCTCTGTTTTTGGATGCAGCCATTGAAAAGAATCTACTGGGGATAGATCTCGATGCATTCCGTAATAGCGTTCGGGAGATCGTACAAAACCACCCAGGTTACCGCTTTTACCGTCATGCTGGTGCCGTGACGTTCCTATTGTTCTCTGTACTGATCTTCATGCTATCGGTTTATCCGGATGGGATGATGAGAACACTGACATTCTGGAAAACCTACATCAAACCCAATCCCTATCAATATGTGGTACACCCGGGATCCATTGTTCTGGAGCAAGGAGCCTATCTGGAGCCGGAAATTCAATTTACCGGAGACCGATTGCCGGAACGTGTTCTTTTTTCGTACAAAACAGACATCGAAACAGAATTTCGGGAACGGCTAATGACTCCGGGAAGTGAGAATGATGGTGGTTTGCAACAATTTGTAAGTATGCCGGTAGAGGTTACAGCCGACATTCTTTATCAAATTCGGATGGATGAATTTCGCAGTGAACTCTACCGCGCCGAGGTTCGAATTCTTCCACGGTTTGATGATTTGGTAGCTGAACTGATCCCGCCTGTTTATACGGGGTTACCCAGGTCGGTCTATCGGTACCCATTCTCGGAGATCCCGTTTTACCGTGGCAGCGAGATCCGCTTTACGGCGACTTCCAATAAGCCCGTCTCCCCTCTTGCTGTTGTGACGGCCGGAGAAAGACAGACCATCAACCCGACCGATTCTACACGTCGCTCGTTTGAATTTTCGATGGCTCCGGTGCAGGCCGATTCGCTTTTGTTCGAAATGGAGGATATGGACGGTCTTGTAAACAGGAATCCCTATCAGCTTTTGCTGAACAAACTTGATGATCAGTCTCCCGCCGTGGTGATTCTGGATCCTTCCGCAGATCTGTTGGAGTATCAGCCGGACGAACTGCGGATGCGGTATCGCGCCACGGATGACTTTGGGATTGAGAAGACGGAATTGCGCTGGACGTTGGAGCGACTTTTTGAGAGTGATGTGAAGGAGGGGATCCAAGAGTTACCGATCCCCGGAATCGGAGCAGAAACGGATTGGGTCTGGAATCTTGAGGCTCTGGGTTTGCGCCCCCGGGATACTTTGACGTTTTGGATTCAGGTGATGGATAACGACGCTGTTGCCGGTGGTAAGTGGGGTGAATCGCAACGGATTACCCTGAAAGTACCCTCCCTGTCGGAGTTTTTTGAGGAATTGGGTGAGGAGGAATCGGACACTGCAGCCGATCTGGATCAGGTCTCGGAGCAGTTTGAGGAGATGGAACAGGAATATGAGCGCTTTCTGGAGAAGATGCGGGAGAATCCAGACGGTGGATATGAAGAGCAGGAGATGCTGGAAGGGGTATCAGAGCAGCAGAAAGAACTGGATGAATCGATCGAAGCGCTGAAAGAGCAGTTTGAGAAGTTGCAACAAGAGCTGTCGGAAAATGAAACACTGTCGGCAGAGACACGTGCAGCGTATGAAGAACTTCAGCAACTGATGCAGGAGTTAAATAGCCCGGAACTGCAACAGGCATTGGATCAGCTACGGGAGGCCATGGAGGAGATGAGACCGGAGCAGATCGAGAAAGCTTTGGAGGATGTGGAGTTCAATGAAGAGTTGTATCGCGAGCGGATTGAGCGCACGAAGGAGTTGTTCAAAGAGCTGAAAATGAACAGCGATCTGGATAAGTTGGCGATGCAGTACGAAGATATGGCAGAAAGGATACAGAAAGAGTTGTCCCTGGAGGAGTTGGAAAAGGAGATGGCACGCCTGGAACAAGATATGCAGTCTTTGGAGAAGCAGCTCGAGGAGCTCACAAAGGAGCAACCGGAGCGGCATGAGAAGGGTTTACAGGCACTGCAGGAAGAGGCAAAAGAGGCATTGAAGGAGATGCAGGAGAAACTTGCACAAATGCAGGAGGAGGCTGCCGGGCAGCGCGAGGAGTCGGAGGATAAGGAGTCTGATCGTAGCGAGAAGTCGAGTGGGGATTCATCGAAGAGTGAGGAGTCGGAGGGCGAGAAGTCGGAGGGAAGTTCGGAACCCTCTGAGCAATTACAACAGGATCAGCAGAATCTTGGAGAGCAGATGATGCAGCAGGCGGAAAATATTCGCCAAAAAAAAGGTCAAATGGGTGGGCAGCAGATTCAGGTAAATCTTCAGGCCCTCGAGCTTGCACTGCTCCGGTTGCTGGACCTTTCCGAAGAGCAGGAACGACTTTCTCTGCAAACCATTCGGACCCGGGACCGGAGTGTAGGTTTTGTAGACCTGGCGCAGCGCCAGAATCAAATTACCCGGCAGTTTGGGGCGGTTGCTGACTCGTTGTTTAAAATCTCCTCGGAAGTTCCAGGGATTCCCAACACGGTGAACCGGAAAAAAGCCGAAACGGAACGAGTACTGCTCAGCAGTATTGAGCAGATGTCGGAACGAAATCAATCGGGTTCTGTAATTCGAAGCCGTGAATCGCTGAGCGGAATCAACGATCTGGCATCGATGATTTCATCCCTGCTGGAGCAGCTGATGAATCAATCTGGCGGTGGTGCCGGTGGCGGAAGTATGAGTATGGAGCAGATGCTTGAACAGATGCAACAGATGTCGGGGGATCAGCAGCAACTGAACCAGCAGATGCAACAGATGGTGAATGATATGCAGGGGAACCGCCTCAGCCAGGAGCAATCGGAACGGTTGGATCAGCTTGCCAAACAGCAAAATGAAATTCGGAAGCAGCTTCAGGAACTGCAACGGAGTGGTTCTCTTGAAGAGGGTGACAAACTGATGAGTGATCTCGAACGAATGATCGAGCAGATGGAGGATTCCATCAATGATCTTCGGGGTGGAATGACAGATCCGCTAATGATCAATCGGCAGCAACAAATTCTCTCTCGAATGCTGGATGCGGAAAAGTCATTGCAGCAACGCGGCGAGGAGGAGACCCGGGAAGGACGAGAAGCTGAGGATAATCTGCGGGTTTTACCTCCTGAGATGACCCTGGAGCAGCTGGAGCGTGAGATTCGGGCAAAGCTGCAGGATCCTGATTACACTCGGTTTGAAGAAGATATACAGCGTCTGATAGAGCGCTATTTTGAGCAGATGAGACGCGCTGAAGAGCAACCGGTACCCTAGAATGTTGACTGTACGCCATGAAATCCTCCACTCTTGCTGATGAATTGATACGTTTTTTGGAAACGGAAAAGGAGATGTACGGTGCATTTTCCACAACCACCAGCTCTGGCCAAGCCCGGGAGTCGGATGGTACAGACCGCAAGGACTCTCCTATCAACCCGAAAAAAGAACAGACTGTGAAGCAAACAACAACAGAACTTCATCAGAAATTGCAAGCCTGCCGTAGTCTGGAGGAATTACAGGTGTTATGCGAATCGGCAGAAGAACTTCGAACAGATCTCGAGGGAACCCGTCTGGTATTTGGCACCGGACACCCGGAGGCGGATTTAATGCTGATTGGAGAGGCGCCAGGTGCACAGGAGGACAAAGAGGGTGTTCCGTTTGTGGGACGTGGTGGGCAGCTTCAAAATAAAATTCTGGAAGCGACAGGGCTGCCCAGAAGTCATGTGTATATTGCGAATATCCTGAAACATCGTCCGCCGGATAACCGGGATCCAAAACCGGAAGAGCGGGAGAGAAGTCTACCCTACCTGTTGCGCCAGATCGAGCTGGTAAATCCCAAAATTGTACTGTGTATCGGCCTGGTTTCGGCGACCACGCTTCTGGGGCGGAAATCGGCACTGAAGGATCTTCGAGGATCGTTTTTCCCATTTCACGGGCGGGAACTTGCCGTTACATATCATCCCGCTGCTCTGCTTCGGAACCCAAATTTCAAACGTCCTACATGGGAAGATATGAAGCGTATTCGGGAGCGTTACGACGAGCTTGGAGGGAAGCCTTCTGCTGAGAAGGAGTTGCCTGCCTGAGGTTGTTCGGATTTTGAAGCAATTCGTTGGCTTCTTGTGTGGTTTGAGTCTGCTTATCCACGGAATGTGAAGAAACATCCACACGTGTTGTGGAAAAAAAGAAGGAAAAACGATCCAATCATTGTTGAGATTTCAGTACTTTGCGACAGAAATAAAAACAATGAACCACGTACATGTGATCTATGAAACAGGGTAACGGATATCTTTCTGAATCAAGAATGGCAGAGAATCCCGTTTCTTCCCCAGGCCTGATTCCGCCGCAGGCCATCGAGGTTGAGGAGGCTGTTCTTGGAGCCATGCTCATTGAACATGAAGCAGCAACGATTGCACTGCAGATGCTCAAAGCTGAGGACTTCTACCTCACATCACACCGACATATTTTTGAAACCTTATTCCGTTTGTACGAGCGGGACAACCCACTCGATCTGCTCACCGTTGAAAACGAACTTCGGGATCAAAACCTTCTGGACACCATTGGCGGCGCCCCCTTTCTGGCAGATTTAACCCGGTCTGTAAGCTCCGCTGCCAATGTTGACTATCACGCCCAGATTATTTCGGAAAAATCGATCAAGCGAAAACTGATCCGGCAATGCAACGAAATTATCAAAAACGCATACGACAGCAGTTCAGATGCGTATGAGGCCCTCGACCAGGCCGAACAACAAATTTTTGAGATTAGCAATGGGAACCACCGATCCGGAGCTCAGGCAATCTCTGATGTTCTTAAGGATACTCTTCAGTACCTCGAAAATCTACGGGGAAAACCCTCCGGAATAACCGGTGTTCCTACCGGCCTCGATGTTGACCGCTTTACATCCGGTTGGCAACCCGGCGACCTTGTGATTATCGCTGCAAGACCCTCCATGGGGAAAACCGCATTCATGCTTACTGCGGCCAGAAATGCTGTATTGCATCCGGACAAGGACCTTCAAGCCAAAGTAGCCATCTTCAGTCTGGAGATGAGTTCTCAGCAGCTCGTGCAACGCCTTCTCACGATGGAGGCACGTATCGATGCACAACTTGCTCGTACCGGAAAACTGAGGGATGACGATTTCAAACGATTGATCGATGCTGCCAGCAGACTCTTTACAGCAGGAATCTATATCGATGACACTCCAGGACTTAGTTTGATGGAGCTAAGAGCCAAAGCGCGGCGCCTGAAGAGTGAGCAGGATATCGGTTTAATCGTGGTCGACTACCTGCAGTTAATGACCGCTGCCACCCGGGAAAATAGCAACCGTGAACAGGAGATTGCAACCATTTCGAGGGGTTTGAAGGCACTTGCCAAAGAGCTTAGCGTTCCTGTGATTGCCCTGTCTCAGCTTAGCCGGCAGGTGGAAAACCGGGGAGGGGATAAACGACCCCAGCTCAGTGACCTCCGGGAATCCGGATCCATTGAACAGGATGCCGATGTGGTTTGTTTCCTCTACCGGCCGGAATACTATGGAATCACGACCCTATCCGACGGCCAATCTACCACTGGCCTGGCAGAACTCATTATCGGGAAGCAGAGAAACGGTCCGGTCGGCAGTTCGATGATGTATTTCGTGAAGCAGTACGCTCGATTTGAAAAACTCACACAAAACAGTCACGGTTCGGTTCTCGATAACGACTTACCATTTGATTATGACACCGACAACATGCCGGGCACCTCGTATGGGGATCAATCTTCCGGGGCACGCGATTCCGGGGGGCACGCTTCCGGGGATTTACCGCCTATGCCCCCTTCCCCCGGGGGTGACACCGCTCCATTCTAAATCCCGCAAAATCGTTTGGTTTTTGTGAGTGGTATGGATGTTTGGTTGTGATACAGTTGGTTTTGATACAGTCCGGAAATTCAGAGTCTGTTAGCGACGAAACCGAGCATCAATTTCGGACATCGACACATACACCAGTGTAGGCTTTTGAAGTGGATCCAAGTATGGCTCCTCACAGGCAAACAACTGGTCTACCAGCATCTCCATCTCCTCCTCCCGAAGTACCCGCCCTTTCCGAATCGCAGAGCGACTCGCGAACGCCAGCGCCACTTTCTTTCTACGGTCTAGCGCCGTGATCTGTTCCAGCTCCCGGTACTGTGCCAGCATCGAAGTTAGAACCTCCTTCTCAAATCCGGAATCAATATCAGACGGAACTCCCATGATCATTACGGAATTTCCACTCATCAGGCTCAGATGAAACCCCATTTTTTGAATAATCTGAAGTAGCTCTTTCAGCAGTTCGAAATCACTGGCCGATAACTCAATCGTCTGCGCAAACAGAAGCTGCTGCGTTCCAGGGAGGTCCTGCTCAGTTGCCCTCAGCGCTCGCTCGAACAGGATCCGTTTGTGTGCCGCATGCTGGTCTACCAGGCACAAACCAGAACGAGTTTGTGTAACAATATAGGATTGATGCAATTGCCAAAATCCACGCTGTCCATCCTCACCCTCCCGATTTTGCCTTCCCATGCCACGGTCAGGAGTAGCGGACGGACTACCATACAATAGCTCTCCGGCATTTGGCGGAGCTCCGTGTTGGTGTGGCGGGTTGATGCGAGAAGGAATGTGGATCGGTTGACTGCCTTGTCTGGCTTGCCGGGATGCCGGATTTCCACTTTGCCCCCAATCGGAGGATCCCCAATCGGAGGATCCCAAATCGGAGGATCCCAAATCGGTTCCATCCTGCATCAAGCCCGGCTGTCCGCTACCGAACGTAAAATCTCCCGCATCATCCCGAAACGATGGATGCATGCCTTCCAATATGGGTACAGAAAAATAGGCGTTGAGTGCTTTTTTGATGATCGATCCCGTGATCTGCACTACATTCCTTTCGTCTTGAAATTTTACTTCGGTTTTGGCAGGATGAACGTTCACATCGACCCTACCGGGGTCTAGTTCCAGAAACACTGCATAAAAAGGGTATTCGTTCTGCTTTGTCCACGCATCGAATTGAGACAAGATGGTGTACGTGAGAAACCGGTGCTGAAAAGGCCGTCCATTCACAAAGAGGAACTGCTCTCCCCGGCTTTTTTTTGCAAGTTTTGGATCGGCAAGAAGGCCGGATACATCCACGATACTGGTCTCCTCATGGAAGGGAATAAGGCTTTTCCGGTACTCTTTGCCGAAAAGCATACTCACCCGTTCCGTGAGCGGTTGTGGTGGTAGCTGAAAGAGAGTTTGTTTCTGGCTAATGAGCGTGAGCGTTTTGTCGCAGTGCGCAAGCGCAACAGATTCGAAGACCCGAAGGATGTGTTTGAGTTCGGTAGCATCGGTTTTCAGGAACTGGCGTCGGGCGGGAACATTGAAGAAAAGGTTTTTTACGGTGATGGATGTGCCAGCGTCACAAGCAACGGGTTCCGATAATTGCATCTCCCCGGCGTCCAACTGAAGTCGGGTTCCCGCTTCATCTTCGGTTCTGCGCGTTTTGAGCTCGATTTTGGATACGGATGCAATGGATGAGAGGGCCTCTCCCCGAAACCCCATTGTTCGGATTCGATAGAGATCTTCGATAGATCGAATTTTGGACGTTGCATGCCTCTGAAATGCCATTTCTGCATCTTGAGGGTTCATTCCGCAACCATTATCGGTAATCCGGATAAGGGTTTTCCCGGCATCTTCGATCTCGACCCGAATGTGATCGGCTCCCGCATCAATCGCATTTTCAAGAAGCTCCTTCACAATGGAGGAGGGTCGCTGTACCACCTCTCCTGCAGCGATTTTATTCGCCAAGCCCGGTGGCATCTGAACAATGACCGCACCTGTTTTCTGTTGCTTGCTCACTGGAAATCTGTTGAATTCTGGTTCGTCGTGCCCTTCGCGACAATTTTGCCGGTCAAATGACGAAAAGAGAACGGAGTTATAAAAACGAAATTATGAAAATGAACTTAAATATCGGATGATCCACAGCACCATAAAAAGCCCGAGTGCAAGGACAAATACTTTGAGCCCCTGGCGGGTTTTTGGGCGCTTTTTACGTTCGAACCGAATTGTACGTTTTCGCCTCCTCTCCTCTTCGGGATCATAATACCGAAGTGGCAGATCAAACTTTCGAGGTTTTGGCGTATGGCCAAACATCGGCTTTATCATCGCTGCTGAGAATCTGATTTGTGAATGTGTTTTCTCTGATACCTAAAGATAACATTTTGGGCGCGGAAATCGTGTGTGATTTTTTTTGATACGAGGGCGGATCCAACCGAAATATTGGATCCATCTGAAATGATGGATCCTTTTGAAATGATTTCCGATTCAATATGGTTTGCTTGGTAAGAATCAGAAACTGCAAACAGAGTCTATGAAAATCAATAGAGAAGAGGCACTGAGAATGTTGTACGGTGTGGCCGATGGAGAGGTCACCGGTGAAAAACGTGCCGCATTTTTTCAGTATCTGAAAAAGGACGAGACTCTACGATGGCAGTATGAGCAGGTTGTTTTACTGAAACATGCCTTACGAAATCGTCTGAAGAGAGAGATTCTGCCCGCAGAAGCGAGGGAGCGGATGGTTGCGCTGATGAATCGGCTTGCGGCGGAGAACAAATCTATCCCCACTACGCAAAACACACAGACTCGAACATTGAAGTTGTTGGATCGTTCTTCGTTCGGATCGGATAAGACGCCCGACTGGTTCACGGTCCGATTCTGGATCAAACCACTTCGTACGATCGCAGCCGCAGCTGTCTTACTCGCAATGACACTATTTACCATTGAAATCCTTGATCGTTCCACTACCCGGACTGCCGATCAAAATAGTATGGAGATCGTTCAAAACATAGACGAGGCTGGTGCAGAAGGAGATCTGGAACAGATCATTTATGAGCTTTTTTCCGACACAGGTAGTTTTGGGCAGGATCCATTCTGGTCGTTTGCTCCGGATGTACGAATCGAAAGAGTCAAAGAGGCACTGCAAACCGAGTTGCGTAGTTCAGCTCGGTTACCTGAAATGAATGAGCGTGATTTGCGCCGGATCTACGGGCATACTTTTTTTGCAGATCATAAGAGTCCGGTGCTGGCTTATCATCATCCTCAGAGCGGCGAATGGATCTACATTTTCGCCTTTGATATCATCGATCTGGAGCAATCTGGCACACTACACCGTGATCCTGCTGCCGTTCGGTACTGTCAAAAAGACGACCTCTACCACGTAAAGCAGATTGGTGGAAAAGATATCGTATCATGGCAGTGGGAAGGCCATTGGTATACAGCGATCTCCAACCACAAAGGCGACGAGCTGATTGCACTTTTGGAATAACAGTTTAGGGAGTCAGCCCTTCGGCCACTTTCATCAATTCCGCCAGTACACGCGCATCAAACTCTTCAGAACGCAAAGTACCAATCCATTCCCGGGCAAAATCCGGCTCTGTGTAGTTCAAAGCCCAGACGGCGAGTGCTCGCACCCTTGGATCCTCATCTCGTAGCAATGCTCCCAGTTTTGGTTCCCAATAGTCCGGGTTGGTGCTCGTCCGAAGCATCCACTCCAGAATCTGGAGCCGAACTTGTGCAGGAACGGCCGAACTCAAAAACGTTGCCGCCGTGGTTCGTGCCTGCTCCTGATCGCCCTTGTCTGCCAGTAAACTCAGGATCAGCGGAACTGAATCGATGAGCCGTTCATCGGTAAGAAACCGTTCCGTACTGTTTCGGAATAAGTTGGCATCGGAAATTGCGGCCATCGCTCTCAATGCTTCGTGCCGGATGCCCGATTCTTCACTCCGTTGAACTGTTACCCGTAATCGTCGAAGCACCTCCTGGTTCTCCGCATAATTCGAAAGCGCAAAAATGGCTGCTTTTTGAACCTCGGCTGCCTGATCCGGAGCCAGATACTCCAGGAACTGCATTTCTGTACCCTTTGCCCCCTGAGTAACCGCTGCCAGCGTGGTCAATCCCTCAGCGAGTACAGAAGCATCCGTCTCTGTCTCCAGCCGATCGCGAATTGCGAGTTCAATATCAGGATTGTCCGAATAATCCCGCAGGCCAGCCAACGCTTTGCGACGTTGCTCCGAGTTGTCCGGAAAAAGATCATACTGCGCAATCCAGTAGGGTAGCGGCTTTTGTTCGCGAATCTCCATCCGTGAAGGAACGGAAGAAGTTGATTCCATTTCCGCCTCTGCCGGAATTGAAAACGCGATACTTTCTGTAGAAGGCGATACGGTAAGCACCCACTCACTCACTGCCCCTGTCACCTCCAGCTCCCGTGTATTCAGACCATCATACCCCATTTCCGTAACGATAACGGTCTGTAACTCATCCAGTGGTTCTCCCTCCGCTTCAAACCGAATGGTTACACGGCCGGTTGTTTCGTCCGGGGTGATAGTTGCCACATACGGATACCGCTCGGTTACCCGGATGGGCGGAGCTGTCCAGTCTGGCGGCTCCAGTCTTGACAGTCCGGTTTCTGCATAGATCGTCTGCGAAAATTCTTCCCATGTGATCAGAGGAAATGTTCGCTGAAACAGTACCGGCATGGTTTCCCAAATTGCCTGTGCAAATAACGGGTCTCTCTGAAGCAGGTAATCGGCCTTCAGGAGTTCGTCCCGAGTGAAAGAATCATATGCCGGCTGCGTTTCTGGCATGCCCGAATGCGCGGCTTGGTTCTCTTGCTTTTGTTCTATCGGGTTGATGGGGATACTATACAAGCCAGAGCGAGAGTAATGGGCATCAGGTGCATTGGATGTTACCGGTGCCGGTGCGTCAGATGTTACCGGTGCGTCAGATGTTACCGGTGCATTCAATATCGTTGGTGCTAATTCCCGCAGAACGACTGCACTGAGGACATGGTTGGCCCTGGCGTCGCTCCAATGGTGTGGGCGTAGTAATGTTTGTGTCCACTGTTGGATGAACGCTTCGGTCACTGCCGGAGAATCGGGTTCGGGGTGATCAATCAAATGCATCCCCGAGGCAGTATGGCGTGTCTCCCACATCACATCGCTCATATAAATCAACTGGAATGTAGCATGCGGATAATCTCGGCCTGTTATTTCTTGCATCTCCCGTGCAACCTCATCGAGTACCGATGCAATTCCATCAACCCGTGACTCTAAAAGTTCTCCGCTGGTAAGTCCGCGAATGGTTCCGTCCTTGTCAATTTCATGGATCAAGAGAATACGGAAGTCCATTCCGTCGATTTCAGCAGGGCGGATAGAAAAATCACCAAGGGCAAAAAATAGATCGGGTGCAGGTATGGGGAAGTCGGAGCGGTAGCGGGTTTCCTCCTGATCGACCGTGAGTATGCGGTTGGAGATTCGTTGGCCGCTGGCGATGAGCATCTGTGAGGCAGGGTGAATGAATCGGATATCTGTGGTGAACTCGCTTACTGGCAGATCGACGGAAGGGATCCAGTGTCGCGTTGATTTAGGTAGCAGCGAGGTGAATAGTGTTCCATTTTCGTTGTGGTGAATTCCAAAATTAGATTTGGCTTCATAGATGATCTCCAGGTTAATAAGCTCTCCAACGGATGTCGGTCGAACAGGGTAGATCCAAAGTCGGTCATCATCGAACAGAAACGAAGCTGCCTCATCGCCTACTTTTATGGATTGGATGTCGAGCTCTGCTGCGTGAAGTTGAATAGAGTCTGTGCCAGCTGGTAGGATTTCGAGGGTCAGCTGCACGGTTCCCTGAATGGATCCGCTGGAATCGAGGTAGAGCTCTGCATCCATGTGATCGATTCTGATGCTACGCTCCGGATAGAGCGGTGTGTCCCAGGGTGCGTGGGAGGCTGGGCTGGATGAGGTTGTCGGGTTGGTTGGGTTTGCCAGGCTGGTCGGACTGGTCTGACTGGTCTGACTGGTCGGGTTTGTCGGGCTGATCGGGCTGGCCAGACTGGCCAGACTGGTCTGGTTGGTCGGGTTTGCCAGACTCCACATTGTGGCACTCGCAATGTCCTGCTGGATAGGAGTCGCACTTGTTGATGGCGGTGTTACCACATGAAGCAAAAGGAGGGGCAGTGCAATGGTTCGGAAGAGAGTGGCTATCTTGGTTGGAATGGCGGGTATTTCGTAGATCGCGGGAAGCAGATTTGCAAAAAGTCGATTCATGATCGGATTGGGTTCACTACGTAGTTGGATTACCAGAAAATTGCTGAACGTTTTACAGTCGGCGAAGCTAGAGGTTGCAAATGTTGGGTGTTTGTAGATCCTGCAGATCCCATTTCTAGGCGCCCAAACATGAGAACGATGTCAGAAACAGGTTATTTTACAGATCTATGCAAGGTCTTGGTGATGCTTTACCTGAGTCGAAAAGATACAATGAATTCGAACCATCTTCCCTATCAAACCGAAAAAATTGAGGACTTGTGTTACTTCCTGATGTCGGCCAGATCGCGTATATTTTGCACATTCACTAACGAACGGACGTATGGCGAACCAAAAAACCGACCCCCAAAAACAAGGACATGTAAACGATTTTCAACAGAATGCGCAGGATGTGCAGGATGTGCAGGGTGCGCAAGATGTGCGGGGTGCGCAGGATGTGCGGGCTGTGCAGGATGCACACGATCTGTGGGGTGTCCAAGGCATGCAGGATGGGCAGGGTGAGCATCATTCGGCGGTTATCGCCGATGAGCAGCAGTTTCATTTGCAGGTGTACGGGCGC
>PZPG01000003.1:0-8829 GCA_003045995.1 Bacteroidota bacterium
CCACCCCCCACAGCACTGCCCACCAATGCTCCACGCTCCACGACAACACCTTCCGTAGCTCCACCCCCCGCAAACACATCCCCCGGAACCCTACCTTCCGCGCCGGCATCCCCAAAAATCCATTCCAGCAACTCTTCCCTCACCCGTTCTGCATCGTCCGGTCGTCGAAGTTCTAGTTCGTAGCCACTCACCTCGCGGGGCATTCGGAAAACTTGCTGCGCCGACAAGAGATCGATATACACCCGGTCTCCTTCGAGGATTTGACGCATTTCATAGATTCCGGTCACATCAAACCGCTGCATTCGGGGCGGTGATAACCGGGTCACGGAGCGGCGCAGACCATCCGCACCGATCAAAGCCACGGCGTCCCCCGTTTGCACGCCATATTTAAGGTTTAAATTCTCGTTGATGAGCATGTTGCCCGGGCGAAGTGGAACAGAGTGCGTAACGCCTGATTTTTTGCCCGCGGCCCAGTCAGCATCCGCATCACCCCGCCCCAATTCTTCACGGATGCCATTCGACCTATCCTTGTTCCCACTGGTCGCACGGGTTCTCTCATCACCCCGACCCACCTCTTCCACGTGATCTTCCACACGATTTTCCCCAGGAACCTCCCCACCCGCGCGACTCTCCAAGCGACTCTCCAAGCGGCCATCCACTGGGTTTTCTGCGCGACCTTTCACGGTGGACATCAGGTCATCAAATCGCACGGCGCGTTCCGGATCGATGCCCCGCACGGTAACTACGTCGGCCTGATCGTATGGCATCATGAGCATCGCTTTTTCCTCGATATAGGGGGATACGCGCACTACATCGGGATGGCTGGCGAGGCGCGCCATAAACAGACTGTCTGCCGGCAGCACTCGCTCCTCGCTGTGCTCGATGCGGATGTCGGGGTCAAACGAAAGCAGAAATCCCTGAACAACGTCGTAAAAGCCGTTGAATACCGATAACACAATGATGAGTAGCGCCGTCCCGATGGTAATTCCCGCGATGCTGATGCCGGTGAGGATCGAGATGAGGCTGATCTGCTTCCGGGAGAAGAGATAGCGTCTGGCGATAAATCGGATCACATTCATGGTTTTTTTGTTTCGGGATGATGGGAGAGCGGTTTCGCCCGAAGTTCGGGTGGTGCGGGTGTGCGTGCCGGAGATCATCCTTTTCAACGGGCGTCATAGAAAAATCGGAAAATGCGCCTGAAATTTTTTATCATTGTGAAAATTAAACTAAGGAACCTGATTGAAAAAGCCGTCATTAAAAATCGAGGAAATTGAGGCCATCTCCAACGGGTCTCACGGGAACGTGTTTGCTGTGCTTGGGTTGCACGAAGTGGGTGGGGATGAAACCAAATCGTCCGCGAGCCTATCGCTCATCGTCCGTGCGTTTCGGCCGGATGCCAAACGAGTCTGGCTGATCCCGGAACGGGGCAAAGAGGTGGAGCTGAAACCCCACGGTGGTCTGGGGTATTTCGAGGCGCATTTGCCCCGGCGCAAACAGCGATTCCACTACCGATTTCGTGTAGAGCCATACCACGGTGAAACGTATGAGATCGAGGATCCGTACGCATTTGGTCCGCAACTGTCCGATTTCGATCTGCAGCTCTGGGGAGAGGGAAATCATCATCACACTTACCGCTGGATGGGAGCGCACAAAATCACGGTGGACGGTGTGGAGGGAACACGGTTTACGGTGGCGGCACCCAATGCTGCGCGCGTGAGTGTGGTAGGGCCGTTTAATCAATGGGACGGACGGGTGCATGGGATGCGACATCATCCGGCACAAGGGTTGTGGGAGATCTTTCTGCCGCACGTCACCGATGGCGACATCTACAAATTTGAGATTAAAACGGCTGGCGGATCGCACCTGCTGCTGAAGTCCGATCCCTACGCACAGTATGCCGAGCTTCGACCAGAGACCGCCTCTGTGGTATGGAGCTCCTCGTACGAGTGGGCCGACGACGAGTGGATGACCCACCGCCCGCAGACTCAGAGTCTGGAGCGCCCGATTTCGATCTATGAGGTTCATGCAGGCTCGTGGCGCCGTCACATCAACCAGAACCCCGGGTATCTTTCGTGGCACGACCTGGCGGAACAGCTCATTCCTTATGTGAAGGAGATGGGATTCACCCATATCGAGTTGATGCCGGTGGCCGAGCATCCGTACGATCCCTCCTGGGGCTATCAAATTACCGGTTATTTTGCGCCCACCAGCCGGTATGGCAACCCCGACGACCTGCGATTTTTTGTGGATCAGTGTCATCAGGCGGGAATTGGGGTGATTATCGACTGGGTGCCCGCGCATTTTGCCAAGGACGCGCACGGGTTGCAGCGATTCGACGGCACGGCACTGTACGAGCACGAGGATCCGCGAAAAGGCGAGCACAGGGATTGGGGAACGCACATTTTTAACTATAGCCGGCGCGAGGTACTCAACTTCCTGCTCTCCAACGCAATCTACTGGCTCGAGGAGTTCCATATCGACGGGCTTCGGGTTGATGCGGTTGCATCGATGCTCTATCTGGACTACTCGCGGGAGGATGGGGAGTGGATTCCAAATATCTATGGCGGACGCGAAAATCTGGAGGCGATCTCGTTTTTGCGGCAGTTTAACGATCTGGTGCACTACTATCATCCCGGCGTACTCACGTTTGCGGAGGAGTCTACCTCCTGGCAGGGTGTGTCGCGGCCAACATCGTCCGGCGGTCTTGGGTTCGACCTGAAGTGGAACATGGGATGGATGAACGATACGCTGGATTATATCGAAAAAGACCCGGTGTACCGGCGGTATCATCAAGATCAGCTCTCCTTTTCGATGATCTATGCGTTTACGGAGCAGTTTATGTTGCCGCTTTCGCACGACGAAGTGGTTCATATGAAGCAGTCGCTGCTGTCGAAGATGCCCGGCGACGACTGGCAGAAGTTTGCCAATTTGCGGTTGCTGTATATGTATATGTATGGGCACCCCGGCAAGAAGCTGTTGTTTATGGGATCGGAGTTTGGGCAGTGGGATGAGTGGAGCGAGTCGAAGTCGCTGGACTGGCATTTAACGCAATGGGATCGGCACCGGGGTGTGCAAAGATTGCTGCAGGATCTGAACCGTGCGTATCAGGCGGAATCCTCGATGCATGAGGTGGATTTCAACTGGCAAGGGTTTGAGTGGATCGATATTAGCGATGCAGACAATAGTTTGTTAACGTTCATCCGAAAAGCAAAAAACAGCAGTGATTATCTGCTATTTATTCTTAATTTTACGCCCAATACGCATTCAGGTTACAAAATTGGGGTGCCTGAGGCGAGGGAATATCGCATCATACTAAACAGCGACTCGTCTTTTTACGGCGGGAGCAACGTGGGTGATACCACGGTGATGGGTATGGACGGCTCCTGGCAAAGTCAGGGATGTCATGCGATTGTTCGTATTCCGCCTCTTGCCGGCATGATTTTAAAACCCGTCTAACTACAATCTGACATTATGAGATTTCCCCGTTCTTGCGGCACATTGCTGCATCCGACCTCTTTTCCTTCAAAGTACGGGATGGGTGATCTTGGTCATGAAGCCAAGACCTTCATCGATGTTTTGCATGAAACCGGACAGACGATCTGGCAGGTGCTACCCCTCGGTCCCACCGGATATGGGTATTCGCCGTATGCCAGTTACTCTGCGTTTGCCGGAAACCACTATTTAATAAGTTTGGATTTGCTGCAGGAGCAGGGGCTCTTGTCGGGTTCCGATCTTCGTGCGGCGGAGATGCCGTTGACGGTGAAAGCGGATTATGAGGCGTCGTACCGGATGAAAGATGCGCTATACAAGAAGGCACACCGGGCATTTTTGGCGCAGATTGCAGCAGGAGGGGGAGCGTTCGAATCCTTTAAGGAGCAGAACAAAAACTGGCTGCCAACCTATGCACTGTTTATGGCGTGTGCCGACGCGAACGGCCGAAAACCCTGGAATTTGTGGGACCGTGGTCTGGCACGCAGGGAGAAAGCGAGTCTCGACCGCGCTCGCAAGGAGTTTGCCGATCAGATCGCGCATTACGAATGGCTACAGTTCGAGTTTTACCGGCAGTGGTATGAGCTCAAGGCCTACGCCAATGGCAAGGGCATCCGCGTGGTTGGCGATATTCCGATTTTTGTGGATCATAACAGTGCCGATGTGTGGGGAAATCCGCATCTGTTCGAAGTAGATAAAGAGGGGAATCGCCTCTGGGTGGCTGGCGTGCCACCCGATTATTTCAGTGAAACCGGCCAGCTTTGGGGGAATCCGTTGTACAAATGGGATGCCATGAAGAAGGAGAATTTTCGCTGGTGGATTGAGCGTTTCGAGCAGATGTTTGATCTCTACGACTCGATTCGTGTGGACCATTTCCGCGGGTTTGACGCGTATTGGTCGGTCTCCGCTTCGGAAAAAACCGCGGTCAAAGGAGAGTGGATTAAAGCTCCGGGGATTGAGCTTTTTGAAACCATCAAGAAGGAGCTGGGAGATCTCCCCATTATAGCCGAGGATCTCGGGGTAATGACTCCGGAGGTGGAGGACTTGCGTGACCGGTTTGATTTTCCGGGCATGAAGATTTTGCAGTTTGCGTTTGATTCCGATTCCACAAACGACTTTCTGCCGCACAATTTCCCTCAAAACTGCGTGGTGTATACCGGTACGCACGACAACGATACCACCATCGGATGGTATGCTCAAGCACCGGAAACACAGCGACACCGCGTCCGCGAATACGTACGATCCGACGGACATGAAGTCCAGTGGGACCTAATTCGGCTCGGAATGCTTTCGGTGGCCGATCAAGCCATCTTCCCGCTACAGGACTTTATGAATCTGGATGCAACCCATCGCATGAACATTCCCGGAACGGTGGGCGGCAACTGGATGTGGCGCTACACACCCGATATGCTCAACCGCCTGGACAAGAACCGAATCCGCCACCTGGCACAGATGGGCAATCGGTTGCCCGGCGGTAAGAAGTGATACCCTGCAACAAGCACTGACAGCCTGTAGCAAGCGTGGACAGCCTGCAAGCCGTGAACGTGTGCGAACCGTTCTTTCATTCGACGGAATGGTTTCGTATCTTTAAGCCCAGATTTTGTGGCTTGTCGTTTAGGTGGCTCGTCGTTTTTGTTTTGCGCCTCTGGCAGTGACCTGTCAAAATCAACGTGACTTGTCCAAATCAAATGCCCACGAAGCGCCGGGGTTTCCCCGAATGATGGTTTGCCCTACCCGGCTTTTGTAAGTGCGCCCCGCGAAACGAACACGAAGGAATGGTGCCGTTTGTCAGGCAAGCAGTGTACAGGAATTCGATCAAATCCTCTGAATTAGTCAGATACGTATGAAAATTTTATATGCAGCAGCGGAAATTGCACCATTTGCCCGAATGACTTATACGGCGGATCTGCTCCGTTTCCTACCCGCTTCCCTGCAGGATCAGGGGCACGAGATCCGAATTCTTCTTCCCAAGTATGGCTCCATCAACGATCGCAGAAACCGGCTCCATGAGGTGATTCGCCTGTCCGGTATCGAGGTAAAGGTCGGTGATACCGTTCACACCATGAAGATCAAGGTGGCCAGCATTCCCAACGCGAAACTGCAGGTGTATTTCCTGGATAGCCCTACATTTTTTAAGAAAAAGGCGATGTTCAGCGATCCAAAAACCGGAGAGTTTTTCGCAGACAACGACGAACGACTGGCATTCTACAATAAAGGGGTACTTGATACAGTTATTCATTTGGGATGGAAACCGGACATCATCCATTGCCACGACTGGCCCGCTGGGCTTATTCCCCTGCTTGTCCGAACGAAATACAAAGAGGAGTCGGTGTTCGAAAAGACCAAAATAGTCTATAATCTTCATCACGGCGAAAACAAAGGGATCTTCGACAACGATCGGATCCTGGAGTTGCTAGGCCTTCCTGAGGATGTAGACCGCGCCTCTTTGATGCATGACGGCAAAGTAGATATGCTCCGGCTGGGACTTCAGTACAGCGATTACGTCGTCACCGGAAATCATTTGAAAGATCAGTTTGATTCCCTCTTCAAGGAGTTGGATATTTCGCCTACTAAAATTCAGGGATCCCCTGAAGATGTATCCGCTCAATTCGCAGACTATTATAGTAAAATTGCCCCATAGACCCACGGTTGCCACACGCGGGCAGACCAAGAGATGAAAGAATTGCTTCCCTGATTTATGGTACACAAAATTCAATTGTTTGCAGGAACACTCCTGCTCCTGTTATTTTCTCTGTCTATTTTTGGATGTGAAGACTCCGGCATTGTGGGATCGGAGATCGGCGCTCCGGATGCGGAAATCCAGTCCATGGTGATTGGAGTGTCTGGGTTCGAAGTAGTTTCCGAAAACGGATACGCCGGAAAGCTGAGTTACTCGTCTGCAGGCCAGGTGAATGATCCGGTGTATGGGGATGTAACCGCATCAACCCTTCTAAAACCTGCTCTTACTGCCGTCGGGCTGGATTCCATTCTTACAGATTTTCACACTATGCGGCTTCGGGCCGTGTTCGACAGCGAACGCTACGGGTTGGAAGATCCGGCACCCTCCGGGTATGCCATCTATGAAGCGGGGAATCTGTGGCGTGGAAATGAGCTGTATGTGAATGAGCCGGTGCAGGCGGATTTGAGCCGGGAGCTGGGAGCTTTCACTCTGATGGTGGAAGACACGGCGATCGTGCCGCTGGATCCGATGTGGGTAGAGGAATTTGCAGCCTTTTTTAATGATACGTCGGACACACGCTCCGAACGGTACAAGCAGGAGTTTCGGGGGCTTTCGGTAGTGCCTGTCGCGGTTGCAGATCAGATGCGGTTTTTCCGGTATGAGTCGGCCGCCAACGATACGCTAAACCTGGGATCCACCCGGTTTGAGATTGTGGGACCGGACAGTGCAGGCACCGACAGCGTTTTTGCAACGATTTCACCACTGGACTGGGGTGCCTCGGTTGTTCGGACGCCACCGGCAGAGTCACCGGATGGGGGCGTGGTTCTTCTGAACACCTTTGAATCGGTCATAAAAACCACGCTGGACATGGATCCTGCGGACTTTGAAGGGAAAGAGATTGTGAATGCTCAGCTGACGTTTCACATCAAAACCGAGGATGATGACCTGCTTCGGCCGGAAGTTACCACCATCCGGGTTCATCGTGTGGAGGAGGAGTTAAACGAAACTCTGGGTGAGTATCTATTCACCAATACACCACAATTTGCGGCTACGGCGGTTCGGGATGAAGACGACGATACACTTGTGTATTTCAACATCAATTTTACCGGCTTGGTGTTCGACGAACTGTACGGAGATTCGGAAACACCAACGTTGTATATCTCCATCCAGGCCAACAACGGTAAGATCTACTCTGCAACCCTTGTGGATGAAACCGGACCGGAGGAGAAGCGTCCAAGGCTGACGGTCACCTACATTGAAACAGAACAGGGGGCAGAATGATGATGCGGATGATGCAGGAAATTTGTGGGAAGCAGTACAGTGGGAAGCAGTACAGCAGGTTGACATCCCGTACGCTTCCGTCCCTACTGCTGTTTTTGCTATTGACAGCCGGGACAGTGATTGCCCAGTCGGATCAGAACAGCCTGAGTCGGTCGGGTTCGTTTTACTCCGGGTTTGCCTTTGGGGCACCGGCAGATATCTACTCCGGTCATACGGTTGGCATCGGGCTGCCCGGGGTGAGTGATCCGGACGGGTTTAAGCCAAATAGTACGAATCCGGCACACTGGGGCAATGCACGCTTATCCAAAGGGCAGATTCGATTTGGATTGGCAGGGTATCGCGGGGAGGATTCTGTGAATCGTGAGACCTATTCGCTGTTTACCATTGAGAGTTTTCAGGTGGTGTTGCCGCTTCTTCGCGATCGCCTTGGAGCATCGGTTGGGTTTCGGCCGGCAACGCGACTGGAGTATTCACGCACAAACAGCGGGATATTTGAGCCGGGAGAACTTGTGGATCCGGTCGGTTTTATCACCAACAGTACCGGAACCGGTGGGGTAAATGTACTGGAAGCCGGGTTTGGATATCGGTTTAATGATTATATAAGTGTGGGGTATGCTCCATCTATTTTTCTGATGGCGCTTGAAAAGAATAGTTCGACAGACTTCTCACAAGGACAGTTTCAAAGCAAGTCGATTACCGAAACGATTAGCGGACATGCAGCGGGACATCGGTTTGGCGCTTACATTCAAACGGGTAGTTTACTGGCAGAACGCGATCGTCTTCAAGCAGGGCTTTCGGTACAGTTGCCGGTTACGATCCGTGCCGACCTGGCGAAAACAACCTTTCGACCGGTGGATGGAGTATTCAGGGAAGTGGACATCGTAGGAGAATCCGGAACAACCTCATCGGATGTGAAAATTCCGTTGGAAGTTCAATTCGGTATTACCTATTATCTGAATCCTGCAAACAGCGTTACAACGGAACTTCAGTTTCAGCAGTGGGGTAATGCGCGTTTCAGCTCGGATCTCACGCAAGAGGCCTACTTTACCGATCGCTTCAAAACCGGGTTGGGGTATCAATTTAAACCGGATCGCACCCGTTTTGGACGTTCATTTTTCACTCGACTGCAGTATCGGACGGGAATCACCTACGACAGCGGTCATCTGACATTCGCCGGCAGCAAAATCGACACCTGGATGATTCATGCCGGAATCTCTGTACCCTCACCCAACAGTCCCTCTTCGATGGACCTCAGCTTTCACATGGGCTGGCAGGGAACCGATTCGATGAATCTTGTGAAGGAGCAGATATTCAAAGTAAAACTATCCCTCAACCTGGCAGAATTTATGTTTGTGCGCACGCGTTTTCAGTAAAGAAGT
>PZPG01000003.1:8901-12369 GCA_003045995.1 Bacteroidota bacterium
AACTTCTCCTTTCCTTCGAAAAGCATCCAAATATGAAAAAGCTGATTTTATCCCTGTTCATAGCGATCTCTGGAATCTCCGCAATCTCTGTGGGTCAAACGGCTCAGGCGCAAACGGAGCCCCCTTATGGGATGAGTGAAATTGCCGCGTACGCCATCTTTTCAGAAAATTATCGCTCCAAGAACTACGAATTTGCCCTGGATTACGGCAAATGGATGATCAATGCGCAGCTGGAGGAGATTCCCGGAACGCCTTATGCACTGGACAAACATTTTGAACGCATGATCCGGGTTTATGAGGGGATTGCAGAGAACCAATCGGACCCAACACTGAAGGTGGCGAACCTGGATTCTGCTCTGGTCCTGTTCGACAAGTTCTTTGAGACATTTAGTGAGGAGGAAGCCGATTATATTGAGTGGACGTTTAAGCTGGGGCGATTTTACCAGCAGTACTCTTCGCTCATCGAGGGTGGCCTGGATATGGCATTTGCTAATTATGAAAAAAATCTAGCTGCTGATCCTGAGCGGTTTGTGCAGGAGGGGGATGAATATTATGCACGCATTCTATTGAAAAATTATGTAAGTAGCGGGGAGAAGGAGAAGGCACTGGCCATGATAGACGCGATTGAACCGTATGCCGGCCTGGGTCTTCAAGAGGAGATTGTAAGTGCACAGGATGAGTTGTTCTCCGATCCGCTGGAGAGAATTGAGTTTATTAAAGGGCAGCTGGAAGAGGAGCCTGACAGCGAAGATCTGCTATCCGAACTTGCCGAATTGTATGAAGATCAGCAGATGCGCGAAGAAGCCATCGCCATCGCCGAGAAGCTATACGCCATCAACCCGTCTTATGAAAACACGCACAAATTAGCGGAATACGCGAGTGCCAATGCACAATATGAAATGGCGAACAAATACCTGAAGGAGTCGCTTGAGCTAACAGATGAGATGGAGAAGCAGCGTATGATTACGCTGGAGATTGCAGAAAACTATCAAAACCTGGGAGATCTCAAAACGGCGCGGGATTATGCCAAGCGGGCGAGTAATATCGATTCTTCATGGGGTCAACCCTATCTTCGGGTGGCTTCAATCTATGCTTCGGCAATTTCTGAGTGTACAAAAGGGCGGCCGATTGAGCGGAATGACAAAACGGTGTACTGGCTTGTTTTGGATTATCTGGACCGTGCCAAAAGAAACGATTCGTCGGTCAGCAACATGGTGGATCGGCAATATCAATCCTATACTCCGGTCTTACCTACAACAGAGGATAAGTTTTTTGAGGGCTGGGAAGTGGGTGATTCGATGATGATTAACGGCAACATCAACGAATGCTATGCCTGGATCGGGGAGGCAACGAAGGTTCGGTAAGTGTACTCCATCGGCTTAGAGGCCAGTCGTGCGGTTTGGCCGAGCAGCTTTCTACTCACAGTTTTCAAGATACAGGAAAAGGCAACCGGGTTACCGGGCAGTTTTGGTGTAGTCTCCGACGTTAGGGTCTGAAATCACCTATATCGGAATAAGATTCTCCTGTATCGATGAAGGACATCTCATGGTTGTGTTCCCGGATGCATGTGATCATTGCAGAGGGTAGCACAGAGGTGTATACAAAAAGTGTTTATGGTGATGAGAATTCGCGGGATGCGGTCGAAATAGGACCGATGGTGACGGCTCGAGAGAAAAAATCAACACAGAACAAACGAATATTCATTTTACAAAAGGAGTGTCATCGTGAAAAAAAGATGACATCAAACAGAAAAGAAACGATTTATGGCACGTTCACGAAAACAGAAAGGGCGTCAGCAGCAACAGCAGAAGAAGCAGAAGCATGCACAGGCGCAGACACAACAGGGAAAGAAGAAGAGCAATGTCTTTATCCCGAAATTTTATGACAATCAGCAGACGAGGCTTGGGGGGCGGTACAGCGGGATTCTGGAGATCAATCCAAAGGGGTATGGATTTATTCGGAAGCTGGATTATGAGTTTAGTTATACCCCGAAAGACCCTTTTTTGCGGCCGGATGAGGTGAAATTGCACGATCTTCGGAGCGGGCTTATTCTGGAGGGCGAGTTTGAGGAGGATCGGAATGGGAACCGGCATGTTTTGAATATTCAGCGGGTGAATGGAGGGGATCCGGAAGTTTGGCACAGGACAGCGCGGTTTGAACTACAGACGCCGATTATGCCGGTGGATCAGCTGAAGCTTGGTTTTCGGCCGGAGGATGTGGAGCTTCGTGTGATGGATCTGGTGGCGCCGATCGGGAAGGGGCAGCGGGCACTGATTGTGGCTCCGCCGCGTACCGGAAAGACGGTGTTACTGAAAAAGATCGCCAAGTCGCTTACGGAGCATCATCCGGATGTGGTGACTGGGATTTTGTTGGTGGATGAGCGACCGGAGGAGGTGACGGATTTTATGCGATCGACGCATGCGATGGTGTTTGCATCTTCCAATGATCGTTCTACACAGAGTCATACGCGGATTTCGGAGATGACGCTTGGGTACATGAAGCGAAAAGCGGAGATGGGAGAGGATGTGGTTTTGCTGATCGATTCGCTGACGCGGCTGGGGCGTGCGTACAATGCGGCACAGGAAGGGGGTGGCCGGACGATGTCGGGGGGACTGGATATTCGCGCGCTTGAGATTCCGAAAAAGATTTTTGGTTCGGCGCGGAAGATTGAGGGGGGCGGGTCGCTGACGATTATCGCAACATGTTTGATCGAGACTAACTCACGGATGGATGATTTTATTTTCGAAGAGTTTAAGGGGACGGGGAACCTGGAGCTGGTTCTGGACCGCGAACTGGCAAATGACCGGATCTACCCGGCGATCAATATAGCGGCGAGCGGTACCCGGAATGAGGATAAGTTTATTACCGATTCGTTGGAGGAGCGGAACATGGTTCGGCGCTTCTTGCTGAAAAAATCGCCGAAGGAGTCGATGACGATGTTATTGCAGGTGATCCGGAATACGAACAGTAATGAGGAGTTGTTCCGGCAGATTGCGGCGACGGCCTGAGGAATGTAGTTGTGATGTGCTTAATTACGTGGAGTGTATTCGTGTGTGCACCGGCCTGAGGAATGTAGTCGTAAATAGATTAATACACGGGCATGGTGGGGTCGATCTCTCTGGCCCATGCGTTAATGCCGCCGTCGAGTTGTATCACCTCTTTAAACCCGTTTTTTTCGAGCAGTTTACATGCATCCAGGCTGGAGGAACCGGATCGGCACATCACAACCAGCGGTTTTTCCGGATCAAGCTCGGAGAGGCGGGACTCCAGCTGGGCTAGCGGTAGCGGGATACCACCCAGATCGGACATAAATCGCTCATGATCTTCCCGGACGTCCAGCAACTGGAAGTCGTCGTTTTGGTCTCTCATCTCCTTAAGTTGGTGAACAGTAATGGTTTTCATCGGCTGTGACCTTGGTTTGCTCTGGTTTGATTTGAATTACTTTGGGATGTTCTGGTTTACTCTGGG
>PZPG01000003.1:12379-13211 GCA_003045995.1 Bacteroidota bacterium
GGTTTACTCTGGGCTACTCTGTTTTGTGCTTCCCGCGTATCGATCGAGGCGGAACCGCTCTCCCAGGTAGAGTTTTCGTACCTGTTCATCCGCCGCCAAGGTTTCTGCATCGCCTTCCCGGAGGATCTTGCCTTCGAACATAAGGTAGGCACGATCGGTGATGGCCAGGGTTTCGTGCACATTGTGGTCGGTAATCAAGATACCGATGTTGCGCCGCCCGAGATCGGCGACAATATGCTGGATATCCTCCACCGCAATCGGATCTACACCGGCAAACGGCTCGTCGAGCAGGATGAATGACGGGTCGGTGATGAGTGCGCGGGCGATCTCGGTTCGCCGTCGCTCACCACCGGAAAGTTGAAAGCCTTTGTTGCCGGCCACTTTTTGAAGACCAAATTCCTCGATGAGGCGGTCGGCTTTTTCACGAATTTCGGAGCGGGGCATACGATGATACTGCAGAACAGCCTCCAGATTTTCCCGTACAGTAAGATCGCGGAATACACTCGCTTCCTGCGATAAATATCCGACGCCGAGCCGGGCTCGTTTGTACATCGGCATGTGGGTGATGCGTTGGCTATTGAGGTAGATGTCGCCGCTTTTGGGTTTTACGATGCCGGTGAACATGTAAAACGTAGTGGTTTTTCCGGCGCCGTTTGGGCCAAGCAACCCCACAATCTCCCCCTGGCGTACACGAATCGACACATGATCCACAACGGTGCGGCCCCGGTAACTTTTCACGAGGTCTTTGGAGGTAAGTTCCTGAAGTTGCGTTGTTGTCATGAAAATTCGTGTTCGGTTTGGTGGGCTGAGGTTTGGTGTCCTTTGCTTCCGG
>PZPG01000003.1:13242-15348 GCA_003045995.1 Bacteroidota bacterium
CTGCTCCATCATCTGTTCAAAAAAACGAAGTCCGTGATCGCTCCCCAATCGCTGCTCCATCGCCCGCTCCGGATGCGGCATCATCCCGAGCACATTGCGCTCCGTATTACAGATTCCGGCGATTGAAGCCACCGAACCATTCACATTGGACTCCGGGGTGAGCGCGCCATTTGCATCACAATACCGAAATAAAATTTGATCCTGATCCTCCAGCGAAGCCAGGCCATCGGCATCCGTAAAATAGTTACCCTCTCCATGCGACACCGGAATTTTAAGCACGTCCCCCGGCTCGAGGCCTGCGGTAAACTGCGACCGGGACGTTTCCACGCGAATATGTACATCTTTGCAGATAAACCGCAGATGCTCATTGTGCAACATTGCGCCGGGAAGCAACCCCGCCTCCAGCAAAATCTGAAACCCGTTACAAATTCCGATCACCGGTCGCCCCTGTTTCGCATACGCCGCCACAGCCTCCATCACCGGTGAAAACCGCGCAATCGCCCCTGAGCGCAAGTAATCCCCGTACGAAAACCCACCCGGAACCACGATCAGGTCGTACTCCTTCAGCTCCCGCTCCTTGTGCCACACAAATTCCGCATCGGCCTGCAACACAGTTTTCATCGCGTAATAGGCGTCGTGATCGCAATTCGATCCCGGAAACACCAAAATTCCGACTTTCTTTTTCATGGGCCCGTTTTTTATGCGCTCCTGACTCATGCGTTTGTCAGTTTAATCGTGAAATCCTCCATCACTTCGTTGGCTAGCAGTTTTTCACAGGCCTCCCGCGCGATTGTTTCCGCCTCCTGCTCATTTGTGGCGTCGATCGACAGTTCGATCAATTTCCCGATCCGCACCGATTCGATTCCGGTGAGCCCGAGATTTGTGAGCGCGTGGCTTGCGGCCTTCCCCTGGGGGTCGAGGATCGATTTTCGCAGGGTGATGTGAATTTCGGCGTGATACATGGCGGTTTGGCTTGGGTTTCTTAAAGGTTCGGGTTGATGGGAAACGATCCCGGGCGATGGGATGCAATGCAGAAAAAGGTACGATTTATGGCAGTTAGCTGCTACATGGGGTTGAACGTTTGGTGGAGGTGAATTTCTGGTGGAGGTGAATTTCCTGCATCACCTGCTCTTCAAGTGCTTCGGACCCGAACGCATCCGCATCAAGCCACTTCACAAAAGGCCAGCGGCGCAGCCATGTGATCTGGCGCTTTGCATACCGCCTGGTTGCGGTCTTGAAATCTTGAACCATCTGATCACGGGACAGATCGCCGGCGAGGTACGCAATCACCTGCCGATAGCCCACGGTCTGAAAAGCCTGGAGATCCGGCGAATATCCATCGGCCAAAAGCGATTCGGTTTCATGGATCAGGCCTTGATCGAGCATCTGTTCGCAGCGCTCCTCGATTCGGGCATGCAAGGTTTTTCTGGGGTGATGAAGGGCAAATATCAGCAATCCGTCTGGTGGATCTGCCTGCATGTGCTGATCATGAAATGAAGAAAACGGACGACCGGTTTGCATCCAAACGTCCAGGGCACGCATCAGCCGACGGGGGTTTTTAGGGTCGATGTGCGCAGCATACTTGGGATCGGCGACCTGCAATTTGGCGAACAGGGCGTCCACTCCATCCCGTTCTAGTTCCTGCTGCAGTAGAGCGAGGTTCTCAGGAGAGGATTCCGGCAGGTTATTGAGCGGAGTGATGAGTGATTGAAGATGGAGTGTGCTTCCGCCGGCGTACAGAACCATACGGTCCCGGGAGCGGATCTCGTCTGCCGCTTTTTGCGCACGACGGTAAAACGCCATGGCACTGTCGGGTTGGTCGGGATCCAACACCGAAATATTGTGATGAGGAACCGTGGCCAGGTCTTCTGGTGATGGTTTGGCTGTGCCGATATCGAGCCGTCGGTAACACTGCCGCGAATCGACCGAGATAATTTCTGCCTGCAATCGTTTTGCCAGCGCCATCGCAAGAGCTGACTTCCCGGAGGCCGTTGGACCGGCCAGGATGACAGAAGGCGTGGTAGGCCGGGAAGTCATGGCTGATTGGGAGGGCCTCGCTGACGCGGAAGGATCCGCTGACTGGGAAGACCCAGCCGACAGGGAAGG
>PZPG01000003.1:15647-25669 GCA_003045995.1 Bacteroidota bacterium
AGCGAAGGACGATTGCACACGATTGCACACGAATCACAGTTGAATGCGCAACGAAATGCGGTGAGTTTGGCCCAGCACTGCCGACGCGCCGGCAAAATTGGCGAATCCGTAGTCGATGGCGAGACGCTGAATTTGCATTCCCGCACCCAGCGTGGGCGAAACAAACAGCGACCCGTCCGGATTGGTGGTAATGTTGGTAGCGCCGGCACGGACCATGAGACGCCCGCGGTAGGCCAGCTCCGCGCCCAAATGCGGTTCGAAACTTACAGCCCCGAGGCTCAGATGATACGCCTGACGATTTTCGAATCGAAGATCGAGGTCGGCGGCGGTCGTGAGAAGCAGCTCATCAAACCGAAAAAGATACCCGGCACCGAGTTTCAGCACCGGTAGTACGCGCTCGTTCTGGCCGGAAGGGATCGCTTCGTCGTAGATCGCCTCAAAGTCGCCAAACGCAGCCTCATCCACACTCCAGAATTTGAGCATCGTGGTGAGATCCATGAGATGAACGGCAAGACGGGCATCGCCAAGATCGGCTTGCAGGCCGGCGTCGAGACTGTACCCCCAACCCTGCGCGAATGGCCCCAGCCGATGGTTCACAATTTTCGTGTTTACTCCCCAGCGCACGCCGTTGCCCAATGTGGATGCATACGATAGCAGAATCGCGAGGTCGGATACGCTGAAGAATTCGATATAGTCGGAGGCGCGGAGGCGCGGGAGGTTGCGTTCGCGGTCCCAGGCGTTGAGGGTGTTTGCGATATCGTCGACGGATTGGCGGAACAGGCTGAGTGCGACAACGCTTCCGGTGCCGCGGATCGGGTAGGCGATGGCCGCGTAATCGTATTGAACAATCCCGGAAAACCGCTCGGAGTGCATGTAGGCGAGGTCGGTGGAGGAGAGTTGTGCCAGGCCGGCGGGGTTCCAATAGGCGGCTGTGGCGTCGGAGGCGATGGCTGCGTGTGCCCCGCCCATGCCGAGTGCGCGTGCTCCCGACCCGACGGAGAGGAAATCGTTGCCATATTTGGCGGTTTCGAAGGATTGCGCGAAGACGGTTTGAGCCCGGTTCGTCAGGTGGGGGCCTGCGAGAATCCAAAGGGTGGCGGCCAGAGTGGCGGCGAGGGAAAGTGGAATTTTGTGTTTCAAATGGAGTTGATTTTCCAAGGAAAGATACAGGAACTTGTGCCGATTGTACAATGCGGGTTCGTGCAGTCGATTCGTGTTTGTGCACCTGGCGTTGGTTCGTTTTGGTGCAGTCGGTATGCGAGCCTTTATACGAGACGGTTCGCGCCGGTATGCTCTGGTATGCTTTGGTATAACGCAGGAAGAGCGCACAGGTTGTCCATTTATTTCGGGTTGATGGATGGGAATCTTCGCCCTCGAAACTCTTGCAGGAAGCAGTGAGATTTATTAGTATATTTCGTTGGTTTTTTTGCGTTTCGTCGGATGTGTTTCTTCTTATGCATTTCGTCTGAACCGGGGATACGAATTGTACTTTGGGACATTGATTGTACTTTACGAAACTGATTGTACTTTGCAACACGGACTCTTCGAAGACATTCTGATCAATCATCAATAAAAACAGGATCGAACCATGATGAAATTTCAAGTGAACAGCAACGAACTGAACCGGGGACTTTCAACTGTGATTGGAGCTGTGCCCGCAAAAGCGACATTACCCATTCTTGAAACCATTTTGTTTGAAGCAGAAGGCGGCGAGCTTAAACTGACTGCGACAGACCTCGAGATCTCGATGGTGGGCGTGGTTCCTGCGATGATCGAGGAGGAGGGATCGGTGGCCATTCCCGCAAAGCGGTTGCTCGACATTCTGAAACAGCTTCCTAATATCCCGATCTTTTTTGAAGTGGATGATAGCCATCAGGTTACGTTTACCACGGACAAAGGAAAGTATAAGTTGATGGGAGAGGAACCACAGGATTACCCCGGTATTCCGGACATGCTGAAAGGCGATACCCTCGAAACCGAAGCGGAACTCCTGAAATCTGCCATTCAGCACACGATGTTTGCCGTTTCCAGTGATGATCTTCGTCCGGCGATGATGGGTGTTTTCTTTAAGATCGGCCCGGGCGGAAGTACGTTTGTGGCTACCGACGGCCATCGGTTAGTTAAGTTTGAAAATGAGAATCTCACCTCCGAGAAGGAGCTAAGTTTTATCGTGCCGGACAAGGCGCTACAACTTATGAGCAAGTCGCTGGGAGACGGCGCATGCAGTATTTCCGTGTCCGACAAGCATATTCAGATCAGCTCCGACCACGTGACGATGATTACGCGGCTGATTAATGAGCAGTACCCGAACTACGATTCGGTGATTCCGCGTGATAATGACAAAATTTTGCTGGCAGACCGCGACCAGGTGCTTTCTACCGTGAAACGTGTGTCAGTGTTCTCCAGTGTAACTACTCGTCAGATCCGGCTTCAAATCGCTGCAGATAAGCTAACCATCCGGGCAGAAGATCTGGATATGAGCAGCGAGGCAAAGGAAACGATCTCCTGTGAATACAATGGAGAGGACATGGAGATCGGATTCAATTCGCGATACCTGGCAGATATGCTTAGCAACCTGGGTGGTAAGGAGGCGAAGTTTGAGTTTTCCACACCCAACCGTGCCGGGATTATCAAACCAGCAGAGGAAGCAGAAGGTGAGCGGATGCTGATGCTGGTGATGCCCGTGATGCTGAACAACTACAGTTAATCCATGCCGGGAGTAATCACTCTTACGACCGACTTCGGGCTTCAGGATCATTATGTTGCCGTGATGAAAGCGGTGATGATGAAAATGGTCCCGGATGTGTCGTTTATTGATATCTCCCACATGATTCCGCCACAGGATGTGATGGCCGGAGCCTGGGTTCTTCGCAATGCTGCGATGATGTTTCCTCCTGGGACGGTGCATTTGGCCGTGATCGACCCCGGGGTTGGGACGGAGCGCAAACCGGTGGCAATCGAAATGAACGGACATTTTTTTGTTGGTCCCGATAATGGCCTGTTTTCGTTGATCAGTGACCAGTATGAATCTACAGCGGTCGAACTTACAGAGACCGCTTTTTGGGGTGACAATCCCTCGCAAACGTTTCACGGTAGGGACATCTTTGCTCCTGCTGCTGCGCATCTGGCCAATGGGGTTCCACTGGAGAAGCTCGGCACACCGTTTAACCGATTGGTTACCTATCACTGGGCAACTCCGATTTCAGATAAAGATGGGATTCAAGGGTGGGTGGTTCACATCGATTCGTATGGCAATCTCATCACCAATATACCCGGGGAGATGATGGAGCGAATGTCGCCATCCGGGGAGTACAAAATCTATGTAGGAAACACCATTTTACAGTCCGTTTCCAAAACCTTTGGTTCCGTTCCGGAAGGCGATCCCGTTGCCTACATCGGAAGTGCCGGAATGCTGGAAATTGCAGTGAACAAAGGAGATGCAAGCCAGATGCTGAGTGTTATGAAAGGTGCACAGGTGTCGTTGATTGTTCGCTGAGGTGTTGCTATGAGGAGTTTCGCCCCTTCGCAGTGTTTTCCAATTTGTATTATCCATGATGAAAATTCCGAAAGACAAGGACCGGCCTGATCTATTTCTGCCACCTCAAGCCGCCCATTTGCAAAATCCGTTTACCGGTACGGGCACTACTCCTGATGGGTTCACTTTTCGGATCAAAGATGGAATCATCGATCTCATGGGTGGCATCAAAGGTGGCATCAAAGGTGGTACCAAAGTAAGTACCAAAGGTGGTACCAAAGGTGGCATCAAAGGTGGTACCAAAGTAAGTACCAAAGGTGGCACCAAAGCAAGCATCAAAGGCGCCCGAACATCAACCCGCCTTCGCTCCCCCGCACAACTCAGCAATCTGATTCCGCTTACGGCGATGGTCTACGAAGATCTCTGGCGGAAACGGTCCCTGTCGATTCTGGGTCGCGAACCGTTCTCGCTGGACGAAGAGTTTCGTATTCTGCAACGCTGGCTTCAACCCTCGCCCGGAAAACGGTACCTGGATGTGGGCTGCTCCACGGCATTGTACGCGCGCAATATTAAATCGATATGCAAAGAGTGTGATGTGGTAGCACTCGATTATTCCCGCCCAATGCTCCGGCAGGCGCGAAAACGGGCAGCAGAAGAGATGGCCGACCTGTTCCTGGTGAGGGCAGACGCGCGCCAAATGCCATTTCTGGACGGTACTTTCGATGGCCTTGCGATGGGCGGGACGCTTAACGAGCTACTGGACCCGATGCGGGTACTCCGGGAGTGCCGGCGCGTCATCCGCGACGACGGTCTCTTTTTCATCATGTTCCTGCTGAAGGCAGAGAAACCGGTCGGAATCGCAGCGCAATTGGCCGCCCGACTCGGAGGAATTCATTTTCCATCCAAAGAGGATAGCACAAAACGGTTCAAAGAAGCCGGATTTCGGGTAAAAAAACGGATGAGTATGGGGGTTGTGTGCATGGCACTGCTGGAGCCTGTGAGAGCGTAAGGCCCACAAACCTCGCTACATCCGCTCCGGCGCCGAAATCCCCAAAATCCCCAGCCCATTCGCCAGCACCGCCGCACACGCCGCGGCAAGATTTCCCCGCGCTTGCATCAACTCCACGTCTTCCAAAAGAATCCGGCAATCGTGATAAAACGATGTAAAGCCAGACGCACACTCATTTAGATAATTGATCAGCCGGTGCGGTTCCTGATGCGCAGCCGCCAACTCAACAGCCCCCGGAAACGCAAGCAACGTCTTAATCAGCGCGATTTCGGACGGATGCGTCAGCCGCTCCAGAGCCGGCTTGCCGGAAAGTCCACCCAACTCCTCCACCTTCCGCAAAATCGAATGGATCCGTGCATGCGCATACTGCAGATAAAACACAGGATTCTTATCCCCCGCCTCCTTTGCCTTCGCCACATCAAACTCCAAATGCGTATTCGGCGAGCGCATCAAAAAGAAAAACCGCGTCACATCCTCGCCCACCTCATCCATCAACTCATCAAGCGTCACAAAATTGGCCTTTCGCGTACTCATTTTGTACGGCTTGCCATCCTTCACCAGCGTCACAAACTGATACACAAGCACATCAACCCTCTCCGGATCATACCCCAGCACCTTCAGGCCGCTCAGCACATCCGGATACGTGTCGATATGATCCGCCCCAAAAATATCGATACAAAGGTCATATCCGCGATCCAGCTTATCGGCATGGTACGCAATATCTGGCAGCCGGTATGTAGGTTCTCCGCTGCTCTTGATCAACACCGTGTCTTTCTCCTTGCCAAACTCGGTGGTCTTAAACCAAACCGCCCCATCATGATCATACGCCAGACCCTTCTTCCGAAATGTTTCCACTACCCGGTCGATCGCCCCGGATTCGTACAACGTATGCTCATTAAAAAAACTGTCCATCTCGATCTTCATGCGCCGCAACGTAGCACGAATCTCCTCAAAAATAGCCGTTTCTGCTCTTTCTTTAAACGGGGTGATGGAATTCGCATCCCGGTGCTGTCCACCATCCTCAGTAAGCCAGTTTTTGGCGATGTCGGTAATGTAGGCCCCCTCATATCCGTCATCCGGTAAATCGACCGTTTCGCCCAGCTCCTGCAGGTAGCGTGCCCGTAGACTTTCGCCCAACAACCGCATCTGCCGGCCCGCATTGTTAAAATAGTATTCGCGGTCGACGTTTGCCCCGGTCCATTCCAGTAGCCGTGCAATCGTGTCTCCCAAAACGGCATTTCGCCCATGCCCTACCGTGAGCGGCCCGGTAGGATTGGCACTCACAAATTCGATCAGAATCCGCTGCCCCTTCCGGCTGTGGGTTCGGCCGTATGTAGTCTTGTCCTGCAGAATCGACTGCAACTCATCGAACAGGTAACGGTTGCTGTACCGGAAATTGATGAAGCCCGGGCCTGCAATCTCCACCGCATCAACCCGTGCCGGATCCGTTTCGAGCGAATCTACAATCTCCTGCGCAATGGCCCTCGGATTCTTCTTCAGCACCCTTGCAAGCTGCATCGCCACACTTGTAGAGGCATCCCCATGCGAAGGATCCCGCGGAGTTTCAAGGTGGATATCGGGAATGGACTCCTCCGGAACCCCGATCACTGTGAGCGCGTTTTGAATGGCCTGTTTAAGAGCAGATTCTATTGTGTTCTCCATACGAATTTGTGGCTGCGAATTTGTCCCTGCGAATTTCTGACTGCGAACTTGTGCCTACCAATTTGTTCCTGTCACGTTTTATTAGAACAGGCGTGGCTGCTCCTGCACGCTATTCCCACCGTTGCCGTGCAGTTCTTCTCGATAGGTTGCCAGCATCACCGGGCTGAACTTTTTTTGATAGATCCGCCGGCAAATCCCCTGAAGTGCGCGCTCCCCCCTCGGCGTAACCGCCAGCGTCCCCTGCTCATCTTCGATCAAAAAGCCAAACGTCTGAAGGTCGTTGATGATCATGTACCCCAGTTTTTGAGGCACCTCCAAAGACGTTTCCACCACCTCACGATGCGGCGGATGGTCCGCCGAGATCAATGTCAGCCCCAGCGCATTCAATTCCGCCTCGGTAAGCGGATACCCCTCCGAAGATTTCGTGATCAGTGCATCCCACGACGCCTGACTGTAATGCAAACCGAACCATGCCTTCGCCTCCTTCACCAGTTTTCGCGAAACCGCGCAAGCCAAGTAGGTTCCGGGTGGTGCTGTCACCGGATTTCCACGATCTCTGTACATACTCACCATCGTTGCAAGATCCAATTGTTGCAAATTGGGAGGATATTTAAAGATGAAGTCCGATTTTCGATCCATTCGCGTACTCTTGCCACAAGGTTCTACGTTTTCCCCTTCTCTTCAATCAGTGCAACAGCTTCGTCCAGGGTATAGGTCTGCGGGTCCGCCCCTTTTGGTAAGGAGATATTCTTTTTCCCATACTTGATGTAAGGCCCATACTTTCCACTCATCACTCGGATGGATGTCTCCGTACCGGGGTGATTTCCAAGTTCCTGTATCGCAGAGGAACCCCTTCTCCCGCCAGAAGCCTCCGCCAGCAGTTCCACGGCTCGATCCAGCCCGATCGTAAGCAGGTCGTCCGACGCTTTAAGCGACTTAAACTTCCCATCATGCACTACATACGGGCCAAACCGCCCTATACCCGCTTTTACCACCTTTCCGGTTTCGGGATGATCGCCCAGCGTTCGAGGCAGGGCCAGCAACTGCAAAGCAGTATCAAAATCCACCCGCTCCGGCGTCATTCCTTTTGGCAGCGAGGTGCGCTTCGGTTTTTTGTTGTCATCTGATACCTCTCCGAGTTGCACATACGGCCCGTATCGCCCGGTTAGCACAAACACCGGCAAACCAGTTTCCGGATCATCCCCCAGAGACACAGGCCCCTCCTTCTCCATCCGAATCAGTTTTTTCAGGGTCTCTGCAGACAGGTCTGCCGGAGCAAGATCATTCGGCAACGATGTCGAAACTGCTTCCCCGTTGGTTTGCTCCTTTACATACGGACCGAACCGCCCCACAAATACCTCCATCCCGTTCAGTCCCTCCAGCGGAAGATCCAGCTTCTTGGCCTCCTGCGGGTCGATCAAATCCTCCTGCGTATTCACCCTTGCACGCAACCCCTCCTCCCCAAGATAGTAATCCCGCAGATACTCCGTCGAATCGAACGTCCCCTCCGCAATCTGATCCAGCTTGTTCTCCAGTTCCGAGGTAAAATCACTATCCACCAGATCGGGAAAATGAGCTTCCAGCAGCTCGGTTACCGCAAACGCAATAAATGTTGGTACCAGTGTCTTGCCATCTTTCGTAGCATACTCCCGATCTTGGATCGTACTGATGATCGATGCATAGGTACTGGGCCGCCCCACCCCGCGATTCTCCAGCTCCTTCACCAGCGTCGCTTCCGTATACCGCGCCGGCGGCTTGGTTTCGTGGCCAATCGTTTCCAGCTCCTGCAACGACACCGTATCGCCCTCGGCCAGCGCCGGCAGATCGATCTCCTGATTCTCCAGCGCCGCCTCCGGATCATCACTCCCCTCCACATATGCCCGGAAAAATCCGGGAAACAGAATCTTCTTCCCGCTCGATTTAAAATCTGCCGACAGATCCTTGTCTGTGGCTGTGGTCGTCACGTTGGTAAATTCCAGCTGCGCATCGGCCATCTGCGTGGCAATCGTGCGCTTCCAGATCAGATCATACAACTTCTTCTCCCGCCCGGCCACTCCCGCCTTCTCCGGATGCAAAAACGCAGACCCCGCCGGCCGAATCGCCTCATGCGCCTCCTGGGCACCCTTCGCCTTTGAAGAGTAGTTCCTCACCCGCTCGAACAGATACTCGCTACCATACTGAGACTCCACTGCCGACCGCGCCGCCTGAATCGCCTGGTTCGACAAATTCGTCGAATCGGTTCGCATGTAGGTAATCAACCCTTTCTCATACAGTTTTTGCGCGATACTCATCGTATCCCTGGCCGAAAAACCAAACTTCCGGTTCGCCTCTTGCTGCAGGGTAGACGTGATAAATGGCGGCGCAGGCGAACGTTTCTTCTGGGAAACCTCCACCGCAGATACCGCCCAGGAAGCCGTTTCGAGCTGTGCACGCAGCGCATCCGCCCGCTCCTGATCCAGCAACTCCACCGAGCCGGGCTTTTTCAGCTTACCCGTTGCCTCATCAAAATCCTTACCGCTGGCAATCCGCTTCCCGTTCAGATGCGACAAATCCCCCTTATACGCCGCCGAACCCTTCTTCATCGTCGCCTTCAAATCAAAATACGACCCACTCCGGAACCGCATCCGCTCCCGCTCCCGTGCCACCAAAAACTCCACAGCCACCGACTGCACCCGCCCTGCCGACAATCCTGGCGCAATCTTCTTCCACAGCAGTGGCGAAATCGTGTACCCCGCCAGCCGGTCTAAAATCCTACGCGTCTCCTGCGCATGCACCAGATTCATATCGATCTCCCGAAAATGATCCAGCGCATTTTGAATCGCCTCCTTTGTAATCTCGCGAAACACCATCCGCTTCACCGGCACCTTCGGGTTCAGCAGCTCCACCAAATGCCAACTGATCGCCTCCCCCTCCCGGTCCTCGTCCGTCGCAAGAATCAACTCGTCCGCCTCTTTCAGCAGGTTCTTCAGGCGCGTCACAATCTTCTTTTTATCGGCCGGTACCACATACAGCGGCTCGAAATCATCATCTACGTTGATTCCCAGATTCGACCACGGCTCTCCCTTGTATTTTGCAGGAATCTCCTTCGCCGACGATGGAAGATCCCGGATATGCCCCATGGACGAATCCACAACATACTCCTTCGAAAGATACTTCTTAATCGTCTTCGTTTTGGTTGGGGACTCAACAATAACTAATGATTTCATACACTACATCGATTCAACAAGGGTTTTTAGCTCTTCTGCGTGCTCCTTGGTATTCACTTTTTCGATCAGGCCAAGCACCGTACCATCCGTACCAATCACGTAGGCCGACCGCGAAGGGGCTTCATACGTTTTTCCATACATCTTCTTTTCAACGATCGAATCGACTGCTTTCGAGAAAAGGTAATCAGGATCAGAGGCGAGAATATAACGGATATTCATCTTCTCGGCATATTTTTTATGGGAGCCACATGTGTCCTTGCTGATGGCGATGAGCTGATACCCCTTCTCATCAAACCAATCGGCATGCTCCGCCAGACTCGTAGTCTGCTTATCGCACCCGCTCGTATTGTTGCGCATATATACGGAAACAATCGCCGGCCGGTCGAGCAGATCCGCAAAAAGTACCTCCGACTCCTCTCCGTCCTTTACAATCTTCAACGTAAAATTTGTGTCAATTTTATCTCCAACGGTAATCATAGCAAATGGGGTTAATTTTGTTGTTTTATTCGGGTTGATGGGAAACGTACCCGGCTGTGGATTCCTCCCGGGCAACATCCAGAATGCCATGTGGGATAGCATCCAAGACATCCCGTAAACGTGAAAGAGCCCCGGAATCGTTCTCTTTCGGAATCGTTCTCTTGAATCATGGTTCCGAACTGTTACTCCGAAC
>PZPG01000003.1:25675-27433 GCA_003045995.1 Bacteroidota bacterium
TCCGAACTGTTACTCCGAACCGTTACTCCGAACGGTTACCCTGAATCATTACCCCTAACCGTTATCCTCAACCATCCTCCCGAAGCTTCCATACGCACGCCATAAGGTATGGGCAAAGATGGCGTCCCATCAACCCGAAACCCTAAAAAAGTAAATCCGCGGAGGATGAGCCCATAAACGAACTATCCGCAAACGATCTGCCCGCAAACGATCTCCCTTGCAAAACGGGCAGGAACATAGGGAAGTTTTCGGTCATTGGGAAGTCGCAGCAAATGTTTCGTATCTTTGCGCGAATCATTCATGGTTTCGGTACAGAATTCAATGAATTGTAGTGCCGAACCACTTCCCAAAAAGGAGGACGCGTATGCACATGGAGATTCAGTCTCATCAAATTGAAAGCGAGGAGCAGCTTCACAAAACGGCCGAAGATGCGTGTAATCTCATGGAGGAGATCTACCGTGCAGGCCAGTATCCCAAGCTTACGATCCGGCGCGATTGGTCGATTCACAATCCGGTAATTACGGGAGAGATGGCGTTGCCGGGGGCGTACCGGTGGTTTTTGATGCGCGAACTGAAGAAGCTTTTGCGCCGGGGAGCGGAGCTTACGATCCATGCGTCGCGGGAACGGCGGTCGATGACGGATCCGGCGCTGTTCGATCATGCGGACGAAGGAGACTGGGATATCACGCAGAAAAAGTTGTTTCTATTTAGCCCGGAGCGGATCGACATTTCGATGAACCGGCTGGAGCATTACACGGGCACGAATCCGGTGGATTTTCAGCGGACGATTTTGTTTACGAATTATGATATGCATGTGGAGGTGTTTCATGCGATGTATCCGGGATGTGTGAAACCGGGGCGGCCGGTGCAGATGCCGGCATATCATCATGTGTTGCCGGATAACAAGGGGGTGACGCTGGTGAATATTGGCGTGGGGCCGTCGAATGCGAAGACGATTTCGGATCATGTGGCGGTGTTGCGGCCGGATGCGATGGTGATGGTGGGGCATTGCGGCGGGTTGCGGAATCATCAGGATATCGGAGATTTTGTGCTGGCGACCGGGTTTATGCGGGCGGACGGCGTGTTGGATGGTCTTCTGCCGTTGAACATTCCCATCACCCCGAATTACTCGTTGAATTACTACCTGAAGGAGGTGCTTGACCGGCATGAGCGGTCGTACAGGATGGGGACGGTATACACGACGGCGAACCGGAATTGGGAGTTTAACAAGCGGTTGGCGGTGCAGGAGATTCATGTGAGCCGGAGCGTGGCGATCGATATGGAGTCGGCGACGGTGGCGACGAACGGGTATCGGTATCGGATTCCGTTTGCAACGTTGTTGTGTGTGAGTGATAAGCCACTGCATGGGAAGCCGAAATTGAGCGGGGAGGCGCAGCATTTTTACGAGCAGTCGAAGGAGTTGCATTTGCGGATGGTGATCGAGGCGATGGAGATGAGCAAGGCGGAGCATCCGGAGGGGTTGCCGACGGCGAATATTCGGGCGTTGAATGAGCCGTTGATGGGCGGGGGGGAGTAGGGTTGGAGGTGAGTAGGGTTCTTAAGACGGGGGTGAGGAGGGTTGGATGTGAGGAGGATTCTTGGGCCAGGTTTCGTGGGTTTTGGTGTGAATTTCGTGTTTTCGGGTTGATGTTTCCGCTTTTTTGAGAAAGCTTCATAGTGGAATGCAGACGGGTTTTTGATAAACTTGCGTGTGAGGGGCGATGAGGGGTCGTGAACCGGAGATCGTTGGTCGTGAAC
>PZPG01000003.1:27458-29368 GCA_003045995.1 Bacteroidota bacterium
GATCGTTGGTCGTGAACCGGGGAGCAATAATCAGAAATCAACAATCAGGAGAGCACGCATGAAAAAGGGTGTTGCAAAGAGTTTTGCGAAGAGTTCCATCAAACATACATCGTTTGATGCTGAGTATTTTAAGGAGAAAATGGTACGTGAGATGCGTCCGGAAGAGTTGCCCCGGGAGAAGTTGGTGAAGTACGGGGCGGACACACTGACGGATGCCGAGCTTTTAGCGATTTTGCTGCGAACGGGAAGTGCGAAGCTGAATGTATTGCAGACGGCGCGCGCGTTACTGGATCATTTTCAAGGGTTGAAGCGTCTGGTGCGTGAAGATTGGATATCGGTGCAACAGATTCCGGGGATTGCAAAGGTGAAGGCGATTACTCTGGAAGCGTCGTTCGAGCTGGCACGCAGAATTCAGATGTCGCAAACCGGCGAGAAATTTTTGGTGAGGTCGCCAGAGGATGCGAATTCGTATTTGAGGCCGTATTTAAGGGACTTGACCAAAGAGTATTTTATGGTCATATTTCTGGATAACGCAAAACATGTGCTGGGTCATAAAATCATCAGTCGAGGCGGCCGGAATGCTACGGTGGTTGAGCCGTCCGAAGTGATGCGTTATGCTATCCTGAATCACTCGAATAGTATCATTCTGGCTCATAATCATCCGTCCGGGATTGCTGTGGAGTCGCATGCAGACAGGAACATTACAGCTCGTATTGTGGAGGCCGGAAAGATGCTTGGTATTGAGGTGGACGATCACATTATTGTAGCCGGAGATACGTACGTAAGTTTTCGAAACAAAAATTTGATATAAAAGGTATGAAAAATGCATATTTTCACCCTTTAAGTTTTGTGCTCTAAGACTTTACAACATGGACTATTCGGAACTGATTACGTCGATAAAAAATGAAGACGAAGCTACGACGTCGAAGTTATGTCGGCAAGCGGGGAGTATTTTACACAGGTATCTTACGTTTAAACTAGGTGCATCGTCACAAGATGCCGGAGATGCGATTCAGATGATGTTCGAGCATTTGATTCGGAAGATTAAAAACGGGGATGAGTTTCGGAATCCAACGGGGTTGTTGTCGTATATGCTGGTTACCAGTAAGAACAACTACTTGAATAGGCTCCGTAAGATAGAATCGGAGCAAACGGTTGGAATGGTTACAGAGCCGTTGGTGGACAGGGATCCGATGGATGGGTTGATTGAATCTGAACTTCAGGTAGCACTGAAGGGTTGTATTCAACATTTACAAAACGATCATCAGGAGTTTATTCAGTTTTATTTTGAGAATCCGGATGTTGAGACGGAGGCAATTGCGGAGCGTTTTGGTATTTCGGAGATGAATGTGTGGACCAGGAAGCACCGGATTTTGAAAAAAATTCAAGAGTGCATTGAAAAAAAACTGTAAGGAACTCGGGGTTTTTGCGTCATACAAGTAAAAAGAAGTATTTAATGAATTCTACATGAAATTGTGTGACGTTATGATTTCGTAGGTAGAATATATAAAAAATGGTGAAATGTTTTCATTTTTTATATTGGCTGTAATAGAATAAGTAGAAAATAAACTATAGATTATATTGTAAAAATCGGATTCGTATTTTGCGACGGAAATGCATGATGCTGGCTGTGGAGTGTATGATGTTGAGTCTGAAGCAGATTATAGAGCGGGTTCAAATGCGATCATGATGGAAAAAAAAGAGCTTGAAAAAAAATTTCGCGACTACCGAAAGGGGCTATTATCGGAAGAGGAGGTTGATGCCCTTTGGATTGAGTTTCTGAAAGATGAAGAGTTGTACAAACGGTGGTTAATGGAAGAAAATTTGTACCACTTTTACGAGCAGCAAAAGAGGGAGAGAGTTGAAAAAGGTGCAGTAGATAAGGAACCTGCGATGGTTGAGGAACCTGC
>PZPG01000003.1:29387-32569 GCA_003045995.1 Bacteroidota bacterium
ATGGTTGAGGGAACAGCAATGGCGGAGGTAACTCCCATGCGTCGTATTTGGCCGCTTGCCCTGGCTTCTGCAGCTGTGGTTGTGTTGGCGTTAACTCTTCAGGTGTTCCGGATGGGCGGGGGTGAGGTGAATGATGTGAGCTATCTGGCCCTTGAATCGATCTCGGTGGATTTTATGATTTCCGGGACAGTGTACCGTTCTGGAACAGCGGTGGAGAACGATACTGAAGATGATACGCAAGACACCTCGAAAATTTCATCGATTCCGGTGGGTCAGGAGATTGATCTGGCGGTATTGATGGCGATGCGTGGCGATCATGCTACGGCAAAACGTATGCTGGAGAGCTTGTTGGACACGCCGGATGCAGATAACAGAATCAATAGAAGTCAGCGTGCTATCATCCAGTATAACCTTGGGATTGCTCATTACAATACAGGTGAATTCGAGCAATCCATTACTGCCTTTCAGACCGTCCAGGAGAACATATCTTCTCAGCTTGATGAGGTCACTTTAACGGAAGATCAGGTGATTCTACTGCATTGGTTTCAAGCAAACGCGAATTTAAAGCTGAATCGACCTCTGGAAGCGACGGCGCATCTCACCTATTTGTCTGGCCGTGAGGGGGCTATATCAAGGCAATCAACAGCAATACTGGATAAGTTGTTGCAGACGGAATCGAGGCAGGAAACGAATCAGGTAACGGAGTAATCAAAGGCACCACTTTACTACCTGCGGAAAGTTTGTATTGCGGTTACAAGGATCGTGAGACGCTGGGTACCGGATCCTGAGTTCGTTTGGTGTGATCCATGAGGGATTCATGGACGGAGATTTTGTCTTCGCCTTTTTTGGATTTGACTCGTTTGTAGGTTCCCTTCTTCGCTTTAATCCACCGTTGCTGATTGTCTTTCAAGTAGAGATTTAGAAGAAATCGCAGATATTCTTTCAGTTCCGGTGGCTCGATTGGCACGAGAATTTCGACTCTGGCATCGAGGTTTCTTCGCATCCAGTCGGCGGATCCGATCATGAACTTCTCCTCTCCTCCGGCATAAAAGTAGTAGCAGCGCGAATGCTCCAAAAATCTTCCGATGATGGCGTGAACCCGAATCTGTTCGCTCAGCCCCTCTTTCCCTGGTTGCAGTCTGCAAACACTTCGGACAATCAGATCGATCTCAACACCAGCTTCGGAGGCTTCGTATAGTTTTTGAATAATGAGCGGATCATCCAGATTGTTCATCTTTGCAATGATCCGGGCTTTTTGTCCGTTTTTGGCGGCCTCGGTTTCAGCCTCAATGAGGGATGTAAGCGAGTTCCGCAATTCGCGGGGGGCTACCATCAGGGTTTGGAAGGTTTGATTTAAGCTGTATCCGGTAAGTAGGTTGAACAGCTTTGAAACATCCGCAGCGATATCTTCGCGACAGGTGAAATATCCAAGATCTTCGTACAGTTGGGCGGTGTCTGGATGGTAATTTCCGGTCCCAATGTGAACATAATGTCTGAGTTCGTCTCCCTCCTCCCGGACGATACCAGTTAACTTGGAGTGGATTTTTAGTCCGGACATACCGTAGGAAACATGGGCGCCTGCTTTCTCCAGGCGCTGTGCCCACTGGATGTTGCGTTCCTCATCAAACCGAGCCTTTAATTCGATGAGTACGGCTACCTGTTTTCCGTTTTCAGCGGCGCGCATGAGTGCTTTCATCACCTCGGAATCACTGGATGTACGGTATAGGGTTTGTTTGATGGCAAGGACGTTGGGGTCACGGGCTGCCTCCTCCACGAATCGCTGCGTGGAGGTTTCGAAGCTGTGGTAGGGGTGATGAACCATGAAGTCGCCCTGTTTGATGGTGTCGAAGATGGACTCGACCGGTTCGTCGGACGGGTGGCGGAACAAGGGGTGCATGGCTGGCACCCAGGGGTCGAAGCGAAGACCATCGAATCCTGGAAGCCGGTGTAGTTCCCGGAGATCGGCAAGGCCTATCGGGTCGTCGATCAGGTAGATATCTTCATCATTCACATGCAGATGGGATTTGAGGTAATCAACGACAAATCGGGGAGTATCTTTGTCTAACTCCAGCCGTACAATTTCGGAGAACCGGCGCTCCCGGAGTTCCTCTTCGATCATTTCGAGAAGGTCATCGGCTTCCTCATCGCTTTTTTCGATATCGGCGTTGCGGGTGACCCGGAAGATGTTAGACGAGAGGATCTCCATGCCAGGGAAAAACCGGTCGAGGTGTGTTTCAACAATTTCGCTGGTTGAAATGAGTACAGTTTCGTTGCGGTCGTTTTGTATGGCGATCCATCTGGGCCGGTTGGCGGGGATTTTGATTCGCGCAAAACGCTCTTTTCCGGTTTCCGGATCCCTGATCATGATAGCCAGAGAGAGGCTTTTGTTGGAGATGAATGGAAATGGATGCGACTCATCAACGGCCAGCGGGATGATGAGCGGGAAAAGCCGGCGGTCGAAGTACTCCTCGGCCCGGGCCTGCTCTTCCGGGGAGAGTTCGGCGATGGAGCGAAAAACGATCCCGTGGGTCTCGAGATCCGGGACCAGTTCCGAAAAGAAGAGATCCCGGTAGGATTCAATCATCTTTTTAACGGCTTTTCGAATTTCCGTGAGCTGTTCCCGAGGGGTTCTTCCGTCTATACTAAGCTCTTTTACTCCTGCATGGTACTGACGCTTCAGGCCACCCACCCGTTTTTCAAAAAATTCATCGAGGTTGGAGCAAACGATACTGATGAAATTCACACGCTCCAGAAGAGGAAGATGTTTCTTTTTGGCTTCCTCCATAACTCGCTGGTTGAATTGAAGCCAGCTTAACTCGTAGTTATCAAAATAATCTTCCCCCAGTATGGCAAGTTTACCCTCGATAAAGTCGCTGTTTAACTGTGCTTCCGGATCGGTGGTGATGGTAGCCATGCGGTGATCTGCGGAGGCTTGCCCAACATCCTTTGGAGGGATCTTTTCACGGGTATGTTTTTTCTCTTTCATAGTCGCCTGCCAAGCGGTTTGCTCCATTTCGGTTTTCGGCTTGAACTCAGTCGGTCTCTAAATGGTACGTGACTGGTCTGTAGAATATACATCACAGATGCATGCAAATACAGAGGATCCTACAGGCTGCGCAGCATTTGCATCAACCCGAATACCTTAGAATAGTTATGACACGTTCTATAATGATGTTTTCTCT
>PZPG01000003.1:32574-42725 GCA_003045995.1 Bacteroidota bacterium
TGTTTTCTCTAGTTTCATTTTATGAAGTTTTGCCTGTGGTCTGGCTTTTGCGGTAGGTGGTTTCCGCCTCTTGAAGCGCGTTGATGCCAACATCTTCATCTTCGATGAGCTGATACACCCTGTCTGCCAGCCATTGTGTGAGAAGTTCTTTCGGATCCAGCTCCAGAATGGCTGCGAGGGGTTCAATCTGGGCTCGACGTGCGTTTCTGTCTCCCCGCTCAATTTTACTAAGCAGTGCCGTGTCCATCTCCATTTGTGCGGCTACCTGGCGTAAAAGAAGGTTTTTCTCCTCTCGCCGTTGCCGGATTTTGGTTCCAAATGTTTTCATATCCGAATGGATTTTCAAATTTTGACTTGACATTATTTGTCTAATGTACGAACTTGTCGAAAGACAGTCAACAAAAATCTGCAGATCTGAGCCGTTTGTTGAAAGGTTTGATGCAGAAATTTTGTCGAGAGAGAGAGGTTCAGGAGATGACCAGAAGATGACATGGAGAGGTTCATGAAAATTCACCGGAAGAGCGTAACGATTTCAGTACAAACGCCTTATATTCGGGTTGATAAACGACCGTTCACTTTGAAACCAGCTACGCCGTGCAAAATCCACTTTTAGATCCAGCCAACAGCGAACCTCACGCAGAGGAGTCCCTTCGTCCGCTGTCGCTTGAGGAGTTTGTGGGCCAGGAGAAGGTGATTCGGAATATGTCCGTTTTTATAAAGGCGGCGAAAAATCGCAGGGAGGCGCTCGATCATGTGATCTTGTCGGGTCCGCCGGGATTGGGTAAGACGACGTTGGCGCATATTATTGCAAGAGAGATGGGGGTTCAGATTAAGCCCACGACAGGTCCGGTGCTGGAGAAACCTGGGGATCTTGCAGGGATGCTTACGAATCTGGAGGAGGGGGACGTGCTTTTTATCGATGAAATTCATCGGCTGAACCCGGTTATTGAGGAATATCTTTATTCGGCGATGGAGGATTACAAACTGGATATTGTAATCGACTCCGGACCCAATGCCCGCAGTGTGCAGATCGACCTGAACCGGTTTACGCTGGTTGGGGCAACGACTCGGAAAGGGTTGCTGACAGCGCCGCTTCGTGCGAGGTTTGGCATCGATATGCGGCTGGATTATTATGATGTACGTTTGCTGCAGCGGATTGCGTTGAGGACGGCTTCGATTCTGGAGATGGGTATCACCGAGAAAGGGGCTCATGAAATTGCTCGTCGCAGCCGGGGAACGCCACGCATCGTAAACAAGTTGCTTCGAAGAACTCGCGATTTTGCTCAGGTGGATGGGCTCGATACCATCACGGACACCATTGCTGATAAGGCGCTCAACGCACTGGATGTAGACGAAAACGGCTTGGATGATATGGACATTCGTATTCTGAAGGCGGTGATTGAAAATTATGGCGGCGGGCCGGTGGGACTGAGCACATTGGGAGTAGCCGTGGGCGAAGACAAAGGCACGATTGAAGAGGTTTATGAACCATTTTTGATTCAGGAAGGGTTTTTACAGCGGACACCGAAAGGTCGCGTGGCTGCTGCAAAGGCATACCGCTACCTTGGAATTCAACACAGAGGCGGAGATGCAAATGACCTTTTTCAAAGTGAGGAAAACAGGTAAAGAAACAATAAGAAGATACAATACATGAAACAGCTATTTACTTCAGAGTCGGTATCGGAAGGACATCCGGATAAGGTTGCCGATCAGATTTCAGACGCTATTCTCGACGAAATGCTTACACAAGATCCGGATTCTCGCGTGGCTGTGGAAACGATGGTGACCACGGGGCTTGCGGTTATATCCGGTGAGGTGCACACACAAGCGTACGTGGATGTGCAGGAGACTGTGCGGCGAGTCATAAAACAGATTGGCTATACAAAACCTACGTACCGATTCGATTCGGAGTCTTGCGGTGTGTTAACCACGATTCATCAGCAGAGTAGTGATATCCGACAAGGAGTGGAACGGGGTGATGTTATGGGCGCCGGGGATCAAGGGTTAATGTTTGGGTATGCAACCAATGAAACGCCAAACCTGATGCCGATGGCGATTCAGTATGCGCATGATATTTTGAGACGTCTGGCTGTAATCCGGAAGGAGGAGAGTACGATGCCGTACCTTGGGCCAGACAGCAAGTCGCAAATTACGTTGGAGTATGAAAACGGAAAGCCGAAGAGAATTCATACGATTGTTGTATCCACGCAGCACGATGAAGGCGTGCAACAGACACAAATTCGGGAGGATATTAAAAAATATGTTCTGCGGGAGCTGTTTGATGATCGCTGGATCGATAATGAAACCATTTTGCACGTGAACCCGACCGGAAGTTTTGTGATTGGGGGGCCTCACGGCGACACCGGACTCACCGGGCGTAAGATCATTGTAGATACCTATGGCGGAAAGGGCGGTCATGGAGGGGGTGCATTTAGCGGCAAGGATGCGTCTAAGGTAGATCGAAGTGCAGCGTACGCAGCAAGGCAGGTAGCAAAAACAATCGTAGCAGCGGGTCTTGCGGATGAGTGTCTCGTTCAGTTGGCGTATGCAATCGGAATTGCAGAACCAGTGTCGGTGATGGTAAACAGTTACGGTACCGGAACGGTGAAGGACGAGATGCTGGCCGAAGCGGTGATGCGCATTTTTGATCTTACCCCGGCCGGTATTATTCGTCGCCTAAAATTGAAAGATCCGATTTTCCAGCGAACCGCTGCATACGGGCATTTTGGCCGGGAAGAGTTTGCCTGGGAGTCACTGGACTACGTAGACGAGCTACGAAATATCATCGCCTGATTTGTGAGGAACCGGTGTACGCCGGAGCGATAAATTTACCAATGAACAGAACCAAACGGAGATACCAATGATAAACAGACGTATTTTATGGATGGCAGTTGTCGTAATCGTGATGCAGTTGACAGCCGGATTATGGATGCCGGCCGGGTCATGGTTGACGGGTGGACTATCCGAAGTGTGGGCTCAGGAAAAACCACTCGCCTTTACAGGTGCTGAAATAGTACCAGTTAGCGGAGATCCCATAGCAGATGGGGTTCTAATCGTGCAGAACGGAAAAATTTTGGCAGTTGGGGCAGCTGGAGAAGTTGATATTCCGAGAGACGCTGAAGTTCGGGACGCTTCCGGGTACGTGATTATGCCGGGACTCGTAGACTCTCACTCTCATATCGGACAGGGAGATGGAGGAGACCGATCCTCTGCTTTGCATCCGGATGTTCGGATCATGGACACGATCCGGCCGGACAGCGACACCTTCAAGAAGGCGATCGCCGGCGGGATCACGACTGTGAATGTGATGCCGGGTTCGGGTCATCTGATGAGCGGTCAGACGGTGTATTTGAAGTTGCGACCTGCGAATACGATTGAAGATATGTTGTTGTATGTGGATGAGGAACAAACGATCTACGGCGGGTTGAAAATGGCCAATGGAACCAACTCATTGCGGAATCCACCATTTCCGGGGACACGAGGCAAGTCTGCAGCGATGGTGCGGTCTCTGTACATCAAAGCACAGGAGTACCAAAAGGCACTGGAAGCCGGAGCGGAAGATCCGTCTAAAATGCCCAAACGAGATCTTCAGATGGAAACACTGGTTGAGGTACTCGAGGGTAAGCGGATTGTACACAATCACACGCATCGGCACGATGATATTTTGACGTCGATCCGATTGGCGGAGGAGTTTGGGTACCGAATGGTCCTTCACCACGTGAGTGAAGCAGCCTATGTGGCTGAAGAGATTGCGGAATCTGGATTTCCAGCATCGATTATTGTGATCGACTCGCCGGGAGGAAAACACGAGGCGGTGAATCTGAAATTTGAAATGGGCCCCGCACTGGAGAAAGCGGGTGCGCTAGTCGGATACCACACCGATGACGGAATCACCGATTCCCGCTTGTTCTTGAGGTCGGCGGCCTTTGGTGTCCGTGCGGGCATGTCCCGAAAAACGGCGATTGAGGCCGTGACGATTGCGAATGCTAAGATGATGGATTTGGGCGATCGGGTTGGAACGCTGGAGCCAGGGAAAGATGCAGACTTTATCCTGTTAAATGGTGATCCGCTCAGCACGTACACCCATGTCACAGAAACCTGGATCGAAGGAAACAAAGTCTTTGACCGGAATAACGAGGAGCAACTCCCTTTTGCGACAGGAGGACCGGATGTATTTCGGGGAACCGGTTACGGCCACCATGATCATGACCACGGGAGGGCCCAATAATGAAAACTCTAACGAACATACGGATGCAAACGAGTCTACGGATACTGTCTCTGAAATCAACGACTATGAAAAAAAAATGGAGAAGTTCCCTCACAGTAAGTGTCCTTACAGCAATCTCTGTCCTGTTTTTGGCACTTAGTTTCGGGCAGGAGCACCTCACTGCCCAGTCCATTGCAGTGGAGGCAGGGGTTTTGCACACTGGTGTATCGGAACCCATTGAGAATGGCGTTGTCCTCATAGAAGACGGGGTAATTACTGCTGTCGGTAGTGCTTCGGATATCTCCATTGGTGATCAGTTTGAGCGGTTGAAGGCAGCCGTTGTGACACCCGGCTTTATTGACGCACACTCCACCGTCGGGTTGTCCGGAATCTACAATGTGGATGCGGATCAGGATCAATTGGAAACTTCGTCGGCGATTCAGCCCGAGCTTCGGGCGATAGATGCCTACAACGCCAGAGAGGAGCTGGTCGGGTATCTGAGAGATCTGGGAATCACAACCGTTCATACCGGACATGGGCCGGGTGCTGTGATCAGCGGGCAAACCATGATTGTAAAAACCGGAGGCGGGGACACAATCCAGGAGGTTCTGATGGATTCCGTAACAGCACTGGCTATGACAATGGGCTCTGCCGTTCGAAGCAATTTTGACAAGCCGGGAACCCGGTCCAAAGCAGTTGCCATGTTGCGACAAGCACTGATTGATGCACAAGATTATGCATCGAAAGAGGATAAAAAACGGGATCTTGGGAAAGAGGCTTTGCAGGCACTGCTCGAAGGGGAAATTACTGCCCTGGTTACGGCACATACGGTTAGCGACATAACCACAGCTCTTCGTCTGCAAAAGGAGTTTGGGTTTCCAATGATGCTGGATGGTGCCTCAGAGGCGTACCTGTTAATCGATGAAATTCGGGAAGCGGGTGTTCCGGTGATCATTCACCCGAGCATGATTCGCACATACGGAGATGCTCAAAGTGCAAGCTTTACCACAGCAGGAGTTCTTGCCGAAGCGGGGATTCCGGTAGTTTTTCAAAGTGGGTATGAAGCCTATGTCCCCAAAACCCGGGTGGTACACTTTGAAGCCGCCATCGCAGTTGCCAACGGATTAAGCCATGATCAGGCGATCCGGTCTCTCACGATCGATGCAGCAAAACTGCTTGGAATCGATGATAAAGTTGGGTCTGTGGAAATCGGGAAGGATGCAGACCTCGCGCTGTTTGACGGAGATCCGTTTGAGTACATTACCAACACAACGGCGGTCATCATCAATGGAGAGGTCGTATACCGGGCAGAATAATGCCCGGTATTTTGAAAGTACGCCGTGGGGGTCTGGCGCTGTGTAAATTTGGCGCCGTGTGGATCTGGCACCTTGTAGGTTTAGTGCCGTATGGGTCTGGCGATTTAGAAAGTTTCGCGAGTTAGGTTAGCACAACACTGAGGTACCAGGTGGCGATCCCCATGTAGATCACCACTCCGCCAATGTCCGCAATGGAGGTAACCAGTGGAACCGATGCCGTGGCCGGATCCAGTTTCAGCAGTTGCAGGCCAAACGGCATAAGCATCCCGATCAGGCTGCCAAACACGACCACCATCACCATCGAGAGCCCTACAATAACGGCGATCTCCGAATCCCCCTTTGCAACCCCAATCAAAGATACCGTCAGGGCCATAATCAAACCGATCCCCAAAGCAATAAACACCTCCTTCCCCAGCAACTGAAGCCAGTCCTTCATCCGAACCGACCCAGTTGCCAGCGCCCGCACCATCAATGTCGCTGCCTGCGCCCCGGCATTTCCGCCACTTCCAATCAACAGAGGCAGAAAAAACAGAAGTCCGATCCGCGACTGAATGGTATCCGAAAAGAAATCGATTCCGGCTCCGGAAAACAGATTCATAAAGATCAGGATTAGTAACCACGGAATACGTCGCAAAATCATCGTCCCAATACCAGCTTCCGCAAGCGACATCCTTCCCAGCGATACAGAACCCATCTTGTGAAAGTCATCCGTTGCCTCCTCCTCCACCACATCGAGCGCATCATCAAACGTAATAATCCCGATCAAACGCTTGTGCGAATCGATCACCGGCAATGCAATCAGATCATACTTCGACAACAATTCCGCCGCCCGCTCCTGCGTGTCCGACGCCTCCACACTAATAATATCGATCGTCATCAAATCCTCAATCCGATCATTCAGAGAAGCCAGCATAATCGTTCGAAGCGTAACAAACCCCACCAGCTCCCGCTGATCATTCAGCACATAGATCGTGTAGATCGTCTCCTTATCCGGCGCCTCCCGCTTAATCTTCTTTATTGCCTCTCGTACCGAATTCGTCTCCTCCACCCACGCATAATCCGACGTCATAATCGCTCCGGCCGTCCCCTCCTCAAACGTACTCAACCGCAAAATATCCTCTCGCTCCACCTTTGCCAGCGATCGAATCACCTTCTCACTCAGTTCATCATCCAAACTCTGCAGCAGATCCACCCGGTCATCGTGACTCATCTGAGCCACCAGATTCACCAGCCGGCTAAACCGCATACTCTTCGCAAGATGCAACTGTGCCGCCTCCGAAAGCCGGTAAAAAACGGCAACCCTCTGCTCCGTATCCAGCGTATTAAAAATCGGAAGCAGATGCTCATCATCAAACTCCTGCATCAAGTCGGCCAGCGACTCCGGATGCAGCTCGATCATTTCATCTTTGATGGTGTCCAGAACTTCCTGAGAAGCTTGCGGCTTCAAAAGTTCCAGCAATTTCTCTTTGTCCATAACAACTCCGTTTGAAAAGATCGCCGCCAGCGACAGGAGTCATGCACAAAGCATACCGAGAGGGGCTTTACACGAACTTCAACCGCGGATGGCGATCAGGGATCCAGGAAAAATTTCTACAACTACCGGGTTCGTCCATGAATACAATTCACTTTAGATTTCAGTACCAAAACGATATATCGGCGGGGATACACCAAGGGCATCAATGATAACGCTTCATCCGCTCATCTACAAGTTACGAGGGTTTGGAATTCGGGGTGATGGAAATAGATCCGCGGCCAGGTTCGGCAAAAAGAAGGTGCGGGAAACAGGGGGTTGTGCGGGAAACGTGAGTGGAATGATCTTGGTATCTTTGTGGTTTTCTATGCGTTTCTTCTGAACGGCTCTAGAATACCGGTGGTGCCCTAACGATCTCTGGTAGTGCCCAAACGATCGCCGGGATAGTTTCCTAACGATCTCCGGTAGTGCCCAAACCAGCAAAACGAGTAAATCCAGTAAACCCAACGAATCGAGAATACAGATGTCCGAGAAAATCCTTGCCGAAGTTGATGAAATTTTAAATAAGTACGCACCTGAAACGAGTACTCACGCTCAAACTCAGGCGCTGCAGGCCATCTGTGACTTGCTGGACCGGGAAGTGGATGTCTTCGACTGGACCGGGTTTTATCTCGCTTCCAACACAGAAGAGCGGATGCTGGAACTGGGCCCATTCACCGGTGAGCCGACCGATCACACACGAATCCCCTTCGGAACCGGCATCTGCGGACAGGCGGCCGACACCCTCGAAACGTTTGTGGTGCAGGATGTTTCACAGGCGAGCAACTACCTGGCCTGCAGCGTAGACGTAAAATCGGAAATTGTAGTGCCGATCATGAAAGGCGACCGGTTTATCGGGGAGCTGGATATCGATTCCCACACCAAAGATGCCATCACGCCGGAACTTCAGGAGCTATGCGAAGAGATCTGCCGGCGCCTCGGCGAGCGCTTGTTTTAACAAAACCCGCGGCTACCCAAGCAGTGGCACCAAAAACCGCCCGGTATGGCTCGCCTCCACCGCTGCCACCTGCTCCGGTGTCCCCGCCGCCACAATCGTCCCGCCGCCAAAGCCTCCTTCGGGCCCCACATCAATGACCCAATCTGCCGACTTAATCACATCCAGGTTGTGCTCAATGATGATCACCGTGTGCCCCTGATCCACCAACTCCTGAAACGAACGCAACAACTTGGCGATATCATCAAAGTGCAGCCCCGTGGTCGGCTCATCAAAAAAGTACACCGTCGGCTCCGAATTCTTCTTCGATAAAAACTTCGCCAGTTTCACCCGCTGCGCCTCCCCGCCCGACAGCGTCGTAGCACTCTGTCCTAGACGCAGATACCCGAGCCCAACATCTTCCATCGGCTGCAACCGATCCGCCACCGACGACTCATCCGAGAAAAACGCGATGGCATCCGATACGCTCATCTCCAGCACATCATAGATACTCTGCCCCTGGTACTTCACCTGCAGCACCTCCTTCCGGAACCGTTTGCCCCCGCACTCCTCGCAAACCAGCTCGATATCCGCCATAAACTGCATCTCGATCTTCTGGATCCCCTCCCCCTCACACGCCTCACACCGCCCACCCGGCACATTAAACGAAAAGTGCCCCGGCGAAAACCCCATCATCTTTGCTTGCCGCGTCCCGGCAAACAGCGAACGGATTCCGTCAAACGCCTTCGTATATGTCGCTGCATTCGACCGCGTCGACCGACCCAGCGGACTCTGATCCACCATCTCCACCGCATACACATGCCGCATCCCCTTCAGTTCCCGGTATCGCCCCACCTTCTCCTTCCATCCACCCAGCTCCCGCTGCATCGCTGCGTACAACGTCGAATTCACCAGCGTCGACTTTCCCGACCCCGAAACCCCGGTCACACACACCATCATCCCCAGCGGAAACACCACATCCACGGATTTCAGATTGTTCTCCGACGCTCCCACCAGCACGAGCTCCTTCCCCGAGCCCTTCCGCCGCTTCTCCGGCACCCGAATCTGCTCACGCCCGCTCAGGTACCGCCCGGTCAGCGTCGCCGATCCCATCAACCCGTCAAACGAACCGCTGTACACCACCTCCCCACCATGCGATCCCGCAAACGGCCCGATATCGATAATCTGATCCGCCTCCTTCATCATCTCCGGATCGTGCTCCACCACCAGCACCGTATTTCCGATATCCCGCAACGATTTCAGGATGCGAATGAGCCTCGCATTGTCCCGCGGGTGCAACCCAATCGTAGGCTCATCCAGCACATACAAACTGCCAATCAGCGAGCTCCCCAGCGACTTCGCCAAATTGATCCGCTGCGACTCGCCCCCGCTCAGTGTGTTCGTGAGCCGGTCCAGCGTCAGATAATCCAGCCCCACCTCGTCCAGATACTTCAGCCGCTTCTGAATTTCGAATAAAATCTGCCCCGCTACCTCCTGTTCTGTCGGCGTAAGCTCCAGCCCGTCAAAAAACCCACGCGCCACCCCGATCGTCATCTCACTCACCTCCCCGATGTGCAACCCGCCCACCTTCACATACAGCGCATCCTTCCGAATCCGATACCCCTCGCACTCCGGACACCGGCTATACCCGCGAAACCGCGCATACAATACACGCATGTGCACCCTGTAAAACTTCGACCGCACATACTCAAAAAACCGATGAATCCCGATGTACTCATCCTTCCCATTCCAAATAATCCGCTTCGTCTCCTTGTCCAACTCCTTGTACGGCACATCGATCGGCAACTTGTACCGCGCCGCCACCAGCACAAAACTTCGGAAGATCTCCTGATACTGCGGCGAATCGAACGGTGCAAGGGCCCCCGCCCGAATCGACTTCTCCGGATCGGGAATCACAAGATCCTCATCAATCCCCGCCACGCGCCCAAACCCTTCGCACGCAGGGCACGCACCAAACGGATTGTTAAACATAAACATCTGCGGACTCGGCTCCGTAAACTCCATTCCATCCCGCTCGAACCGCTCGCTAAAATGCAACACCTCGCCGCCCCGCATCTTCACAAGACACCGCCCATGCCCCTCGCGGTACGCCGTTTCCAGTGAATCCGCAATTCGCGTAGTCGTTGCGTCATCCGCCTTAAGCACCAGCCTGTCCACCAAAAT
>PZPG01000003.1:42888-46649 GCA_003045995.1 Bacteroidota bacterium
GCCCCAAAATCCACAATCTCCTCCGTCTCGAGATGCAGCAACCTCGTAAACCCCTTCTCCCGAAATAACGCCAGCTGCTGCTCCTGTGTCATGCCCGGCCGGTCCTCAAACGGCAGCAAAATATAGAACCGTGCCCCCTCCTCGTGCCGCCGGTGCAGCTCCGCAATCACCCGATCCACCGTATCCTTCTGCACCTCCTCCCCCGAAACCGGTGAAAACGTCCGCCCAACCCGCGCAAACAGAAGCCGCAGATAATCGTAAATCTCTGTCGCCGTTCCGACGGTCGACCGCGGATTCGTGCTGGTTGTCTTCTGCTGTATCGCCATTGCCGGCGAAATCCCCGACATAAAATCCACATCCGGCTTATCCATCCGCTCCAGAAATTGCCGCGCATAACTCGACAAACTCTCCACGTACCGCCGCTGCCCCTCCGCATAGATCGTATCAAACGCCAGACTCGACTTCCCTGATCCCGAAACCCCTGTCACCACCGTTAGCCGGTTCCGCGGAATCGACACCGAAATATTTTTCAAATTGTGAACCCGCGCACCCCGAACCTCAATCGGCCGGTCTTCGGCGATCGACACGGAGTTTTCGGCGATCGACACGGAGTTATCGACAGAGTTTGGGTCGCCGTGCAAGTCTTGGTCGCCGTGCAAGTCTTGGTCGCCGTGCAGGTCTTGGCCGCCGTGCAGAGAGTCTTCCGATATTTTTTTACTCATAAGTCGTATTTCTCAGTCGCCATGCACCGGCGCTTAGGATTTGTAATTGGGGTTTTTCGGTATCGGGTTGATGGAGGGGCGAATTCGACCCAAATATACGCAACGATTGCATCGAACAATATGTTCCCAAAAGCCAAATCAAGCAAAAACGCATCAAATCACACAGAGCACGAAAAAGGGTTCCACAAAAGGGTTCCAAAAAAGTGTTCTGTAAAAGTGTTTAAATCCTCTCTATCTTTGCCCTATGACAGAATATTTCGCAAATGCAGACCTCGACGGCTCTGCGCTCATCATCGCCTACGCCGGGCTTTTCATCGCAAGCTTCACGTCGCTCTTTTCGATCGTGAACCCACTTGCCGCGATGCCGGTGTTTTTATCTCTCACGTCTGGCTACGCACCAAAAGACCGGACACAAACGGCAAAAAAAGCGACCATTTACATGTTTGCCGTGTTGATTGTGTTTCTGCTCGTGGGCACCTACATTCTAAACTTCTTCGGCATCAGCCTGCCTGGAATCCGGATTGCCGGCGGTCTGATTATCATGCGTTCGGGCTACTCGATGCTGAATCCGCAAACGGGAGGCAAAAAGCTCACCGAGGAGGATGAAAAAGCGGCGCTCGGCAAGGAGGACATTTCGTTTAGTCCGCTGGCATTGCCTCTGCTCTCCGGCCCGGGAAGTATTGCCGTGGTGATCGGGTTTGCATCGCAGGCCAACAATGCGGTGGATTATATCATCCATGCAGTTTCGATTTTGTCGGTTGTTTTGCTATCGTATGTGCTGCTGCGACTCTCCCCAGCCGTGATTAAGGCGATCGGACAAAATGGACTCACCGTGATGACCCGCCTGATGGGCTTTCTGGTAATGGCCATCAGTGTGCAGTTCATCTTAAGCGGCATCACGCAGTATTTTCAAATAGCGATTTAACCTGTTCCCAGCGATTTAACCCATTGCAATTCAAACCCAGGTCCAGCATGGCAACCCGACAACAGCTTCAGCAACTTTTTCAGTTTGATTTATGGTCTGCCCGGAAACTTACGGACACCTTGCTGGCAAGCAGCGATTTTCCCGAAAAAGCAGCCTGTTTTGCTTTTCTTTCACACATTGTGAATGTTCAGAAGCACTGGTTTCAGAGGGTGGTGATTATTGACCTGGAACCGGTGGATACGTGGCATGAGTATGAGCCTGGATCGCTGAAGCGAAAAGCGAGGGAGTCGGCACAACTTTGGATCGACTTGATTGGCGATCATGAGGTAGATCTTTCGGCGATGATTTCACACCGCAGCTCGTCCGGCGAGGAGCGGTTTCTACCGATCGAAGAGGTGTGCCGGCATTTGATTGTGCACGGGCAGCATCATCGGGCACAGGTTGCGCTGATGCTCGGCAAGGGCGGCGTGAAAGCCCCGAAAGTAGATTTCAACCATTTTTCGCAGGCAGAGGGTGTGCGAAGATTTTACTCGTGAGCGAGTGCGCCCTGTGAGGCGAGTGCGCCCCGTGTGCGTTCCGCGAGGCGAGTGCGCCCCGTGTGCGTTCCGCGAGGCACTTTTTCTCCGTGTGGCACTTGTGCTTCCAGAGTCCGAACCGCCTCTCCCATCAACCCGAAAAAAGCAGGAAGGAAAAAAACCATAGAGTAGAGTGAATTATGGCGACGATTGAACAAATTTTGGCTGCGTTTTCTTCGTTTATGTGGGGGACGCCGTTGGTGCTGCTGCTTGTGGGAGGCGGGCTCTTTTTTGCGGTGCGTTCCAGGTTTCGGCCGTATTTGTTTTTTGGCCATGCAATCGATTTGCTGCGCGGGAAGTACGACGATCCGGACGATCCCGGTGATATCAATCATTTTCAGGCGTTGTCGAGTGCGTTGGCGGCGACCGTCGGGTTGGGGAATATCAGTGGGGTGGCGGTGGCGATCTTTATGGGAGGCCCCGGCGCGGTGTTTTGGATGTGGATTAGCGCGTTGCTTGGGGTTGCGACGAAGTTTTTTACGTGTACGCTGGCGATTTTGTACCGGGGGAAGGACAGTCGCGGGCATCTGCAGGGTGGCCCGATGTATGTGATTATGGAGGGGCTTGGGAAGCGCTGGCGACCGCTGGCAATTTTGTTTGCGCTGGGCGGGTTGTTTGGGCCGCTTCCGATCTTTCAGTCGAACCAGTTAACGCAGATTTTGCGAGATGTGATTTATGCGCCGCTTGGTTGGGGAGGAGAAGGCGTGATGGATGGCATCGCGGCCGGAGGTGACTTCTTCCTCGTCAATCTGCTTACCGGCCTCGTCCTTGCCGCCCTTGTTTCGCTCGTCATCTTCGGTGGCATCAAAAAAATCGGACGTGTCGCCGCACGTATGGTACCCGGTATGGTGCTCTTGTACGTTGGCAGCGTGCTTGTCATCCTGGCCGTACACATCACCGACATCCCTGCCACCTTTGCCCTCATCTTCACCGACGCCTTCACCGCCCAGGCCGCCCTCGGAGGCGCCGTCGGCGAAGTCATTCGCATCGGAATCCAACGCGGCGCCTTCTCCAACGAAGCCGGCATCGGTACCGCACCCCTCGCCCACGGCGCGGCCAAAACCAAAGAACCCGTTCGCGAAGGCCTCGTCGCCATGCTCGGCCCGGTGATCGACACCCTGCTCATCTGCACTATGACCGCCCTCGCCATTTTGGTTACCGGCGTCTGGCAAGGCACCGACGACAACGGCATTACCATGACCCTCCTCGCCTTCACCGACGTCTATGGTGCGGCCGGATCCTACGTCCTCGCCCTCAGCGTCGTCATTTTCGCCATCAGCTCCATGCTCACCTACTCCTACTTCGGCACCAAATGCCTTGGATTCCTCATCGGTGCGGAGCGGCAGCACTACTACAACTACTTCTACGTACTCATGATCATTTTCGGCTCGGTTGCCTCCATCGATGCCGTCATCAATCTCATCGACGGCATGTTCGCAGTCATGGCCATTCCCACCATTTTGTCGGCCGTTCTGCTTTCCGGCAAAGTACGCGATGTATCGAAAGAGTACCTCGACCGGGTTATTCGCGGTAACGCGG
>PZPG01000003.1:46803-47331 GCA_003045995.1 Bacteroidota bacterium
CACAGTAAACCGCAACGTCTCAAACCGCAACACATCAAACCGACAAGCAAAAACAAAGTCACCGATTAACTCCGTTTTCAATGAGTAGTTCAAACGCCGCATTCACGCAGATTCTCAAATGGTCAGGCACCATGCTCGTGGTCGCAATCGCTCTCGGTTTTTTGTACCGGATCATCATGCCGGTCGAGCGCTACATGGACGAATCGGAGTATCAGATGCGCGTTTTTACCGAGTTTGAGGCCGATGTTTACGCATCACCCGACCCGGATGCCCCGGTGTTTGGCACATTTGAAGGCGGCTCCGTCCTGTACGTGATTGGGGCCGATACCGCATCCGCATCACCCCGATACCTTGTTCGACCGTTTACCGTTTCAGGGCTGGATTCTGTGTGGATCGATGCCGGCGCTGTTACAGAATACACGAAGGAGGAGTACAGGCGATGGCAGTACGAGGAGGAGATCCGAAAGTATGGTTTTGATGAGGATGGTGAGGAAGGTGGTGATGAAGGTGATGATTTGAATGGGCAGG
>PZPG01000003.1:47350-49516 GCA_003045995.1 Bacteroidota bacterium
GGGTGAAGGGCAGGTTGAGGTGAAGAAAAAGGTGCAGGATGGCGAGTAAGAAGCAGTTTACGTTCAAAAAAAGTGAGCGGGGGATATCACCGGTGACGTTTCCGTTTATGCGGCGGACGATTATTCCCTATTCGAAGTGGCTATTTAACCCGGTGATTACGCAACGCCACAATATGCCGCTTACCGGCCCCTGTTTTATTTACGGGAATCATGGCAACTACCTGGATCCTTTTTTGCTGAATGCAGAGCTTACCGAGGAGCCGACGGCCGGGGTGATGACGCGCGATCAGTTTCACAAGACGATTCCGCGGGTGTTTATGGACAGTATCGGGATTGTGCCGACGAGTAAGTATGTGCCGGAGCCGGGGATTGTGCGGGACGTGATTCGGATGATTCAGCAGAAGCGCATGATTGTGATTTTTCCGGAGGGGGGGCGGCGTTGGGATGGGCGCATTCGGCCGCTCATCGACACCACTGTGAAGCTGTTTTACAAGATGGGGATTCCGGTGCATCCGGTGCATATTCACGGGTCGTATCTGTCGTGGCCGCGATGGGCGGATCACTACCGGAAGGCGACCACGGAGATCCGATGGCTGGATCCGCTGCATGCGTCGGATTACCCCGATTTCGAGTCGTTTGCCAAAGCGTGTGTGGATGTGCTTCGGATTGATGAGTATTATCCGCCGGATACGGTGACGATTCATCATTGTAAGAAGCCGGCGGCAGGAGTGCAGCGGCTGTTGTACCGGTGCCCCGAGACGGGTGTGCCGGATGCTGTGTATTCGCCGGATGGGGTGCATGTGTATAGCCGGGCGTCGGAGATGAGCTACAAGATGGATAAGGAGTCGCGGCTGTACGATCGGCATGGGGAGATGGTTTCACTGATTGATCTGTTCGATCGCATTCGGGAGATGCCGGTAGTTTGTAACGGGGACGGGGTGATGATCCGGGATGTGGGCACAAAGATCTACGAGATTAACAAGGAGCATGAGTTGGTTTATCTTGGCTCGGGGATGGCGGAATTGCGGAGGGAGGAGGTTTGGCTTTCGGTGGGATCGGAGAAGATGACGGTTCCGTTGGAGTCGATTCGCTATATGGCCACGGAACAGAATCACAAGCTTACGCTGACGTCGTCCGGGCGGATTTTTCAGATTGTGCCGCGCAATGGGAGTGTGTTGCATTGGATGGATTGGATTCGGCGGGTGCAGCAAGGGGGTGAGATTTTGGTGCAGCGGGGGTGGCCGGGGACGTAATGTGGCCCGTGGCGTAGCACGGCGGGTAGCCCCTTGGCGTAGCATAAATTGCAGTACTCGTGGCTCGGCGCATAGCGTAGCATAAATTGCAGTACTCGTGGCCCGTGGCGTAGCACGGCGGGTAGCCCCTTGGCGTAGCATACCACGCATGCCCAGGAGCATCGTGCGCCCAAAAACGTTCTCGCATCAACCCGAGAAAAACAACAAACCTCTCCAAACCGAACCTCTCCAAACCGAATACATACGACACCGATGCAGTTTTGGGACATGAAGATCACGATGGGTACGTTTTTCCTGGATTTTTCCTGGATGGGCGTTTTCCTGCTTGCCGCGTTTGTGGTGCGGTCGCGGAGTCGCTGGCTGCAAAAGCATCTGATTCCGGCGAATTTGCTGGGTGGCGTGCTGGGGCTGATGGTGGGATCGCAGCTGCTTGGGTGGGTAGATCTGCCGACGGAGCGTCTCGGGGCGTATGTGTATCATTTGCTGGCGCTGCTGTTTATTGCACTTGGGTTGCGGTCGTCGCGCAAGAATATGACGAAGAGTTCGCTGCAGACGGGTCTGCTGTTTATTATGACGTACCTGGTGCAGGGGGTGATTGGGATTTTGCTGACGATGGCGGTGATGTGGCTGCTGATGCCGGATCTGTTTGCTGGTTTTGGGATGCTGGCGCCGCTTGGTTTTGGGATGAATCCGGGGATCGCGTACACGGTGGGGCAGAGCTGGGAGGAAGCGGGGTTTGCATCGGGCGGGGTGATTGGGTTGACATTCTCGGCGATTGGGTTTTTGGCGGCGTACACGACGGGGATCTGGGCGATTCGACGCGGGATTCGGCGGGGGGAGGCGACGTACATCCGGCCGGAGGATATTTTGCCGGAGGCGTTGGGTGATGGGGTGGTGGATGTGGGGAGCGCTG
>PZPG01000003.1:49559-51676 GCA_003045995.1 Bacteroidota bacterium
TTCTGAAGGTTCTGCAGATGGGATTGGTGCAGCGGGTTCTGAGAGCGTGGCAACGGATGCTAATGAGGGCGTGGCAACGGATGCACTGGCGGATGCGCATCGTCGAGCAGGACGGATAACCACGTTACCAGAGGTGTTGGAGTCGTTTACCACCCACCTAGGGTTTGTCGCACTTACCTATGTGTTAACGTACGGGTTGATGCAATTGGGTGCGTGGCTCCTGGTATCTATCGGGGCGGAATCGGAGGTTCGGACGCTCTGGACGTTTCATTTTATTTTCGCTGCGGTAACGGCACTGTTGGTTCGAAAGGTCGTGGATCGGGTTGGGTTCGACCGGCTGATTGACGACATCACCATGACACGGCTTTCCAATTTTTTCATGGACTTTATGATTGTGGCCTCGATCTCCGCGATAAGTGTGGTAGTGGTTGGGGAGTACTGGCTGCCGTTGCTGCTGATCTCCGGGGTGGTGATTACGGCGACCTGGTTTTTTATCAAGCGGTTGTGCTATCAGGCGTTCGATCATCACAAGCTGGAGTATTTTACGTCCATCTACGGGGATATGACCGGGACGTTGCAGTCGGCATTAATTTTGTTGCGGGTGCTCGATAATGACATGCGATCGCCAGTGAGTTATCATTTGGTGTATGGTAGCGGGTTTTCCTTGTTGCTTGGGTTTCCGTTGTTACTGCTCATCAATGCGCCTGTGCTCTATTTTTCCTCGGTGACGGAGGGCTTTTTGCTGGTAACCCTAGTAATGGCGGTCTATTTTGTGTTGCTTTGGATTGCGTGGAGTTACCTGAGCAGGCGGTCGTAACATTCCTGGTTTTGGGAACAATATTCCAATCCAGCATGTCGTATCTTAACGGAGGAAGATTTCCGGGAAGGGTATCGGGAAGATTTCCAGCGAGGAGTTTGAGAGGTTAGATCTTGATGAAGGAGTGAAGGGGGAATTTTTGGGTCGAGAGACCGGAGGAGAAACTTGGGAGGAGATGCGGTTCCATCAACCCGAAGAAAAAATGAGATGATACGAGACAACATTCAAGATAGAAATCAGATCGGTGTGCTGTTCCAGGCTTGGACCCTGTCTATGGCCCTGCTTCTGGCCTCTTGCAGCGATGGACGGCTGGATGATTACGGTGATTTATCGGTGCGTTTGACCGATCAGAATGGCGAAATGGTTGAGTTCCCGGGCGATTTTGAGGGGAGTCCGTTGATGGTTGGGTTTATTTATACCAATTGCCCTGATATCTGTCCGTTTATCACATCCAACATCAAAAAAATCGAAGAGCAGGTGGCAACGGCGGCGGGGACGAACGCGGCGGGGACGAACGTGACGGCGGATGGGACACAGTTTGTGCTCATTACGTTTGATCCGGAGCGCGACACGCAGGAGGTGCTGAAAAAGTATGCGCAGGCGTTTGAGATGGATCGTCCGCCGTTTCGGTTTTTGACGGGTGAGCCGGAGCAGATTCGGGCGTTGATGGAGCGGGTTTCGGTGCGGACCTCTGTGACCGATGAGCGGGAGCTTGAGGGGGGCGAAACGATCTATTTTTTGAGCCACAGCGACAAGATCTTGCTAATCGACCAGGAGAGCAGGCTGGTTTTTGACTATGGTGGGAGTATGACCCCAGTGCGAATCATGGCAGAGGATCTGAAGAAGTTGCTAGAAGAAGGGTAGGCACATTTTTTTTTGTGAAAAGCCGTCACGGAGCATTTGCGAAATCGTCGGTAGAAATACTGGAAAATCAAATAAAGTTCGGAATTAAACCGAACTTTATTGTATATTTGAAGACGTTAATGAGATTGACCAACCAAAAAATATTAGAAAAGTTTAAAAGAAAGAACAGAGGAAATATTTCTTTGACGAAAGCTATCGATAAGCTGATTAAAGATATTGACGAGAATGATTGGAAAAACCAAATTGATTTGAATAAAACCAGAACAGATGCTGACAACGTGCATAGTGATGGCTTTTACTTTTTCGATATCAATATTCATAGAACCATGATTTTGATTGAGTTTCAAGATGGTGAAGCTACTGTTGTTTGGGCAGGAACTCACCAAGAATATGAAACAACTTTTAAAAACAATAGAAATACGATAAAGAAGTGGTT
>PZPG01000003.1:51716-56764 GCA_003045995.1 Bacteroidota bacterium
ACACAATTTAACATATCGGAGCTGATTGATGCTGGTAAAATCCAAAGCGAACTGGATTTTGAAAGAGCACTTATAGCGGACAGAAAATTACGTATTCTTTCTAAAGAGAACCCTAGATATAAAACAGTACGTAAGAAATTAAGGGATTTAATCGAGCAGTATGAAAGTCAACATTGGAGCGCTGATTCAAAGATTTCAGATGAGAAATTACTTGAGAGTGATGTTGCTGAATTCCTTGCAGAAAAAGAACGCTTGTTCATTCAGCGAAGAAAAGAACTAATCCGAAAGAAATTGAAGAATCTGAACCTAACACAGCAAGATTTCGGCAAGATTTTGGGTCATCAAAGCAAATCTTATATGTCCGAACTAATGAATGGCGTCAGTCCTTTTTCGCTAAAGGACTTAATAGTGATCAATCGACTTTTAAAAATTGAGTTGGTAGATTTAGTGCCGACTATTTTATCACAATCAGAAATAGTAAAAATCAGGACAACAATAAAAAAACTTGATAACCCAAAGCTGAAATTGAGCATAGCTGAAATGGAGCAAGGATGATTTAGTGATCGCATAAATTCGCTACTTTTCACTGGCACATACTTGGGGAGGAACTCAAATCAACAATCACATCAAAAAACACATACACATATAAAATTTACACATATGAAACACAAAGGGATGACGTCACGATTTTTTCTATCACGAGGGTTTGTAATCATAGGAGCCATGTTTTTTTCTGGGTTGATGCTATCCGCATGCGGTTCCGGGGATTCATCAAGCGATCCCATGCAAGGGGCAGGAGGTGCAATGGAGGCTATGCATGGCGAAGCGACGATTTCTCAGGAGCTGGAGGGAATTCATATCGAAGACCCGTGGGCACGGCCGGGAGTGGAAGGCCGAATGAGTGCCGCCTATTTTCTTTTAACGAATTATGGGGATGAGGATGATCGGCTTTTGAGTGCGGCCAGTGATGTGGCTCTACGTGTAGAAGTGCACGAATCCTACGAGGCCGAAGAGGGGATGATGGGTATGCGCGAGGTGGAAGCATTGCCGGTGCCTGCCGGTGAAACGGTGCAGTTTCGGCAGGGTGGCCTTCATATCATGTTCATTCAACTAACCCGCCCCCTGTCCGATGGTGATGAGATTGCCCTTACGCTCACATTCGAGAAAGCAGGGGATATGACGATTGATGTGCCGGTACGTCTTTGAAATGGGTGGAGTTAGCAAATCGTTTCGATGCACTCTTGAGGTGCGAGACTATGAACTGGACTCTCAGGGGATTGTAAATAATGCCGTGTACCTTAATTACCTGGAGCATGCGCGGCATTTGTTTCTTCGGGAGACGGGGCAGGAGTTTAACGACTGGCACAAAAAGGGGATCGATCCGGTGGTTCGGCGTCTGGAGATTGAGTATAGACAGTCGTTACAGGGTGGCGACCAGTTCGAGATTGAGACTTGGGTAGAGCAGAAAGGGTATGTACGGTTTCTTTTTCATCAGCGTATTGTTCGGGGTGATGAGGAGGTATTGACGGCGGTAATAACGGTGGTATTTGTGCGGAATGGCCGGCCTGTGCAGCCGCCCCAAGAGATGGTTGAGGCGCTTCGGGAGTTTTCGAAGCAGGAGTGAGGATGAGGAGTGGCGTGAAGTTGGGCGAGTACGGGTGACGGCTGGCGTGCCCGGAAACTATGCCCGGGCTGCACGAACGCGTCGCCTTGTCCAGAATTTTTCTACTTCCACCAGAGCGAATAACATCAACCCGACACCAATTGGAAAAAGCCATAACTCGGGGCCGTGAGACGCCGATCGAAACCAAAGGTTCATGAGCGGTGTGTGGGTAAAGAGTAGCTGGAACACCACCAGTACGCCCATGGAGTAGAACACGGCCTTGTTGCTGAAAAAACCGCGATCAATGGCGGGATCCAAAATGCGGCGGCAATTTAGCAGATAAAACAGCTGGCCCATCACAAGGGTGTTTACGGCGACTGTGCGGACTACATCCAAAGGCACTCCACGCCCTTGAAGCCAAAGAAACAGACCTAATACCGACCCGCCTAAGAACACCGAGACCATCACCAGACGCCACAACAGGTACCGGTTCAAGATCCGCTCTCCCGGCTTGCGTGGCGGACGAAGCATCACCCCGGGCTCGGATGGCTCAAAACAGAGTGCAAGTGAGAGCGTGACCGCCGTAATCATGTTTACCCATAGCACCTGCGCCGGCGTGATGGGTAGAGTGATTCCGAACAGAAGCGCTGCGATAATCACGATCGATTCCGCCCCATCCGTCGGAAGGAAAAACAGCACCGTCTTCCGTAAATTGCTATAGATCGTGCGCCCCTGCTTCACCGCATTCGCAATCGACGCAAAATGATCGTCTGCCAGCACCATGTCGGACGCCTCCTTTGTTACTTCGGTGCCTTTCAACCCCATGGCAATCCCGATATCGGCCTGTTTCAATGCCGGCGCATCGTTCACTCCGTCCCCCGTCATGGCGCAGATACGGCCACCCTGTTGCAGCGCCTTTACCAGCCGCAGCTTATGCTCCGGACTCGTGCGCGCAAAAATATCACACCGAAGGGCGGCCTCCCGAAACTCCTCGTCGGTCATCGCTTCCAACTCATCCCCCCGAATGGCGCGATTGAGCTGAGTGACTTCTGGTGCCGACCCATTGCTCTGCATGTGCCCATTCCGCTGGACGTGCCCATCGCTCTGCCCAAACCCATCTCCCAGCCCAAGCTGCCGCCCAATTGCCTGCGCTGTCGCCAGATGATCCCCCGTTATCATCTTAATCTGAATCCCCGCCCGCTTACATATCCGAATCGCCTCCACTGCCTCCGGACGTGGCGGGTCCATCATGCCAATCAACCCAAGAAACACCAGTCCGCTCTCAAGATCCTCTTCTTGCAGCCGCCCCTTTTGAGCAACCTGCTTCCCGTGCTTCCCGTGCTTCCCGTGCTCCCGCACCGAAGGCACAAATTTCACCGCCGCTGCCATTAACCGATGACCCTCTGCCGCCTCCCTGTCCATCTCATTCATCCAAACATCCGCCTGAATCGCCTCCACAGGAAATAGATGGTTCGGGCCCCAGGAATCCGTGATCTCCCCCCAAGAATCTGCGTCAGAATCTGTGTCTGTTTCCCCTGCTGCGACCTGCCAATCGCACATTGTTAGCAGGACCTCCGGCGCTCCCTTCACAAAAATTACCCTCGGGTTGATGGGATCCGCATCCAGCGAGTGAAGCGTCGCCATCCACTTGCGGGAAGAGTCGAACGGAATCGTATCGAGCCGTTCCGGAGCAAACGATCCAAGCCCAGCTTTGTGAGCCAGTGTAATCAGGGCTCCTTCGGTCGGATCCCCTACGACCGTCACCGGCGTGTTGAGATTACTAGGGTTACTGGGGTTACTAGGATTACTGGGGTTACTGGGATTGCCAAGGTTTCCGAGACTATCGGGATCTTCACCTCCTCCCATCATCAGCGAAGCATCATTACACGCTTTCACGGTGCGAATGAGCCATTCAGCATCTGGTGGCAATGCAGACTCTGAGTCATGCACGGAATCTAGACCCTGCCCTTCCCGCACAACCGACCCAACCGGTGCATACCCAGATCCGGTTACATCAAACCGACCCCCCGCCGTTACGACCGAGCGCACCGTCATCTCATTTTTGGTGAGGGTTCCCGTCTTGTCCGTGCAGATCACCGACACCGAACCCAGCGTTTCAATCGAGGGCAAATGCCGCACAATCGCATTTTGCCGGGCCATCGCCTGCACTCCCACCGCCAGTGTAATCGTCATAATCGCCGGCAACCCCTCCGGAATCGCTGCCACCGCCAAACTAATCACCGCGAGGAAGAGCTCATGCGTCTCGTAATGCTGCATCCACGCGCCGAATCCAAAAAGCAGCGCTGAAATCACCAAAATTGCCACAGAAAGTGTCCTCCCAAACTGGAAAAACTGCTTCAGCAAAGGCGTACTCATCACCTCCACCTCACTCATCATTCGGCTAATCTTCCCAATTTCGGTCGCACTACCCGTTGCAACGACGACGCCCCGGCCCTGTCCAAACACCACCGCCGTCCCCGAAAACGCCATACACCGCTGATCCCCAATCATCGCCTCCCCGGCTACTGCCTCTACCTCCTTATTCACTGCCACCGACTCGCCCGTAAGCGCCGACTCCTCTACCTTCAAATCCCGCTGCGAAACAAGCCGCAAATCTGCAGGAACCTTATCCCCCGCCGATAGAACGACCAGATCCCCCGGCACCAGCTCCTCCGCTTTCACATGCACCTGCACCCCATCCCGCATCACCGTGGCCCCCGGCGACAGCATCTTCCGAATCGAATCCAGCGCCTGCTCCGCCTTCCCCTCCTGCACAAACCCGATCAGCGCATTCACCACCACCACCGCCAGAATAATCGATGCATCCACCACGTGCCCCAGCACCAGGGTAATAGCCGCAGCGCCCAGCAGCAGATAGATGAGCATATTGTGAAACTGCCGCAAAAACCGCCAAATCGCCGATGGTTTCTTCGGTTCCGGCAATCGATTGGGACCGTATAGGTTTCTTCGGGTTGATGCGTTTTCGCGATCCAGGCCGTGCTCCGAACTTTCAAGCCTTTCCAAAACCTCGCTTGCTGTCATCTGATAGGCGGGTTTCATCCATTCTATGTGATTCCCCTGATCGGTTTGATTCATGCCTGATCTCGTCCCATGATTATTGAATTCCCATGATTATTGAATGCCTATTGCACACATATTGAGAAGTACCGCAGAGTTTTTTTGAACCCAAAAGATGCACTTTAAAGGATACAAGATTCAACATGCTCCATATGCTTCATGAATGTGAAAATGTATGAAATATGAATCGGGAATGAAACGCGAATGTGATTCGTTATTTATGGCGAAGTCTGCTCTACACACTACCAATACACTACCAATACACTACCAACGCGCTACCATACCACTACCGCAGCACTACCACAACACACTACTATACCACCCACGGAGCCAGTATGAACTTTTCCCCCAACAACGATTCCCCCAC
>PZPG01000003.1:56993-57571 GCA_003045995.1 Bacteroidota bacterium
CCCTACTACGACCGCGGCTACCGCTCCTACCTGAGCCACACCCACGACAAATTCATAGAAATGCTCGGCGAGACCCATCCCGAAGACCGCATCCTCGACCTCAGCGCAGGCACCGGCATACTCGCCGAACGCCTCATCCAGGAGCGAAAACCATTCGCCCATCTCACCGTCAACGACCCGTCCCTCGGCATGCTCAACAGCGCCATGACCAAACTTCCATCGCGCTCCGATCTCACCTACACCCAGCACAAAGCCGAAGAACTCCCATTCCACCAAGGCCAGTTCGACATCATCTGCTCGCTCAACTCCTTCCACTACTACACCGACCAAGAAGCCGTACTCCGAAACGTCTCGCAGCTACTCTCACCCGGTGGCCGCTTTCTCCTTCTCGACTGGAATCTGCAAGGATTTTTCCGCATCCCCAACCGCATCATCAAGACCTTTTCGCCGGAATACATCGACACCAAACCGGTTACCTACCACGAAGAGATGCTCCCACGCCACGGCTTTTCGATCCGCCATTGCGAAACCTGGACACGCCGTTACTGGAATTTCTACCGGGTGGATGCGCGAAAAAG
>PZPG01000003.1:57632-59022 GCA_003045995.1 Bacteroidota bacterium
GTAACGATTCCGTTCAAAAGTCTGTCTAAAAATTCTATTTTATGTCGGGGTGATGGATGGGCCGCGCTGGCTCTCGCATCAACCCGAATAGAAAACGAACTAGCCAGGATTGCAAATCCGGAATCGGCCCTCAGGAACCAGCCCTCACCCACCGTGACTCTTCCGTTTCAGACTCTCGATTATGCCGTGATCGTCGCGTATGTACTGCTGATGATCGTGGTTGGCACGCTCGCCACCCGGCGCCGGCAGGAATCGCTTACCGACTACTTTACCGGCGGGAAAAATCTCCCTTGGTGGCTGATCGGCATCTCCATGGTCGCCACTACGTTTGCCGCCGACACGCCGCTCGCCGTCACCGGGATTATTGCAGCAGAAGGGGTCGCGGGCAATTGGATCTGGTGGAATTTCATGTTTTCCGGCCTGGTGACGGTGTTTTTCTACGCCAAACTCTGGAAGCGCGCCGACGTGATTACCGATGTGGAGTTCATTGCCATCCGCTATTCCGGCCGTCCAGCCCGGATTCTGCGCGGGTTTCGGGCACTCTACCTTGCGTTTCCGATCAACTGCATCATTCTCGGCTGGGTGACGATTGGCATGGCCAAAATCCTTACGGTGCTGCTGGGCGTGCAGGACCATACGGTGTCGCTGTCGCTTTTCGGCGCGGCTGTGGGTGGGACGCACTTCGAAATGGAGGCCGAGTGGATCATCATTCTTTCGCTCTACCTCGCGATCGGCCTGTACATCACGTTTTCCGGGATCTGGGGCGTCGTGGTTACCGATTTTATTCAGTTTATCATCGCGATGGGCGGGTCGGTGGTACTGGCGTGGTATGCGGTGGATCACGCCGGCGGCCTGGGGCAACTCAAAACCGATCTGGCACTGCAGTTTGGCGCGGATCACTCGATGCTTTCGCTCAATCCATTCGCCAACCCGGAGATCGCGTTGGCAACTGCGCTGGTTTGGGTCGGGATGATGTGGTGGGCCTCCTGGTATCCGGGCGCCGAACCGGGCGGAGGTGGGTATATTGCCCAGCGGATGTTCTCTGCAAAAAATGAGCGGCACGCGGTGGGCGGTACGCTTCTGTTTAACGTGGCGCATTATGCGTTGCGGCCCTGGCCGTGGATTTTGGTTGGCTTGGTGGCGCTTGTGGCGTACCCCGGCCTCGATGATCCGGAAACCGGCTACCCGCTGCTGATGCTCGAGCTTTTGCCCGCCGGCTTGCTGGGCCTGCTCGCCGTTGCTTTTTTGGCCGCGTTCGTGTCCACGGTGTCCACGCACCTTAACTGGGGCGCCTCCTATCTGGTGAACGATTTTTACAAGCCGTTTGTGCGTCCGCCCGCCTCGTTTGGTGTCGGAGGTGCCGCAGTTGGTACAGAGGGAGTCGAGGAGG
>PZPG01000003.1:59135-75765 GCA_003045995.1 Bacteroidota bacterium
GCCACCGTACTCATCATGCTGGCCGCTATCGGGGTATCGCTACTCTTCGACACCGTTCGCGGCGGATGGGAACTCATTCTCTCGATCGGCGCCGGAACAGGCCTTGTATACCTGTTACGCTGGTACTGGGGTCGCATCAACGCGTGGAGCGAAATCTCCGCCATGAGTGCAGCGGCGATCGGTAGCCTTATCGCCCCCTTGCTCGGTTTCGACGATTTCGCCACAAAAATGATCTTTACCACCCTCTTTTCGACGACGATCTGGGTTCCCGTAACGTTGCTCACCCGCCCCACCGACCCCGAACACCTGCGCCGATTCTTTGCGCGGGTGATGCCGGAAAGCGTTGTGCCAAAAGACGCTGTGCCTGGAAGTTCAGAAAACGACGTGCAGGGAAGATCAGGAAGCACCACGCCAGGAAGTTCCGACCCCATCACAGGATTTCGCGTTTACGAGCCGGTCTGGAAACCCCTCCTTTCGGTTTGCCTCAGCGCCACAGCCATCATTCTCTCTCTTGTGGGCATGGGCCAGATTTTTTTCGGGGTGATGGGACTCGGCATTGCGCTCGTAGCAGCCGGGCTGGCAGCGCTAGGTTTGGTGGTGCGTAAAGTGTAGAATACCAGAACACCAAAGCACTAGATCAACAGGCTCCCCGCCTCTCTTTCTACAACCCGTACTTGGCTCCCCGCACCACGTCCACCTTACTCGTGTAGATAATCACCGCGTAGTCCTCGAGATACTGCCCGCTCACCCGATCCACAATAGCATCCGCTACCGACGCATTTACAATCGTTTCGATCTTCACATTGCGCCCCTCAAAATCACTTGCCCGAATTCCCCGGCTCCCATCACCGACCACACTTGTGATGGTATGCCCCTTCGAACCGCACTCACGAATCAGCTCTATCAAATCATCCCGCAGAATTCTCTCCGAAATAATAGTTACCAATACGCCCCGTTTCATTTCCATATGGTTCTCATCTCTATGTTGTTCACTTTGTTTGATGTAAAACTGCCGCTCCAGGTCTTCGTCTATCTTTAGTAACTCTACATAATGGCTCCAAGTCAATTTGTGAGACAGTGTCTCACTTATTCCGAATTGTCCAGACGGTGTCTGTATTTTTTCCAATTCGCCAGACAGTGTCTGACCAATTGGAAAGGTCAAATAAAAAGCCCTGAAATTTTTGAGATTAGAACGGCTGAACCCTTTGCCATATTCAGCTGTTCAATCTTTAGAAAGGGTATCAATAAGTTTGTTACCATACTAAGCTCTATCTTCCCCTTTTTGCTCATAGGCTAAATAAATTGTGAACGCAGTGCGTACAGAATTGGAAAGCCACCACTACCACAACCCCGCCGACCACTCCGCCATAAGGTAATACAACGGGATGCCAAGCGTGATGTTAAACGGAAACGTGATCCCCAACGAAGCCGTAAGGTATAGCGAAGGACTGGCTTTCGGCAGGGCAATCCGAACCGCCGCCGGCGCAGCAATATACGACCCGCTCGAAACCATCGCGGCAAACACCGAAGTTCCGGCGACACTCAGCCCAGCCATCTGGCCCACCAACACAGCGATTGCACCATGCAAAATGGGGACCATCACCCCGAAAAAAATCAAAAAGACCCCCGCTTTCTTCAAATCCTGCAGACGGCTCGCCGTAATAATTCCAAGCTCCAGCAAAAAGAGCACCAGCGCCCCCTGAAAACCATGCACAAAAAACGGCTCCACCGACACAAACTTTTCCGGACCGGCGATCCACCCGATCAACAATCCACCCAGCAACAACACGATACTGCTACCTGTAAACACCTCATGAAACGCCTTTTTCAGCGACCCGCCACCACTCTTCGCCAAAAGCGGAATCATCAGCGCCACCACAATCCCCGGAATCTCCAGGAGCGCCACCAGCGTGGGCAAAAATCCCTCCGGCTGCAGCCCGAGCGACTCCACATACGAGATGGCCGCGATAAACGTAACCACCGACACCGAGCCGTAATGCGCCGCAATCCCCGCCGCATTGCTCATATCGAACCGCCCCAGATACCGCAACACCAGAAACGCCGTAATCGGTGTCAAAACCCCCAAAAACAGAGTGCCCGCCACCGGCCACACAACCTGATCGAACGGAGTTTTGCTCAGCTCCACCCCGCCCTTCAGACCAATCGCCAGCAACAGATAGATCGAAATCGATTTGTAGAGCGCGGGCGGCAGCTCGAGATCACTCTTTATCAGCCGGCTAATAATCCCCAATGCGAATGCCATCACAATGGGAGACGCGAAATTGCTTAGCAGTGAATCCATAAAAAAATCTTTGGGTTAGTCGCCAGCGCAAAAGATAGTGAATTTGATTTGATTTACAGGGGGATTTCACGTAATCTTCTTTTGGTAAAGTGCTCTGTCGTAAGAACCATGATTTTGCGCCTGAATGGAATCTACATCCTGTTTTGTACGTGAAACAGAATGCATCTGATGTGCCTTCGTGTGAATCAGAGTGTGTAGGCATGATGGTATACTTGTCGATCGATAAACGTGGCTCAATGTACGTGCCAAACGGAAGTTAGAATAATACCTTTGCGATGAATTGTGCATTTCTTTTCGGGTTGATGCGAGAAGCATGGTGGGCTCTGTACGGTGTATTGACAGAGAAACTACGTATAGCTTTGATTTTGATTGGTTTGATAATTTTTGCGGTGGGGGCGGGCCCTCTGAACGCACAGGCACCGGATCAAGAGCCCAAAGCGCAATCCCATCAACCCGAACCCATAACCACGCTCGAGCAGGGCCAGGTGCGACTTTCCGAGCTGAATTCCCGATGGCAACAGGGCATGACACCGGATTCTCTCGTGCTTGAAATCGACCAACTGCTGGAAACGGCCGAACGGGAAAACCTACCGGAGCTCATAGGCCAGACGCTCGAATTTTTGTACGGATCCCTAAACCAACGGCGACTGTACCGCGAAGGAATTGTGGCGCTTGAACGTCGTTTTCGCCAGTATGAACGGCAGCTTACGCCGGTTCATCGAGTGGAGACCGAGATCTACATTGCGCTATTTGCCTACGAGCTTCGCGAATTGGACAAAGCGGAAGAGATCTTTGCGCGTCTGTTTTCCGCAACGGAAGATCCGCGACTACGTGCTGTAATTCAGACCAACTGGGCCAATGCGAAAGTGGATCGGGCCGAGTTCGAAGCGGCAATTCAGTTGCACCTGCAGGCCACAAACTACTACCGAGAGCAGCAAAACAATCTGAAAATTGCGGGGATCTATCTGAATATTGGTTCGATTTTTACTCGCATGGAGGAACCGGACAAAGCGCTCGAGTATTATCTGCTGGCTAGAGACGTTGCCGAAGGAGTCGAGGACCCAATGCTGCAGATCACGATTCTTTCCAATATCGGGGTCGTATACAAGCAGCGCGAACAGTACGATGATGCACTTGAGATCTACGAAGAGGGGTTGCGACTTTCCGAGGAGGCCGGCATCCCGCTTCGGATGGCTCAAAACCTGCTCAACATCGGGAATATTAAGGTGGATGTCGGCCAACCGGAACTGGCCGTGGAAGATTATGAACGTGTGCTGGAGATTACCCGTGAAAATCAGATACCGTATGGGCTGGCGCTGGGGTACATCAACATCACCAACGCATACAAAGATCTTCGCGAGTTCGAAATGGCGCTGCAAATGGCCGACAGCGCGGTATTTTATGCGGATATGATCGGGTTGCGGAGCGAGAAAAACTCTTTGATCGGGATGATGTCGGACATCTATGAGGAGCAGGGGGATTATCGCCGGGCGCTGGAGTATCGGAAGGAGTATGTCGAGGCGTTTAAGGAGTTGAATGATGAAGAGAAGCGCCGGAATATCGCCGAAATTGAGGAGAAGTACGAGTCGGAGCTGAAGGATCAGCAGCTGGCATTGCAAGAGCAGGATCTCGAAGTGGCAGGGCTGAGGAATCGTCAGTTGATGTTAGTGATTGGTTTTCTCGGGTTGATGTTAGGGGCATCTGTATTTTACTACCAGAGCAGGAATCGCTACCTGCAGGATCTGTACGATCGGAATATCGAGTTGATGCGTTCGGAGGAGGCTGAGGAGGCGGCGCAAGCGCAGGACCATGTGGAGGGGAAACGTTCGTCAAAAACGGCCGGCGAGGGTACAGCTAAGGATACGGTCCATGGAGCAGTTCATGGTACAGCCCAAGATATAGCCCAGGATACCACCCAGGATTTGGAGGTATTTGTTGACGCGAAGTCGGAAGAGCGAATTTTGTATGAACGAATTGTTGAAAAATTCCGGAAGGAACGGATTCATCTGAACCCAATGCTTTCTTTGCGTGATATATCGATGTCGGTAAACAGCAACGATAAATATGTTTCTATGACGATTGCAGAAAACAGCGGGATGAATGTGAGTTCGCTAATTAATTATTACCGGGTGGACGAGGCGAAAAAAATGATTGTTGCTCAGCCGGAGTGTACTATCCAAGAGGTGATGGATGCGAGTGGTTTTAATTCACGAACGACGTTTTACAATTCTTTTCGAAAGGTGACCGGGATGTCGCCGAGTCAGTTCATGAGCCGGAGCCGATATAGAGCCTAGGTTGGTAATAAGCCTAGGTTGGTAATAAGGGTAGTTTTTTCCCGAAATCGGAACATGTTTTCCCGAAATCGGAACAGCAGAGAATCATTTTTGTGTGTACATTCTGCGTGCGTTCCGGCATGATTACAACGAATTATGATTGCTACTCTTTCAGTATGATTGCAATTCTTTCCGTTGTATCGGTTCGTGCAACTTTCTCATCAAACCACCTTTAAAAAATGACAACAATGAAAACTCTGCAAATACTTCAGTCTGGATTTCATGCTGTAACAAATCAAACCGTAAACATGTTGATGATTGCGATCGTGAGCATTGCGACGAGCGGTCTGATGGCACCTGCCTCTGTGATGGCGCAGGATACATTCCCCGTTTTCACCTCCTCGACCACCGGCACACTGGATGGGGTAGGGTTCACGATTACCGGGCTTACGGGAGCGTCCGTTTCGAATGAAAATCTTAACGGGTCCGACTGGGCTAATGCGGGTTCACAACCTGTGGTAACGCACCCTAACAATGTTGGCAGCTACACAATCACGTTTGAGGAGCCGGTTACGGATCTCATGTACTATGGGTATTACTTACGAGGGCCGGCGTTTAGTGCAGCCGGTTATGCTTCCTACGACTTTATGCATCCATTTACAGTACTACATGGTTTCACCGGTCTTTCGGTGACGGGCTCTGTGATGGATGTGAGCACGACCAACTTTGCAAGCGGGATTCTTCGCTTTAATGCTCCGGTAACATCATTTACGGTAACAGGTTCCGGCGGGAGTCCTTCAGGGAGCTTTCAAGGATTCACCTTTTCCGTCCCGCCAAAAGAGGTAACGTTAAAGCTGGCAATGGTGGGTTCGACTGGAGGTGCGGCGAACGGCAGTGCGGATGGAATTGTCTTCCGTCCTGCGGATGGGGATGGCCGGGTTCCAGCGGCATTGGCAGCAGCGTACAACAATGGAGCGGGATCGTTTGTGCAGGTATCGGACTCGGATGTGGATTTCTCCTACGACTCGCTCGCTGTTCGCTACGATGTAACCCTAACATCGAACTATGAGGATAGTTTGAATAGTGCGCGCCTGGTGTTCCTGTACGACAAGGCACAGATGGAGCTCAACTCGGGTGTAGGTACACTGGATGTAAAGGGGATCGAACCGGGCACACTCTTCAGCGCAGAGACCGATGGCAACAGTTCCCTGGGGCCAATCTACAACACGCGGATGCTTCCCGACGAAACCATCGGAGGGACCGTATACAGCAAGGTGGAAGTGACCGCTTCAACCATCAGTGGGAATGCGCAACTGTACAAAGCGGATGAACGGGTCGTGAATTTTCCGCTAAACAATTCATCCGACGGGAGCAATGGCTTCCAATCCCTAAGAAATCCGACCCTCAGTAACGCCACCCTATCACCCGGCCCGGGGCTTGGCACATTTAGTGTGGATACTGATAATAGCTGGTCGGGGTCTGTGGAGTTGTTAAAAACAGGGCCAAATACGGATATTACAGGAGCGAGTGCACAAGATGCGATCAATAATGACTGGTATTTTGATCTGACCCTTACCCCGAACACATCCATGGATTTGGATACGATATCACTGATGTGGAGCCGGGGAGGCACCTCTGGTACGCGGGGTTGGTTTGTACGATCCAGTTTGGATAATTATGCATCCGACCTCTATGCTAATGAGACGCCCGATGGAACTTCTTTTGGGTTTGCAGGTGTGTCGTTTGATCTGGAGGGATTTACGAATCTGACAACGCCTACCACATTTCGGTTCTTCATCTATACGGAGAGAGCTGCACGATTTATGGATTTCCAGGATATCACGGTCACCGGAGAGAGTAATCCATTGCTTCGCTTGTCCTTTTTGATGAAAAAGGCGGGAGCGTCGAAAGTGAAGGTAGATGTAACGGACTACGACCTGTTCAAAACCCTTCCGAATGGTGACTTGACGGGAAGTGTAACACTAGCGTCAGCCGATTCGGCTACGGTGGAGTTTTATCCGGGCGACACAAGTTCGACCGGGGCGACCGGCGTACCGGACGGAAAGGTCGACTTTGCCGATCTAACGGGCTTTGCCTCGGCCTACTTTACGACGACCGACTCGGCGGCGTACCGCTTGAAGTACGATATTGGTTCTGCCGCGGTTGGCAACTACTATTCCTTGCCGGTATCGGATGGACAGATCAGTTTCCGTGATCTGGTTACGTTTGCCACGGGGTATACGCTGTCGCTGAGTCGAAATGCAGAACCGGGTCAGGATGATTCCAATCAACAATTCCCGACCGGGGAAGAAATGCCAGAGCAGAAGCCGTTGACCCTCTGGTTGGGTGAGGCTGTGCCGGTGGGTACTTCAGGAGCAAGTGGTACATCGTCCAAAACTCTCTACGCCGTTCCGGTGATGCTGGGTGGCAACACGTCTGCTGTGTCTGCGATGCAGGTTCGTTTTAACGGTTTCCAAGAGTCCCAAGAGTCCCAAGAGTCCCCAGAGCATGAAGGAAAGCAAGACGGCACGAACGGAGGCATAACGATTCTTGGAGTCGAGCGCGCCGAGCTGTTTGCCGGGGAACATGGATTTGCGACAAGCCGTATGATTGATGGTGTTGCGGAAATTGACGCAGCGATACTAAGTAGCATTGTTAGCAACAGTGGTGTTGCTGGTACCCTGCCGCTACAAACCTCTGGCGTGGCACTCACGATTCTGGTCGAGAGTAACGAGCAACCGTTACTGTCTATTCGCGAGGCGCAAATCATCGGTCAGCAGGGCCAAAACCTGCTATTCGAGCTTACCAACGGTCCGATTGGCGATGGCAACGATGGTGGCGGAACCGATGGTGGCGATGGCATCGACGGCGCAGTAGGGGAACTGCCACAAGTATTTGCGCTGGAACAAAACTATCCGAACCCGTTTAACCCGAGCACGAGCATCCGCTATGCCCTGCCGGAAGCCTCCGACGTGCAGCTTGCCGTGTATAACATCACTGGTCAGCGTATCGCCACGTTGGTAAACGCCAGCCAGTCGGCCGGCACCTATGAGGTGCAGTTCGACGCTTCAAATCTGGCCAGTGGCGTATATTTGTACCGGATTAAGGCCGGTGCCTTTACACAAACACGCCAGATGATGCTGGTGAAGTGATGATCATGAGATTTTAAGAAAGGGGGATTCGTTGAGAGTCCCCCTTTTCTATATTTATGGAAACAAACCAATAAGGATGAGCCATCTAATTTGGAACTTTGGGTCTAAATAAATATTTTAGTTTCGCTTGTAGGTATAGATGCTATTTCTTGTGTTTTAGATAAGTATTTGTGTTTTAAATAGTGCGTGTATCGGGATATATGTTTTCAAAAACAATTTCCCCTTTCGATGTTATGTTGAAAAAAGTTCCGTGGTAGAGTTCCGTGGCAAGATTATCCTTGCACGCATATAACGATTTTCACGAAAGTAGGACACATTTTCTGCAAAATCGGACAAAGTATTCTGAAATTCGAATACATCGGACGTCTAGGAGCAGTACCTTTTTTTGTGTTTGATTGGTGATGCAATAGCTTGAGCACACATACCTTTTTACACATAGAATTTTACTTACACAACCCACACACATAAACACCCGTTGGTTTGACCACTGACGGGTGTTCTTTTTTGTCTTCCTGGTATCACATCAACCCGAAAAAAAGAGGGCGAAAAAAGAGGACATAATTGTGAAAAATTCGGTTCAATAATGTTGTTTCTTTTTTAGGTTCTCTGTTAAGGTGCTGTATACGTGAATGTAATAGTGAATATCAAGGGATGTTTTGGGATTTTCGGATGCGGGTGATCGTTTTTGGTTTGATGTTACATGGGGTTGTTGCGGGGTTTTGCATGGGGGCAGATCGTGGTTTGCTAAGCCAGGCAGATCGTGTTGTGGTAAACCAGTCAGATCGTACTTTGACAAGCCAGCAAGACAACGACGAGGCGATTTTGCAGGTGCTTGCTCAGTTTCAGCAGTCGACCGTGCTGGAGATTGACGAGGCGGTTCATTTCCTCGAGCAGCTGCTCCATCAAGCCGAAAAAACAGGAGACCCAAACGCCGTGCTCGAGGTTGCCAAGGAGCTAAGCCGGGCGCTGTTTCATAAGAATCAGCCTCAGGAGACGATGGAACGGACGGTAATAACGGCAACGGAATCGACGGTGCAGCAGGCGAGCTCCCGCAAACCTTCGACCTGGCCCAAAACTACCCGAACCCATTCAACCCGAGCACATCCATCCGCTATGCGTTACCCGAAGCCTCCGAAGTGCAACTCGAGGTGTACAACATCACCGGCCAGCGCATCGCCACGCTCGTAAACACCAGTCAATCGGCCGGCACCTACGAAGTAAGCTTCGACGCCTCGAACCTGTCGAGTGGTGTGTACTTGTACCGCCTCACGGCCGGCTCCTTCACCCAAACCCGGCAGATGATGCTCGTGAAATAACACACGTGAAATGATCTTCATTACAGGATGCTAACGAAAAACATCACAAAAAAATAAGCACATTCGTCACACCCAATTTTGGATGAAGGATGACAAGGGCTCGCTTACCGGCGGGCTCTTTTTTTTGCTTCCAACCTGCGCCTACCAACTCACTCACCCATCACAAATACGCGTAACTCTCCTTCGTTGTGTCGCCCTTATCGATCTTGTCGTACAACGAGTACAGCCACAACACCATCACGCCAAAGGACAACCCAGCCACCAGCAACGCAATATTCGCAAGGCCAGTCGCCGAGAACGAAACCCGGATGAGCACCGTCGTAATCACGAACCCGGTATTCCGAATAATGAGGCTATACCGATCCGTATATCGAAACGACGCCACCAAAATCAGTACATCCACAATAATGAGCGCCGTAAAAAACTCGTGGTAAAAAATGCTGTTAAAATCCGAGAGCACCACCGAAGCACCCCGGCTTAGCTGCACAATATCCAGCGCCCAATCGGAAAAACTATACACCGCCAGCCCCAAAAACACGGGAATCAGACCCAAACAAAGCACCTTTTTGTACAAAATAAACCCTTGAATATTCGGGGTGATGTGATGCGATTTTCGATGGACAAGCAGATATCGGAACACGAAAATCAGGAAAAAGAGCAGCAAAAACCCGATGATATCGTAGAGCAGGTTCAGGTTGGCGGCGGAAAACAGCTCCTGTTTCTCCAGGTCGAGATACGAAATGTCTTTAAAAATCCGCCGAATAAGAATGAGCGACACAATCTCGTACTGCTTTGCGATCGAAATCGAGAAGGAGCGCGGCAGGTAGTAAATCAGCAGGTACACCTCGTAGATGAGGATAAACGAAAACGGCGTGTAGATGGCGGCCACCGGGTTTCCGAGCAGTTTGTGCAGTTCCTGTGGTACCGTGATGATCCCCTGCGTGTGCAGAAATACGCATATAAGGTGCACAAGGAATCCGACAGTGGCGATGTAGAGGGTTAGTTTTTCGGCTTGATGTTTAAGCTTTTCGTTGAAAAACCACTCGAAGACGGGTGCGATTTTTTTGGCAAGGGTCATGGGGGCGGGGGGTGAAGTGGGTGAAGTGGGTGGAGTGGGCGATGGCGTATAGAATCCTTCAGACCCGACCGAATACGGCTACCGATCGAATTGCATACTATTTGCAAAACTATGTGTTAAACCATGTGCACTACCATAGGAAAAATTGTCAGTGTATGTGTTTGCAATTAAAAAAGCACATCTCAAAAAATCAAAAGAAAAGAGAAAACGTTCATTGCAGAATGGTAATGTAAAGGACGCTTGACATTATGAGTTTGGTTACCGTACCTTTGTGTAAAGGACACTTTACAATCATCAACCCATCAACCCGAAAAAATGAATAAGCCAAACACGCCCGGCCAAACCTGGAAAACCCGCACCCATCAAAAAACCATTCATCTCGCCTACTGGACGGCCGGATGGCTCCTCACCACCGCACTTGCCACGTTCGGGCCGATCGCTCTTTGGGGCGACACCCAATGGCTCACCCTGCTGGCTGTTCTTGTCAACGCACTCATCGGGCTCGGCATGATCCTCACCAACGTCCAATTTCTCAAACTCCAGGACGAATTCATGCAAAAAGTGCAGCTCCAGGCGATGGGAATCACGCTCGGTCTCAGCCTCGTGGCCGGCATCACCTTCTCCCTGCTCGACACCACCAATCTCATCCGCCAGGACGCCGAAATCTCCGTGCTCATTCTCTTCATGGGTCTCACCTACCTCACCACCCTTTGGATCACACTCCGGAGGTATCGATGAAGAATCGCGTGAAAGACCTACGAACCGAGCAAAACTGGACTCAATCCGACCTTGCAGAAAAACTCGACGTATCTCGCCAAACCGTTCACGCCATCGAGCGGCAAAAATACGACCCAAGCCTGCCGTTGGCTTTTCGCATCGCGCGCCTTTTCGGCAAAACGATCGAAGAGGTCTTCCAGGAAGATTGAGGGCTGAACCAATCTTGCCAGCACTGCAAATCCTACCGAACCGTTCCCATCCTACTGAACCGTTCCCATCCTACCGAATCATTCCTGGTCTGCCCGACAACTGAAACTCGCTATCCACGCGAAAAGCACCATTTTTCACAACCTCCTCCCCCTCCTCTAACCCGGCAATCACATGCCTGAAATTCCCATATTTCTGCCCAATTTTCACGCGTTTACCCCGAAATTCAACCCCTGTACCACGCTTTTCCATCGTATACACGATCGATTCATCCCCCGTCCACAACACCGCCGACTCGGGAATCAATAACAATTCTTCTTCGGGTTGATAGGTCCACGTCACCGCCAGTAGCTGCCCCGGTCTCCACGCAGGAACTGTGCGATCCCCATCAATCCCACGATCCCCATCAACCCCACGATCCCCATCTCCCCTAAAAATCGTTCCACGAACCCACCCCGTCCGTGTTACCGGATCCACAATCGGATCCACTAAATCCACGGAAGTTACCAAATCAAACCCCTTAAACTCGCTCTCCCCACTCCAACCGACATCCGCCACCCCCGGCCGCAACACTCGCGCAAACAACGAATCCCCCTGCATCGCAACCGCCAAATCCCCCTGCGAAAGTTCCGCCTCCAGCCAAAGAACCGAAAAATCCGCCACCTCGGCCACCAGCGTTCCCTCCTTCACATACATTCCTGCCACCGCATGCACCGCCGTCACCACGCCAGACACCGGAGCCATCACATCCACCACCTCCTCCGGCTCCTCCAGCGATGCAATCCAATCCACCTGCTCCTTCGTCAACCCCAATCGAAGCAACCGCGTACGCGCACTCGCAAACACACTCGAACCCGCTGCCTCAATCAACTCCTTCTGCGCCGAAATCAAATCCGGTGAATAGATCGAAAACATCGGCTCCCCCTCGCGAACCTCTGCACCCTCCTCCCGAACAAACACCTCCTCCAGGCGCCCGCTTACATAACTGCTTATCATTGCTTGTGAATTCGGGTTGATGGACAAGCGCCCGGGCACTACAACCTCCCGGGAAGCACGCCGTTTCACTGCTCTCGTCGTCTGAATCCCCGCCAAAGCCACCGCATCCTCCCGCATCCTCAACGTGCCGAACATATTAGATTCGTTGGATACGTTGGGTGCGTTGGATTCCATCGGTACTATGCGTTCACCGGATGCGCCATCTGCGGATGCTGGCCCGTCCCCTTCACCCGTATCCAAATCGGTCTCTATCGGCACCAGGTTCATATTGCAGATAGGGCACGTTCCCGGCTTGTCCGACCGAACTTCCGGATGCATACTGCAAGTGTATAGCGTCTGTGAAGCATCGTGCTCGTGTCCGGCATCATCGTGCTCAAGTCCGGTACCATCGTGTTCGTACCTGGCATTATCAGCACCCACTTCCATCGGTACCAAGTTCATATTGCAGATGGGGCATGTTCCCGGCTTGTTCGACCGAACTTCCGGATGCATACTGCACGTGTATAGCGGATCGACCGGAGTTAAGTTCATGCCACAGATCGGGCACGTTCCCGGCTCGTCCGACCGAACCTCCGGATGCATACTGCAGGTATAGACAATGTCACCAACCGTATCGAACGAGGAATGATCATGCCCCGAATGGTCCTTGCCCTTTGCAGCCTGGTCTTGAACGACCTCTCCCTGTGTGATCCCGTTTTGCGAATCGGCACGCCCATCCTGCGAATCTCCACCACCCGAGCATCCCATGAGGACGACGCCGATGGCCAGGATCCACAAAAGCGAACCCATCAACCCGTGTTTTTGAATGAATGTTTCCATGTTGATTACCATATTTGGTTTGTGTTTGGTTTATGTTTGCTTTGTGTTTTTTCCGTAGTTCGTTCGTGGTTTTCAAAAATCATTCGCGACCCCGGCTAACGACCCCGAGCCAACGACCCCAAGCTAGTGGTCCCAAGCCAGCTGCCTTTCCAACAGCGCTTGCAACCGGAATAGCACGCGATACTGATCGATCACCGCCTCCTGTTGTTCGTGCAGATACCGAAAACGCTCCCTTTCCAGCGTTAGAATTTCATCGATCGCCACCCGGTCGCTTCGGTACTCCTCCTTCAAAATCGCTACCGTTTCGTTGAGTCGTGGTAAGAGTTCCCCGGCATAAAACTCACGATCTTCCTTGCGCCTTTTCCACTCCGTGAGTAGCTGCGTCACCGTTTCCGCAATTGTACGCTCCAGCTGTTGCTCCCGATACCCGAGGCTTTGCGACTCCCGGCGGATCTGTTCCTGCTTCGCCCTCCACACCGATCGGTACACCGGCATCCGCACCGAAATCATGCCTGCCCATTGCTCGCCCGAATCCGGGAACATGCCCATGACGCCGGCATTTCGGCCCATCAGCTCCACGCCCACGCCAAACGACGGCAGACTTTGTAAATGCACACGCCGGGATTCCGATTCGAGCACGTCGCGTTGCAATCTTGGAATTTGTAACACGGGGTGATGGGTCCGAATCCAGGCCATAAGCGAGTCGGTCGTCAGGGGTACGGTTTTGTTCGGGACAAGCAGGTTAGGCAGGTCAGGCTGGGCAAGCAGGTCAGGCAGGTCAAGCAGGTTAAGCTGGGCAAGGAGGGCCGAAAGTTCCGGTTCGGGGAGTTCTTGTGCCATGGGGGTGGGGAAGGGTTGGTCATTTCCGTGTCCCCCACCCGCCAACTGCACCAGCGTTGCCATCAGCGTTTCCGTTGCCCGTTCCAGCGTCACGATCTGCTGCTTTGCCGTTTCCCGCTCCATCTCCAGCCGCAACAGGTCGGTCCGAGATTGCCGGCCCGCCTCGTACCGCACTCTCGAAAGCCGAATGAGCTCCTCCAACCGCTCCAGACTCTCTCGTAGCATTGTTTTCTGATGGGTATGATTGGTGATCTCGAGCCAGACTAGCGCCACCTCCTCCCGCCGTTCCCGCGCAGCCACCTCCCACCTCTGCTCCGCCACCGCTGCAACGCCGGCTTCTTTCTCTATTTCGGTTTGATAGGTGCCAAACCACGGCAGTGGCTGCATCACAGACACCGAATACGTACTCAGGCCGGTTCCATCGCCCATCGGGTTTAGGTCCTTCCGGATGCGCAATTCCGGGTCGCGGAAGGTGCCGGCAGCCTCGATTCCAGCACGTGCTGCCTCTGCGCTGCTCTGCAACGCCCGAAGTTCCGGATGGCGCATCACGAGATCGTGAAGCTGGTCGATTTGACGAAAAAAGTGGGCGGCTACCGAGTCGGGTGCTTGGTGTTGTTGTGCAGTCTGTGAAACGGGCACTTCTACGTGTGCGGTTGTCGGAACAGGCGCTTCAACTTGCGCAGTCGTCGGAACAGTCGCCTCTTCTTGCACGACCGCTACACCAGGCGCCTCCCGGTTGGCGCTCCCCGGCCCGGCACGCAATTCCATCAACCCGACAAAAAACAGAAATAACATGCTGGCAAGGCAAACAAGGGCTCGGCTGGATTTTTTGGGATGGTTTTTCATGGCAAACTCCGTTCTTTGAGGGTGATGTAGAGGAAGGGGATGAAGAGCGGGCTGATGAGTAGGGCAATCATACCGCCGAGTGCTGGGACGGCCATGGGGATCATGAGTTCGCTGCCTTTGCCTGCGGATGTGAGGATCGGTAGCAGGGCCAGAATGGTGGTGGCGGTGGTCATGAGGCAGGGGCGGACGCGGCGCATGGCGGCTTCGGTGGCCATTGGGATGAGTTCGGCGCGGGAACGGGGTGATTGGCTTTTCCATCGCTGTTCGAGGTAGGTGGTCATGATGACACCGTCGTCCACAGCAATGCCGAACAGGGCGAGGAATCCGATCCAAACGGCCACACTGAGCTGGATTTCACCGATGTGGAAGAGGTCGCGCAGGTGGGAGCCAAATAGATGAACATCGAAGAACCAGGGCTGGCCAAAGAGCCACAGCATGAGGAACCCGCCGGCCCAAACGACAAGGATACTGCTGAAGATGATGGTGGTGAGCGCTGCGGATCGGAATTGGCGGTAAAGTAGCAGTATGATGATGAGCAGGGTTGCCGGCAGGATGAGTTTGAGGCGTTTTTCGGCGCGCTCTTGCTGCAGGAATTCGCCTTCGAGTTGGTAGCGGGCTCCTTCTGGAACCTGCAGTTGGCCCGATTGGATGGCGTCGGCGAGGGTGTTTTGCAGATGACGGCCGAGGTCGGAAGCGGATTGGTTCTCCTCCGGCTCGAAGGTGACGTACGAGGTGAGGAAGGTGTTTTCCGATCGGATCGCTGCAGGGCCGGTGGTGTAGCGGATATCGGCTAGCTCCCCCAGCGGGATGAAGGCACCGGACGGGGTTGGTATGTCGGTTTGTGCAATGGTTTCGGGGTGATTTCGCCACGATCTGGCCAAACGCACGCGGATGGGAACGCGCTCGCGCCCCTCGATGGAGTACCCGGTGAGCTCTCCTCCCAGGGCGGTTTGAATGGTCTGCTGTACGTCGGCCATGGAGAGTCCGTACTGTGCTAGCAACGCGCGGTTGGGTTCGATTTCAAGGTAGGGCTTGGAGAGGGCACGGTCTGCATAGACGGAGGCGGCCCGGACTCCGTCGGTTTGTCGCAGCAGGGATTCCAGCGCCAGGCTAAACGCGTCGAGGGTTTCCAGGTCTGGAGCTTCTACGCGGAGCCCCATAGTGGCTCGCATGCCGGTTTGGAGCATGATGAGGCGCGTTTCGATGGGGTATAGTTTCGGGGCTGAGGTGATGCCGGGAAGGTCGGCGGCTTTGCGGATCTCAAGCCAGATGTCGTCCGGGGTGCGAATGTGTTCCCGCCAGAGCCGGCGAAGATTGCCGTTTTCGTCGGGGATTGGGCGGCCCTTTTCGTCGGAGGCAAATTCCGGATGGTAGAGGATGAGGGTTTCAAACATCGAGATGGGTGCAGGGTCGAGGGCGGTTTCGGCACGGCCAATCTTGCCGGCCACCAGTTTCACCTCCGGAATTTCGGCGATGCGGCGGTCCATCTGTTGCATGAGGTCGAGGGTTTCCTCCAGGCCGGCATGTGGCAGGGTGGTAGGCATCAGAAGGAAGGCGCCTTCGTCCAGGGAGGGCATAAATTCACGGCCGAGTCCCGGGAAACGAGCGGAGGTGTTCTGGTACCAGGCGTGTTCTGTGACGGAGAGGCCGGCGCGTTCGGCCAGGGTGGTGACTGGCAAGACGATTCGTGAAAATCCTAACCAGCTGAGACCGCCGGCCAGCAGTAGGAGCATGATCGACAGGAGGAAGGAGCGGCGGTATTGTAGCACGAGATGGAGCATGTTGCGGTAGTAGCGCAAATAGAGATGGAAGGTGCCGAGTACGAGGGCCAGAATGAGTCCGATGAACAGGAGGTTTCGCAGTGTGGAGGCGTCGATGCCGGCCGGTTGCCAGGTAGTGGCAAGTAGCCAGACGAGGATCCCCGCCGCAGTTAGGAGGATGGTGCGGCGCGGGTAGCTTCTCGTATCAACCCGAAAGAAAAACGTGGCGAGGGTGGGCAGAAGAAGGAGAACGATAAGCAGGGCCGATAGCAAGACGTATGTTTTTGTGAAGGCGAGCGGGGTGAAGAGACGGCCTTCTTCGCC
>PZPG01000003.1:76243-87649 GCA_003045995.1 Bacteroidota bacterium
AGGGCTTCCTCGAGGGTTCCGAGGGTTTCGCGGATGAGTTCGCTGCGATCGTAAAACGGGACGATGGTGACGTGGGAGGTTTGGCCGTCGTGGAGGGTGCGTTTCGGGAGTCCCGGAGCGATGCGTGTGATTTCGTCCTTGATGGCGGCGATGACGGAGGCTGGGTTTTCGCCGGCGCGAAGGGTAACGACCCCGCCGGTGGCTTCCGTACCGTTGATGGAGAGTGCACCGCGACGTGTGGCCGGCCCCTGCTGAAGTACCGCTACATCCTCCAGTACAACTGGGATGTTCCTTCTGGCCTCTGTCCCCTCCTTGAGCACCACCGAGCGCAAATCCTCGACCGATCGTACCGCACCGATACCTCGGATCAGATATTCTACCCGGTTTAGTTCCAGGGTTCGTGCGCCGACATCCCGGTTACTTTGGCGTACCGCTTCAGCCACTTGTGTAAGCGTGATTCCATACCCCCGAAGCAGTAGTGGATCCACCTCGATCTGATATTCCCGAACCTGCCCTCCGACAGAAGCAACCTCTGCAACGCCGGGTATGGCAGAGAGTGCGGGTTTTACCAGCGTTTCCTGAAGGGTGCGAAGCTCGTGCAGATCCCAGCCGGCCGCAGGTGCTCCCGCATCATCCCGCCCCTGAAGTGTGTACCAAAAGATCTGTCCAAGTGCTGTTGCGTCGGGTCCTAACGAAGGCTCCGCTCCGTCCGGCAGCAAATTTCGCGGCAAGGAGGCCAGTTTTTCGAGAATTTGAGCACGCTGATCCTGCGAATCCATCGACTCGTCGAACAGCAGGGTCACCGACGAAAAGCCAAACCCCGAGTGGCTTCGTACCGTTTTTACCCCCTCCAGACCGAGCAGTTGCGTGGTGAGTGGGTAGGTCACCTGATCCTCCACATCTTGTGGCGAGTGTCCCGCCCACTCGGTGTACACAATTTGCTGCGGATCGCCCAGGTTGGGAATCGCATCCACCGGCACCGGCGAGCGGGGGATGAGACCGGTTTGCCAGTTGAACGGTACGGTTGAAAGACCCAGACCCAGCAGCACGACTAGCAATAGGACGGTGTAGAGGCGGTTTTTCAGGAAAAAATCGATCATAGTTGATGGTTCGAGTGAGTGAATAAGATTTTTCAAGTCCGTCGCGTCGAGCTTTGGTCTGTGAAAAGCGCGAACGATCAGGTGTATGCTGAAGGCCTAGGGCTGGGAGATCTGTCTGTGCCGGAGTCTTACGGGAGGCAGGAGTTTTACGGGAAGCAAGAGTTCTGTACTTGATGAGATCCTTGCGCGTGAACAGGAGCCTTATGCGTGAACAAAAGCCTTGAGTGCCAATAGTACCTTTGAATAGTACCCTTGCACACCAATAGTACCCTGTGAGCTCTATACGAGTGCACCATAGCGGCCTGTGAGTGCTAGATAGCGACCTGTGAGTGCACCATAGCAGTATGTGAGTACAACATAGTGCCTAGTGAATGCTACAAAGTGCCTAGTAAATGCTGCGTAGTACCCAGTGAAGACTACAAAGTACCCCGGAAAGGAGAGATCAGTGTGGGGTTCTGTGGCTTAGATGAGCCAGCGGTCGTGCATTAGGAACAGGTCTTCTACGGGATGCAGATGAGTAGTATCATCCCAGAGCGTGTTCTTTACTGCGGATGGGAAAAATGGTTGTTGTAGATACGATACAATCTTGAGAGAGCCTTGAACTAAAGGCAGAGGTAAAATCGAAACGTGTGATTGTGGCTGATCGTGAGAACATTGGCAAAAAGATGCGCCACTACAAGGGTTTGATTCCCTATGATTTGTTTTATGTGATTCGCTAGCGGTGAGGTCTTTGGCTGGTTCACAGCAGGAATGGCTGGCCGGAGATGCCGGAGCGGCAGGAGATGGCGGAGCGGCCGGAGCGGCTTTGCTATCTGTTTCGTCGCAACAATCCATGCCGGAGGAGGTCATTTGATCCGTCGATGAACCCTGTTCAGTCGAATCATCCTGTTCTGTCATGGAATTCTGTTCTGCCACGGAATTCTGTTCTGCCACGGAATCCTGCCCGGCTATGGAATCTTGCAATGCCATGGTATCCTGCTCCATTAATACCGTCAACTCTGTCAGGGACAGTATTTCTGCGAGGTCGCTATCAACCCAGGATGCGAAGGCCCGCAACTGCGGAGGGTAGGGTAACAACATCAAAAGAATCAGGCATGTACTAAAAAGCCTGGAGAGCCGGGGATGCTTCCTCATCAACCCGAATACTAAAATACTTGACGATCTCTGTGCGTTCATAGCCTTTGATGTGTGAGATCGAAATCTAACAAAAAGTATTCGATTGCAAAAGAAAGGATTTGATATTCTTCTCTTGGGTCTGTATTGTCCAAGCAGAATAGATAGCTTTACTTGTAACTATATTCGCTCACAACGGTATACTAGATTTCGATTTAGTTTCATGATTGTAAGCACTTGTATATGTACTTGTTTTGCTTTGAATTGCACTGCTTAAAAAATAGGAGTGCGTGTGTCAATGTACTCGTAGGGTTTGGATATTTTAGAGCTGAAAGCGTATGAAGTTTCTGTTTGCTTTGGTTATGTTGGTCCCATGGGTGGCCTTGATGTGTCAAGACATTGCAGGTCATGATGGTACGACTCTGGATGTTGCTACTCTGGATAATGTCACTCAGGATGTTGTCGTGCAAGAGGGCACCAATCTGGCAGATCGTACGGCTGCGATCGACACGCTATCGCAGTTCGGTACCGAGGTGCAGATCGATACCGAGGTGCAGATCGATCAGGCAATTACAGAGGTGAAGACCTACTATTTGCAGGATGCCGGCAAGGCACTGGAGCAACTGGAAGTGATCCGGCTCTCTTCCGAAAAGCTTGGATATCCGACAGGAATTGTTGAATACATGGCATTGTCCACGGAGCTGTCACAGACCGTGGGCGGTGAAGATCAACTGCTTGCATATCTTGAAACACTTGCTTTTGAAACCAACAAGCGGTTTCGGGAAAATCCTGATTTATACTATCGGTTGCTTCTCAGTAAAGCAATTTTGCTTTCTAATTTACAGAGGTTGAATGAGTCACTTGAGATTTTTACCAGGCTTGAGAGAGAATCGGAAGACCCTTTCATACTGGCCGTGGCCTACGGAACGATGGGAGTGATATTTAACCGCATGGGAGAATATGATAAGGCACTGGAGAAGACATTAAAATCCATCGAATACTTCAAGAAAGAAAATGATACCAAGAACTATGTGTTTGGACTAACCAGTATAGCAAATATTCTGACTGTAAATGATCGGAATCAGGAAGCATTGTCCTATTTGAATGAAGCTGTGACCAACCTGGATGAGTTGCAAAATGCGCGGATGTCGTTTAATGTGTATTCTACTCTTGGGGTTCTATACAAAGAGGTGGAGCAGTACGATGAATCAATCACCTACCATAAAAAGGCTCTTGATATCGCTGTTACTCTTCAAGATCCGATGTATGAAGCTATTACGAGCTTAAATATAGGCAACTCCTATTTAGGTTTGGAGGATTATGAACGTGCACTTCAGTTCTATCAGCGATCGATGCAGCTAAGTAGACGGTTGGATATGGACTATGGAATCTACATCAATTTTATCAACATTGGGAGTCTTTACACTGAGTCAGGGGATTTTCGACTGGCAGCGGTTGCCTTGGATAGCGCTCTTGTATATGCAATTAAACTGGATTATCCCAGTGAAAAAAGCACACTATATAAGAACTTAAGCGAATTGTATATGCAATTAGGAGATCCTGTGCGGGAACTCGAGTACTACAAAAAGCATGTCGAAATTAAAGATGAACTGTTCAACGAGGAGAAAAACCGGGCCATTGAGGATCTGCGAATCAAATACGAAACCGATTTGAAGGAACAGGATCTCGAACTGGTCGCATCCGAACTGGAGAATAAAACGATTCAATTTCAGCTAACTTTGACGTTGGTGGGTTTGCTACTATCGATGCTTTTTGGTGGCGGATTCTTCTTCATCCGGCAAAATCAAAACCTGCAAGCACTCTACGATCGAAACCTGGAAATTTTGAACAATTACGTTCCAGTGAAAGAGATACAAAATCATGAAAAAGATGATGCAAAAGGGAGTTTAAAAGGTGTTTTTCAAAAAGTAACGGTAGCAATGGAGGAACAAAAATTATTTAAGCAGGCCGATCTTACTCTAGCCGATCTTGTGTCAACTGTCGATGTGAACGAAAAATATATTTCCCAGGCGATCTCTCTGTATGGAAATAAAAGCTTTTATCAATTTCTTCACTACTATCGAATCAACGAAGCACGTCGCTTGCTTCTTGAAGCCGAGGATGATCTGCAGATCAAAGAGATCATGTTCGATTGTGGGTATCGATCCAGAAGTACGTTCATCAATGCTTTCAAAGAATATACAGGGATGACCCCTTCACAGTTCAAATCAAGGCTACCGCAACAGGAATCTTCTTAAAACCCCCTGTTTTTCTGTTAGCGATACACGTTTTCCGTTAGTGAAACCTCTCTATATTGGACAAACGGGTCTTTTTCCATCTATCTTATCTTCAGTTCTTTCAGACAACTGATTCACATACTCGCTCGGCTCATTTTGCTCGAGCAGTATAAACTAGCTCAAATTACTAGTTCTGCTCGGTCCGCACACAGAAAGCAGTATACTGTGTTCCTGAATTCCTGCAGGAGTTTTTTGGCATACAAACTGGTTTTAGATAGCAGCTCTTCATCCGTGCTCGAGATGAAGTCTTAAAGAAGAAGACCCTTTACGATCGTCATTGATAACAGTAAGACACACGTAACGCTTTGGTGCCTGATACGCATCAAGGCGTTTTTTTTGAGTATTACACAACATCGCATCTTCCAGGGTTGCACCTTCTCGGGTTGCATCTTACCAGGTATGCTCCTTGTTTCATCCCCTCCTAGTTGAGTTCTTGATTTCGAAGTCAGGATGCAATACCATTCAGCTCTTACCCTCGTTACAGTGATCCTATGAAAAAACACAATAAAGCAGTTCGCCGAGCCCTTCTCATCAGCCTGTCGGTATCTTTGATTTCGTTGTCGATAAAATTAGCTGCCTTCTTTACAACCCACTCCGTTGCAGCACTGTCCGATGCAGCCGAATCGGTAGTTCATGTCTTTGCAGTTGCGTTCGTTGTCTATGGCTACTACCTAAGTTTACGACCAGCCGACGAAAAACACCCTTTCGGCTATGAACGAATCGAATTTCTTTCAGTGGGTGCCGAGGGTTCGATCATTATTGCAGCCGGTTTTACCATTTTGTACCAAACTGTGATGAGCATGATCTCCGGTGCTGAAATCCAGAATATGGAAACCGGCATTGGAATGCTCGCTGCGGCCGCCGGAATCAATGCCATTTTGGGAACCTACGTTCTGCGGGTTGGACGACGAGAAAAGAGCATGATTGCCGTTAGCAACGGAAAACATACACTCACGGATGTGTGGACCAGTGTAGGGGTTGTTACTGTGCTGGTGCTGATCCATTTTACCGGATGGGTATTTATGGACATTGTAGTTAGTTTCGCAGTAGCTATCTACATCATGTGGGAAGCCTACAAACTTCTGCGCTACTCACTCCGGGGAATCATGGACGTGCGGGATCCAGAAGCAGACAAGGCATTGCGGAATATTCTCCAAAAAGAAAAAGAGAAAGGAGAACTGTTCGTAGACTGGCACCATCTACGACACAGAACCTCTGGGAATACAACCTGGGTTCAGTTGCATCTTGTATTTCCGGATGGAATGTCTCTGAAAGAATCCCACGAAAAAGCCACAGTGGTAGAGCGCATGATGATCGACGCCCTGGACTCCGATGCCGTTATCAACATCCATTTGGAGCCACACGAAAGCCACGAATCTGCCCATAAAATTCTGGAAGGGGCCAACAAGAGAACCTCGCTCAAAGACTATATCTAAGCTAGATCTAAGCCAGCAACACCTAAACCGACAATAAATTAGATAAAAAGGTATAAAATTCTTAAATTGATACACCTTTTGGCGGCACCCTCATCTGAAACTGTGAGACCAACAGCATCAGGGGACAGGTACTGTACCGAAGACTACCTGACACCCTATTCAAGGAGCAACATGTTTTCAAGATCATGCCATTACGGATTACAAGCGTCACTCTTTATCGCACATGAAACGGTCGATGGCGGAAAAGTGGACTTGGTAACCATCGCCACCGCACAAGACATTCCTCGCCATTTCTTAAGTAAAATTCTCCAGACGTTGGTAAAACAAAAACTCCTAAAATCCACAAAAGGCCCCAATGGAGGGTTCGAGTTGATGCGCCCTGCTCATAAAATCTATCTCTACGAAATTGTGGAAGCGATCGACGGGCTCGACATTTTCTCACAATGCGGTCTCGGATTTAAACTTTGCTCCAACAATCACCCATGCCCGATCCACGACGATTTCAAAGTCTTACGCGATCAAACCAAGGAGTTATTCCATCAAAAAACACTCCAAATGCTCATTGAAGACGTACGCCTTGGCAATAGTATTTTGGGTCTCGGGTTGATGGAAGAAGCATAAGGCCGTATCATTCGAGTTGCTACATAGTGCTAGCAAATCTCGAACCCGGCCGGTCCCGAAGAACCTCCATGAAACGCATCCCAACCCCAAGCAAAAGACAACCACCCAGCAAACGACCCAGTAAACAACCCTGGAAAAGATCTGGGAAACATTCTGGCTCATCAATAGCAAAACTCGCCGGCATCGTCGTAAGTACACTCATGCTCTTCGGGCTGATCTTCCCTTCCGGATCTCTGCAAGAAAAAAACGGTCTCATCGCCCGCCAAGCACAGCCGCAGGAATTTCAGATCGCTCGGGTTCAGTACAGAGGCGGGGGAGACTGGTACAACTCGCCCACCGCTCTCACCAATTTGTTGCGCTTTGCAAAACAGGAGATCCCGGTCTCTGTGAGTACTCGCTACAATGACGTTCAGCTCGGAAGCCGCGAAATTTTCAACTACCCATTTCTATACCTTACCGGACACGGAAACATCGCCATCAACGATTCCGAAATGGAAAACCTGCGACGATACCTCGAGCAGGGCGGATTCCTCTACGTGGATGACGACTACGGCATGGATCCCTATGTTCGGCCCCTGCTCCGTGAAATTTTCCCCGAAGAACCGTTCATCGAACTGCCCGCCGATCACCCCATCTACACTATCGTTTATCCATTTCCGGCCGGCCGCCCCCCGAAAGTCCACGAGCACGACGGAAAACCACCCCAAGCCTTCGGCGTATACCGCAACGGGCGGATGGTCTTGCTCTACACGTATGAATCCAATCCTGCCGACGGCTGGGCCTACGACGAACACGCCAATTCACAACGCGTGATCGACCAGGCACTCAAATTCGGCGTGAACCTGCTCACCTACGTTCTGATGATGCCTTAAAAGGACTCAGAGGTCACGAACAAACGCGCCTCCCACGGTTGTAGCCAATCCGAATTTGTGCTGGTTGCCCCCCTCTGACCTCTCCCATCACTCTGACCTTTCCTATCATCCCGAAGTCCGACATCACCCCGATCTCTCTCATCAACCCGTCTCCCCCGTACGCTTCCTAAACCCGCCACATTTCCAATCAAAAGCTCATCATCCCGGTTCCGCAACGACTCCGGCAACAAAACCTCCTCATCCGACATATTCAGGACCACATCAAACACATTTCCACCCCCACCTACACTGCGATCCGTACCTCGACACGTACTCCGATCCTGGCTCCGACGATACCAAAACAACTGTGTATGACCACCGTCCATCCACTCCATAGAACCCGTCACAAGTTCTGCATACTCCCTGCGAATCCCAATCATCCGCCGATAAAAATGAAACACCGAATCCGGATCCTCCAGCTGTGCCTCCGCATGAATCCGGTTTTTGTTCGGGTTGATGAGAATCCATGGTGAACCCGTCGTAAATCCTGCCCCCTCTGAGGCACTCCACTGCATAGGCGTTCGGGCATGATCCCGCGCGGCAACCTGCAGAGCTTTCAACAGTGACGCCAACTCTCGATGCAGCTTTTTCCCGTTTTCTGCACTCGCATCCGTGATGACGCCCGCAACATCCATCTCACTATCCATCTCACCATCACTCCCTCCATCAATCCCTCCAACCCTCCCTCCAACCCTCCCCCCATCCTTCCCCCTACCCTGCGAATCAATCCGCTTCCGCACCCCCTCCACCGCATTCATCACCTCCACATCCCGAAAATCTTCGAACCGTTCAAACGGCGCATTCGTCATCCCAAGCTCCGTTCCCTGATACACCGCCGGTGTCCCTCGCATCGTCATCAGGAGCATCGCAAACAACGTCGCAGATTCCCGCCAATGCTCTCCGTCATTCCCAAACCGCGACACGAGCCGCGCGCAATCGTGATTATCCAGATAGATCGCATTCCAGCCCTCCTCTGCCAAAGCCCGATCCCATCGAAAAAACACCCGCTTAAACTCCTGCAAATCATACGGCACCGGATCAAAACGCCCGCCCGGCCCGTGATCGATAAACGTGTGATCAAAATGAAACAGAAAATCCAATTCCTTCCGTGACCGGTTTACATACAGAGGCGCTGTCCGGTGCGTCACCCCGATCCCCTCACCAATCGCAACCGCATCATAATGATCCAGCACTTCGCGCCGCATCTCCTGCAAAAACTCATGCACCCGCGGGCCGTTCGCATAGGTTTCCTCCACCATGCGGTTAAAATCCCGAAGATCCGCATCCGGCCAGTCCGTGCGCTTCGAAATCAGCGGAATCACATCCATCCGAAACCCGTCTACGCCCTTATCCAGCCAGAATCGCATGATGTCATACACCTCCTGCCGCACGTTTGGGTTCTCCCAATTCAAATCCGGCTGCTTTTTTGAAAACAGGTGCAGGTAGTAGTCGCCCTCCTCAGAATTCGCGCCCTCCCCACCGTTCGAGCCCTTACCAGCATCCGCATCAACCCGTCCCCCCTGACTGCGCCCCTCCGAATCAACCCGTGCATCAACCCGCCCCTCAACCCGCGACCACGCATCCCCGCCAAAAAACGACGGCCAGTTGTTCGGCTTTTCCCGCTCCCAAAAATAGTACTCCCGGGACGGACTCTCCCGCGACGCCGCCGCCTCCCGAAACCACCGGTGCTCGTCCGACGTGTGATTCACCACCAAATCCATCACCAACCGCATCCCGCGCGCATGCACCTCCTCAATCAGCGCCTCCATCTCCTCCATCGTCCCGAACTCCTCATGAATCGCACGGTAATCGCGAATATCATAACCATTATCATCATTCGGCGAATCATATACCGGGCTTAGCCACAACAAATCCACCCCAAGCCGCTGCAAATACCCCAATTTCGAGCGAATCCCATTCAAATCCCCAATCCCATCGCCATTGCTATCCATAAAACTCCGCGGATAGATCTGATAAATCACCGCCTGCTTCCACCACTCAGGCGAGGTTCCTGCAGATCCACCGGTCCGTTCTCCTTCTGTTCTATGTTTTTGCTGATCCATCGCACTATTATTTTCTTTTTTTTTCGGGGTGATGCGATTCGCAACCCGGCCGTCAGAAGCATCCAGGCGTATGGAAACAATGGTTATTTCCACCTGAATTCTGCGTACCTTCCGCCTGCAAATCTGCAAACCAAACATGCAGGAACGCATAAGGTATGTAAGTACTCATCAGGTACGCATCACGCATGCATCAGGCAATCAAGCACGCATAACGCATCAAGCACACATCACGCATTTACATGAATCAACCCGAAAATATGGAAAATCAGGCATTTGTTACCCTCGGGATCTCCAATGAGATTCTACAATCGATCCAGGAGATGGGTTTTGAAGAGCCAACGTCCATCCAGCAGGAGTGTATTCCCAAAATCCTGTCGGGCACAGATCTTGTAGGCCAGGCGCAAACCGGTACGGGAAAAACGGCTGCATTTGGGATTCCCGCCATTATGAAGGTCGAAAAAGGGGGCAAAATCCCCAATGTACTTATTTTGTGCCCCACCCGGGAATTGGCCATTCAGGTGACCGGTGAACTGATTAAACTAGCCCGGCATACGCAGGGTGTGTTTGTTGTACCCGTGTATGGTGGTCAGGCCATCAGCCGGCAGTTTTCTGCACTTAAACGGGGTGTTCAGATTGTTGTTGGCACGCCCGGCCGGGTGATCGATCACCTCAAACGAGGCACACTCAACTTGTCCGATCTCCGGATGCTTGTGCTGGACGAAGCCGATGAAATGCTCAACATGGGATTTCGCGAAGATATCGAAGAGATCTTGTCGCACACAAAAGGTGCCGCCCAGATGGTGATGTTCTCGGCCACGGTTCCGAAACAGATCCGGCGCCTTATGGATCAGTTCATGAACCATCCTGAGACGGTAAAAATAGAGGGCAAAACAGAGACGGCCGCCAATATCGAACAGTACGCCATGGAAGTTCGAGACTCTATGCGCACCGAGGCGATCTGCCGATCCCTCGATATGGGTGATTTTCGTCTTGCGTTGGTCTTCTGCAACACCAAACGAAATTGCGACAGTCTGGTGGAGGAGCTGCAATCCCGCGGATTTTCAGCCGATGCGTTGCACGGCGATATGACCCAGGCTGTCCGGGACAAGGTGATGAAAAAGTTCCGCTCCCGGCAGATCGAAGTCCTGGTTGCCACCGATGTTGCTGCCCGTGGTCTCGATGTGGACGATGTTGAGATCGTTTTCAACTACGACATTCCTGCCGACCCCGAATTTTATGTGCACCGGATCGGCCGTACTGCACGAGCCGGGCGCTCCGGCATCGCGATCACCTTCGTTTCCGGCCGAAAAAACAAGCGCATCCGCCAGATCGAAACGATGATCCGTACCAAGCTCACGCGAATGTCGATGCCAACACTCCGGGATGTCCGCGAAGTTCAGAAAGGAGCGAATTTGGAGGCGATTGTGCAAACGTTGCAGGCAGGGGGGTTGCGGGAATACATTGAGTTGCTCGAGCCGATCGCGGAGGACGATTTTACGCCGATTGAAATTGCGGCGGCATTGTATAAGTTAAAGTATGGAGATGTGAAATAACGTTGTTCTTGCGAAATCCTGTCGTTCTTGTGAGATCGTGTCCTGCTTTGAGATCGTGTCGTGCTATGAGATCGTGTCGTGCTTGTGAATGTGGGATGTACCTTCTAGATAGGGGCGCACATCATAAATACCTTTGGGTGCGTTTGACTCAGCACCAGATACGAATGTAACCGAATCTTAAAAAGAGAGTATTGGCGGCCAGCAGTTTCCCATCATTCCGAAAAAAATGCGTAACACCATGAACGAAAACCCATTTATTGATGGATTTTACTCATACGTGTCGGCGGTGTAACTCTGTCAGATTATGTTTTG
>PZPG01000018.1:0-3750 GCA_003045995.1 Bacteroidota bacterium
CAGAATCACTTTCCAAAGAGATCTTTCCCTGGAAACAGCGCCGAAGACTCTAGCTCCTCTTCAATGCGAAGCAACTGATTGTATTTCGCAATCCGGTCGGTACGGCTCAGCGATCCTGTTTTGATCTGCCCCGCATTTACGGCTACCGACAGATCGGCAATCGTGGTGTCTTCCGTCTCACCAGATCGGTGCGAAATCACCGAGGTGTAGCCATTTTTGTGCGCCATCTCAATCGCATCCAGCGTTTCCGTAAGGGTTCCAATTTGGTTCACTTTAATCAGAATGGAGTTGGCTACACCCATGGAGATCCCTTTGGACAGGCGCTCGGTATTGGTCACAAACAGGTCGTCCCCAACCAGCTGAACCTTGTCTCCAATCGCATCGGTCAATTTTTTCCAACCATCCCAGTCATCCTCAAACATGCCATCCTCAATGGAAACAATCGGATACCGCGAAATCCAATCGGCCCAGAACTCTACCATCGCATCCGCATCTCGCTTACTTCCGTCACTCCATCGGAATTCATACAGTCCGGTTTCTGCATTGTAGAACTCCGAACTAGCAGGATCGAGGGCGAGCAACACATCTTCACCCGGAACATAGCCCGCTTTTTCAATGGCGGTCAAAATCACCTCGATCGCCTCTTCATTCGATTTTAGATTGGGTGCAAACCCACCTTCATCACCAACAGCCGTGTTATAGTTCTTTGATTTCAGAACCTTTTTCAAGTTATGAAAAATCTCCGCTCCCATTCGCAGAGCATCACCGAACGTTTCAGCGCCAGCCGGCATAATCATAAACTCCTGAAGATCCACATTGTTATCGGCATGGGACCCACCATTGATGATGTTCATCATCGGAAGCGGTAACATTTTGGCATTTACGCCTCCCAAGTATCGCCACAGCGGCAGATTCAGATCGTTTGCTGCAGCACGAGCGACTGCCATCGAAACACCCAACATGGCATTTGCCCCCAGTTTCGACTTGTTTGATGTTCCGTCCAGGTCGATCAGTGTCTGATCAATATCGGTTTGATACAAAACGGGATAGCCGATCAGTTCATCGGCAATCACCCCGTTCACATGATCCACGGCTTTTGTAACTCCTTTCCCAAGATACACATCCTCATTCCCGTCCCGAAGTTCAACTGCCTCAAATTCTCCGGTCGATGCGCCAGACGGAACAGCTGCCCTTCCGGTTACTCCACTATCGAGATGTACTTCTACTTCCACGGTTGGATTTCCACGTGAATCCAATATCTGACGTCCAATAATATCCTCAATTATGCTCATACGTTCCTCAATAAAGTTTGGTTCAGTCTTTTCGGTTTTGTTGTTTTGTAATAGCCATTCGCGCCCATTATTACCGCTTCGCGAACGAATCACCAGAGGCGCCCAAAGGTAAATTTTATTTGGGGTGATACAAACCACTTTTGTGCATCAAAAAAGGGTTCCAGCAACAAACGGCCATTTTCATCCAGTTCGAACGGCTGCGCAGGATTCCCCGATGCGATTGGCTGATTCGGCATCATTACCTGAATCCCCTCCCGAAAATAGTTTCCGTACACCCCAAACTCTACACTCGTAAGATTCTTAAAATTGCGACTGAAATCTACTCCTATGACCGCTTCCCCAGCGATCCCAATATGCCATTGACCACTCCCCCAGCCCCGAAACACATCATTCACAAATTCACCGTTTAAAGGAATGCCATACTCAAACCCTTGCTCCCTGTATCCATTACCGTTTACATCATCAAAGTAGGGAATCGACAGAGCCAACACTGGACCTGCCATCACCCCTGCAAACACCCTGTAATCTTGCTGAATCTTTCCGGCAAAAAATCGCTGGCGGAGTCCAATCATCAAGGGAGTAGCGAATACACGCTGGTACTTATTCGGGATCACCTGCTGACCAAAAAAGATGTCTGTATAGGTCTGTTCGCTGATATCCCGCAACCCGGCCAGCCGAAAAAGCGTCGAAAGCTCCATCTGTTTTCCTATCACCCTTCGATACTCTACGCCGATTCCAAACCCGAAGTTGTTCACCGCAAGATCAAAGCCCAAGGCAGATTGATACAATTCCGGCAACTGAATCGCAGACTGTTTTACATCCACCACTGGAGGCTCCAGATCCTGTGCAACCGTTCCGGAGATCAGCAGAGTACTCAAAATGAAAACCGCGGCAGCAACCACGCGTAGCGCAAGAGACACATTTAGGGATTGGGTCATATTTTTCATGCAGGAAGGTACAGTTTTTTTAGGCAAGTTTGAAGATACAACCGCGCACGGCTCATCCTGCTTTCTGAACGAAAATGGCATTTGATTATTTTCAGATTAAAACGTTTCTTCAACCTGAAAAAACTTTACTTCGATAATTTTTTACTACTTGCACACGCAATCCATAATCATGAGCAGTCACCATGAGCAGTCAATTCACCTTTTTGGTTTACGGGCCTGCAGACACGTTGCTTCGAATGGCAACCAAACTTTTTGATGCCGTTCACCCCAAATATACCTACCATTTTCAATCCATTACCGACAAAACACTTGTCCAGGTAGCCGTTTTCGAGCAATTCAAGAAGCAACTTAATGCAACTGAGACACTCACCTGTGTGTTTGAATGCAACAAAGACCGGAATCGTATCGAAGTCTACAAATCTGGCGGACGAATGGGCTTTCGTGGCAGTTCCGTGAATGAAGAACAATCGATCGAGGCTGAAGTAGTTTCGTTTATTCATGATTACGCTAAACGAATGGGTCTTACGTTGCAAGAAGAGGTAGCGGATCCAGAATCATCCGAACCTCAGGGGACCAAGAGCTCGTAACCAAAAGCTCGTAACCAAAAGAAGTCAAGAAGCAGAAGCTACAGCGTGTCAGAAACTCATCAAGCGGGAACAAAACAGGACCAACCCTGGACGGTGCTACGGATGCTTCAATGGTCAACGTCGTACTTCGAGGAGCGTAGTGTCCCATCACCCCGTGCAAGTATTGAATGGCTCCTCGCCTCGCTACTCGATATCCGCCGGCTAGACCTCTACTTGCAGTACGACCGACCCCTCTCGGCGGCAGAACTCGACATCCTCCGCCCATGGATCCTGCGCCGGGCGCGTCACGAACCTCTGCAGTACATCACCGGGGAAACCTCCTTCATGGGCTGCACCATTCAGGTCACCACCGACGTGCTGATCCCCCGCCAAGAAACAGAACAGCTAGTAGAACGAATCCTACACGAAACCGAACCACTGTCGCATCAGGCGATCCGGGTGCTCGATATCGGTACGGGCAGCGGCTGCATCCCCATCGCGCTAAAAAAACACCGCCCCGCGTGGCACCTTTATGGGGCAGACATTTCCGATGCCGCCCTCACCGTCGCAAAACAGAATGCGGCCCTCAATCAAACCGAAATTCAGTTTTTCCGAGCAGACCTGTTTCGTCCTTCCGATTTCACCGATCACTCGTGGGACCTCATTCTCTCCAACCCTCCGTACATTCCGAATCAGGAGATGCCCACCCTCGAGAAACAAGTTCGAGACTATGAGCCTCACCTCGCCCTTTTTCACGAAGACCCCCTACTGGTTGCCGATCGTATTTTCGAGATATGCTCTGCTAGCCGGGCCCGCCTTTTCATGGAGTGCAACGATCAGCTTTCCGCGGCACACTGTGAGCGGGCGAAATCCTTTGGACTCACGCTACGAACCGCTAAAGACCTAGACGGCCGTGACCGATTCCTTTTTTCAGAGACCCTTTTT
>PZPG01000018.1:3757-8306 GCA_003045995.1 Bacteroidota bacterium
CCCTTTTTTCAGAAGGTTCGGGTTGATGGAATTGCTTTGTTGCCCGGGATTTGCAGGGATGATTGCTAGCAGGGTGCATTGGTTAGGTCATTAGTAGGTGCATTGGAGGGGGTATGGGTAGAAGCATTGGTGTATATGGGTAGGTGCATTGGAGGGGGTATGGGTAGAAGCATGGGCAGGCGCGTTGCACAAATGGAAGATGAGTCATGGCCAATCCGTATGTAACGGGAGGGCAACCGTGTGTGAATAGTGTGTGGATAACTTGTGGAAAAGTATTTTCGCTGCGTGTTTTTTGGTAACATATCGGTAATACTGCCGTAACAAGCCGATTTTAGTTGCAGATACAAATAATAACAACTCTTCAGTGATCCCTCTATCTTATTGCCAAGCAATTAGTTGCGAAGATATTAAGGGTGTGGATAACTTTGCTCATTCCTGAATCTTATCGGTTGATAAATGGTGGAAAATTCAGCATTTTTGATCTGCGTTTTAGGGGGTGGGCTTCAAGTTATGTGGATAACTGGCTTTAAAAAGCGATCCACACGTCAATTTCGTGAATTGTTCTGTAAATCGTATTGTTATCAGTAAGTAGGAGGTAAGGTAATTTGAGTTCAGCAACAGCAGAATCGGTTTGGTCACAGTGTTTGGATGTAATCCGGGACAACATCAGTTATCAAAAATATAAATCCTGGTTTGAACCGATTGAGGCGGTAAAGCTAGAGAACCAAACGCTCACCATTCAGGTACCGAGTCAGTTTTGGTATGAGTGGCTCGAGCAGTACTACTACAATATGCTTCGTTCCACACTTTCAAAAGTATTGGGAAAGGATGGTCGGTTGGAGTACTCCATTTTGGTAGAAAAATCGATCAACGCTGAAGAAAACCGCTCCGTACGTCTGCCGCAACTCCCCATGCCTCCTGCCAGACCGCAAGAGGTGGAATCCACATACACATCGTATCATCCCGGAAAAATCAAGAATCCGTTTGTTATCCCCGGGATCCGAAAAACCAGCATCGAATCTAACCTGAATCAAAACTACGTTTTTGAGCGCTATATCGAGGGGGATTGCAACCGACTTGCACGCTCCGCTGCAATGGCCATTGCGGAAAATCCGGGGAAAAACTCCTTCAACCCATTCTTTGTCTATGGGACCACCGGATTGGGAAAAACACACCTCATTCAGAGTATTGGCAACAAAGTAAAACAGTTGTACGGGGATCAGAAGGCGGTACTTTATGTTTCGTCCGAAGCCTTTACGAATGAGTTTGTGCAGGCGATTCGAAACAACCGCTCCAATGAGTTTACTATGTTCTACCGTCAGATCGACCTGCTGATTGTGGACGATATTCAGTTTTTTAGCGGGAAGGAGAAAACCCAGGAGGAGTTTTTCCACATTTTCAACGCTCTGCATCAGGACGGAAAACAGATCATCCTTAGTAGCGACCGTGCACCGAAAGATATACCTGACATCGAGGAACGACTGATCTCCCGTTTCAGCTGGGGATTGAGCGCAGACCTGCAAGTACCGGAATTTGAAACTCGGTATGCGATCCTGGAACGTAAAGCTTCGGATAACGGAATCAACATCGACTCGACCATTCTGGAGTTTATTGCACACAACTTCAAATCCAATGTGCGGGATCTGGAAGGAGCCGTCATCAAGCTTCTGGCAACCGCATCCCTCAAGGGTGTGGATGAGATCGATCTGCCTATGGCCAAATCGGTTTTGAGGGATATGGTAAAAAATTCCAACTCTCAGCTCTCCATTGATGCGATCCAAACCTATGTCTGTGAGTATTTTGGCATCGATACCAACAAGGTACGCGAAAAAACACGTAAGCAGGAGATCGTTGAAGCTCGTCAGATTGCAATGTACCTTTCCAAGAAGCTTACGAAGTCGAGCCTGAAAACGATCGGGTTGCAATTTGGAGGCAGAGACCACTCAACGGTCATTCATGCGATCACTACGGTTGAGGAGCGCATGGAGACCAGCACACGTTTCAAGCGAACACTCAGAGAGATTGAACAAAAACTCGATGTGGCAACCCTCTAAGGATATCCCTTCCGGCAGTTCCTCTTTCCATAAAATAGCCAGGGATGTGGTCACCCTGAAGTCCCTGAAAATTCACGGACTTCACGGATACTATGATCATGAGCGACAACATGGAAACCATTTTGAAGTGGATCTGATTGCCTCCGGTAGGTTTTCCAGCTCTATCGAAGGGGATGATCTCACCCAAACATTTGATTATGAAGCAGCGGAGTCGATTATACGCGCTATCTTTGCCGGCCCGTCGGAAAAGTTGATAGAAACCCTTTGTGAGCGAACCGGCCGGGAGATCATGTCTGCCTTTCCACATGTGGCAGAACTGACCGTCGCTCTCAGGAAATGCAATCCGCCAATCAAAAACCCAGCCGAGTATGCTGAAATTCAGATGTCATGGAAACGGCCATAATCGCACTGGGTTCTAATCTGGGCGATCGCCTGTCCCATCTTCGTTTTGCTCTGGCAGCACTGCAATCCATTTCTGAAGGACCGGTTCAAGCCTCCTCGGTCTGGGAATCGGAACCCATCGGCCCGTCGGAGCACCTGTTTTACAATGCTGCCGCATCGATTCAAACCAACCTCTCACCCCAGCAACTGTTTGAAGCATGCAAAACCATTGAAAAAGACGCCGGAAGAGAGCCAGGACGCATCCGTTGGGCGGCAAGAGTCTTGGATCTGGACATCATCCAATACGGGGACTTGGTGATTCACACAGAGAGTCTTATTATTCCGCACCGTGAATATCAAAACCGGCTGTTCGTTCTGCTACCAGTGCAGGAGATCTCCCCCGGTTTCAAAGACCCTGTTACAGAAACACCCATCGGTAATCTGATCCGGAAATGCCCGGAGATGAAAATCCGCAACGTGTCTCCACTCGCCGAAATATGAAAAACCAGTTCGACTTTATTGCCATTGAGGGTGTGATTGGTGCAGGAAAAACCACACTTGCCCGATTATTGTCCGAAAAGTATGGCGCAGGATTGGTCCTGGAAGAGTTCGAAGAGAACCCCTTCCTGCCCAAGTTTTACGAAAACAAATCAAGGTATGCCTTTCAGACGCAGTTGGCGTTTCTGTCGAGCCGATTTAAGCAGCAGCAAAAACTAACCCATCGCGATCTTTTTCATCGGTTCGTGATTAGTGATTACATCTTTGAAAAGGACCGAATCTTTGCCAGTCTCAACTTGGATGATGACGAACTGGCTCTCTACGACAATATCTTTGGAATCATGACCGGCATCTCCGCCAAGCCCGATCTGGTCATCTATCTTCAAAGCTCTGTGCAGCGACTGATAGAAAACATTGAAGTAAGGGGCCGAGAGTACGAAAAACACATCACAGAGGAGTACCTCACAGAGTTATCCAATTCCTACAATCAGTTCTTTTACTCCTACAACCGTTCTCCGCTCATGGTTGTGAATGCAAGTGAGATCGATTTTGTTCATAATCCTGAACATCTGGCCTATTTGGAAGAGCAAATCTTCTATCGTCCGGTCGGAGCTCACACCTATATCAACATCATTCCGGAATAACGTCCTTATTTTTTTGCCCATGCGCTGGCTTCTGTTCATTCTGTTTTTTTATGCAATCATCACTTTCTTCCGAATGTGGTTGAGAAGAATCGGATTTACCATCTACCAGCAGGCAAGAAGTGCCTCGGAACGGAACGCTTCCGGGGGATATGGGGGACGCGATAGAACTGGAGGAAGCGAGGGATATAGGGGGAGCGGAGTACACGGGGGGCGGGCTGGAAGCAAAGGATGGGGAGGCTTTGGGCAAAAGCGAGGCAAACCCAATCTGGATACCATTGAAGAAGCTGAATTTGAAGATATTACAGACACAACATCCGAAACCAAATCAGGACCATCCGCATGACATTTGAGGAGAAACACAATAAAGGGTACCAGCTTTTGCATGAAAAAGACCTGGATCATGCACTGGACGCGGCAAGAGAACTGCAAAAAATGAATCCGGATGCAGCAGAAGGGTACACCTTGGAGGGGGAGGTGATGCAAAAACTAAATCAATGGTCGTCCAGTATTAGTTCATTCCATGATGCACTCGAGCGGGACCCCGAAAACGCTCGACTGTATAATCTTCGGGGCTACTCGTACTTGAACCATGACGAACCAGACAAAGCAAAAGAGGATTTCGACCGGGCGATCGCTTTGGAAGATCTGCCCGCTGCACACCGTAATCTGGTTCTTTTTATGCTAATGACCGGAGATGGGCAGGTTGCTATGAACTATCTCTTAAACAGAATTCGGTCTCAGCCACGAGACGTAGAAAACTGGATTTTGATGGGAGACCTGATGTCGAAAGGCGGTCATGAAGAAAAGGCCCGGTCGTATTACGAGCAGGCCCTGAAAATGGATCCGGAAAATGAGTATGTGAAGGATCTGTTGTCCTAGGCTTCTACGGTTCTAGTCTCTTACTATCCCTCTGCTATCCTAGACTCCTCCCGTCTTGACACGCTCGCTTATCTTGCCCTTAGTTCCTTCTCT
>PZPG01000018.1:8450-9811 GCA_003045995.1 Bacteroidota bacterium
GTTCCCGGCGCACTGAAACTTTGCTGCGCCTGCTCCTGAATCGTGCTACCATTTTGTGCGCTGCGATCAATAGTAAAGTTTGCCAGAACACTCAAACTCAGAAACAGGATAGCAAGCACAGTCGTCGTTTTGGATAACAGATCCGCCGTTCTCCGTGCTCCCATAGCGCCACCACCGGCCATCCCCGCAGCCAGCCCACCGGACAACCCCTCTCTCTGACCCGGCTGTAGCAAAACAACCACAATGAGAAGAAAACAAATAATGACAATCAGTGAAATAATAATTCCGTATAACATAAGTATGGGATTAAAAAATTTTTCAAAATAGTTTGGAAAAATACGACATTGCGCGCATTAAAGAAAGATGTTTTGATTACTTCGGAAGGGGACGCAATAACTCCTCCTCATTTCGCTCTGGATCGTTCAGATCCTCCGATACTCTGTGAACCGTAAGATCACTCAAACCCATCTCCTGCTCCGATCGTTTCAGTGCATCCTTCTCTGGAATTGCCTCATTCAGCCATACCGGGATTTTCTCTTGGAGAATCGCACGGGGCATTTGCTGTGTAAGAGGCAGAATCAGCACATTAGCCTCCTGCTGCAGAATTTCAAAGTGCTGATCCCCGTTAGAATCGGTCTTGATCACCGCGGGAATATAGATCGGGTCACTATCAATCCGCTTCACATAAAACGGTTGCGTATTCTCCCTGTCATCACTCCAGATGAAAAACCCATTCACTGGAAACAAGGCCCGCCTTTTTTGAACGATTTCGGATGCATCTGCCTCACGGTCTGCCGGATCAAAACTTTGCGTGCCCAGCAATCCGCCCCAACGAACACGCTCCAACCGCAATCTTCTGTCACGCATCAGTAGCAAAGTCGCATAGGTTCCTCTTGCAAGATTATACTGCGGTGTAAGATACGTTTCCGGAACCTGCTCCATCTGAAACTGTTCTTCATAAAACTCTCTGCTCAGATATGCGGCAACTCGGTCAATCATCCGTTCTGTGAATTCATATGGATTGCGGACTCACAGGATTCGCAGACCTGCGTCCGTGCTTCTTCGGGTTGATGGGAGATCTCATAGCGGGTAGGAGACTTCCCATCCACCCGAAAATGAGAAATTTTTGGCCATTGTGAAAGAAATTTGTCTCGCCTCCACAATAATATCCACTTGAATGTAATTAGTAAGTGAAGGTGCTTCAATCCTTTTGTATCTTTCTGATTCAGTTTATCAATGCTGAGACAGAGAGTACCCTCGAATTCGTGCCGGACGTTGCTCTTTTCGTTTCCGGGCGATGGTTGGGACACAAAATTGGGCATAGTACACGTTAGGAGGCGGGAGACTACACAGTACATACG